>DATAQE010000174.1:0-4217 GCA_036264835.1 Candidatus Elarobacter sp.
CCGCCCCATCCGGCTCTCGCCCAGCGACCTGCGCGATCGCGGGGACGATGTTCGCGTACGCCGCGCACCGGCACAGATTGCCGCTCATCCGCTCGCGGATCTCCTCGTCGTCGAGTGCGATCTCCGCCGCACCAAGATCGCCCGTGACGTAGCTGGGCCAGCCGTCCTCGACCTCGCGCAGCATCGCGACCGCCGAGCAGATTTGCCCCGGCGTGCAGTAGCCGCACTGGAACGCGTCGTGCTCGACGAACGCCGCCTGCATCGCGTGCAGCCCGCCGTCGTTCGCGAGCCCTTCGATCGTGGTCACGTCCGCGTCTTGATGCGCGACGGCGAGCGCCAAGCAGCTGTTCGCCCGCCGCCCGTCGATGAGTACCGTGCACGCGCCGCACTGCCCGTGATCGCAGCCTTTCTTCGGCCCGGTGATCCCGAGGCGCTCGCGCAGCGCGTCGAGCAGCGTCGTGCGGGTGTCGACGGAAAGACGGTGCGCCGCCCCGTTCACCCGAAGCGTGATCTCGACGTCCATGACCTGCCCCGTTTACCCGCGCACGGCGGGCGGAACGCGGCGGGCCCCTGCCGCCCGCCGCAAGGGAGACCGAGTCCCCGCGCGAACCCAAATGCCGTGCCGTCGTACTACCTGATCCCCACGCTCCTCACGATCATGAGCGTCGCCCTGATGGCCCTGATCTACTGGGGCAGCTTCATCGAAGAGCGCCGCAACAAGAACCGCGTCTAACGTCGCGCGGAAAAAAGGAAGAAGGGGAGCACCGGACGGCGCTCCCCTTCTTCGCGTTCAAGGCGCTGCGCTACGCGACGTGTGCCGGCGCGAGCTCGTGCGACTGCAGCACCAGCCCGGGCGTGATGATGTGCTTGTTCATCCCGAGCGTCGACGGGTCGACGCCCAGCGCAAGCGCCACGAGCTGCGGCAGATGGAATACCGGCAGATCCGTCCGCCCCCAGCGCGCGGCCGAGTCGGCCTGGTAGCCGTCGAGGGCGAGGTGGCAGAGAGGGCACGGCGTGAGCACCGCTTCGGCGCCCTGGTCCTTTGCCATGCGCATGTTCTGGCCGACCATGTTCGCGGCGATCCCGTCCTTCTCGAGTTGGACGTGGAAGCCGCAGCAGCGCGTCTTGCCGGCGTAGTCGACGGCCTCGCCGCCGAGTGCGACGATGAGGTCTTCGAGCGAGTGCGGGTTGCGCGCCGACTCCCAGCCGTTCACCGACTCGGGACGGATGATGTGGCAGCCGTAGAACGGCGCGACCTTTAGCCCGTTGAGCGGCTTCACGACCATCTTCTTGAGCTCGTCCAGGCCGATGTCGTCGATCAGCAGCCACAGCAAATGCCGCACCATCACGGTGCCGTCGTACTTCGCGCCGAACTTGCCGAGGATCGCGTTCGCCTGCGTCATGTGGCCCTCGTCCTCGAGGAGCTCTTTGTTCGCGGCGCGCATGTGGCCGGTGCAGGTCGAGCAGATCGTGATCACGTCGTCAAGGCCGAGCGCCTCGGCCTGTGCGTAGGTGCGCGCGTTCAGCACGCGCGCGACGTCGCGGTTCGTGTCGTTCAGCACCGAAGCGCCGCAGCATGAGGCCGCGGTCAGCTCGACCAGCTCGATCCCGAGCCGGTCCGCGAGGAGCATCGTCGAGTTGAACAGCTCCTTGCACGACTCTTTGGCGACGCAGCCGGGGAAGAACCCGTACTTGCGCATCTGCGCCGATTTCGACTTCCCGCGAATCACGGGCTTGTCCAGGGTGGCAGTCATCAGAGCGTCGGAGCCTCCAGGGTCTCGAAGATGGTCCGGATCTCGTCGACCTTCGGGACGGGTTTCAGGAACAGCGGGGGAATCTTCCCGGCGAGCGCGAGCCGGATGCCGAGCGGCGCGACCTTGATCAGGCCGCGGATGTTGAAGCGCCCGACCGTGCCTTGGATGACCTCGGTCTCGTGCAGCATCCCGGTCTGTTTGACGGTCTTCGCGACGACGAGCGCGTGGCGCGGGCCGGCCGCGTCGGTGAGCCCTTCCTCGATCGTCGCGCGCTTCACCGCGATGATGTCGTCGTGCGGGTCGACGTGCTTCGGACAATACGAGCACGCATAGCAGTGCGCGCACAGCCAGAGGTAGTCGTCGGCGATCTGCGCCGCGCGCTCTTTGCGCTTGCTGTCGCGCACGTCCTCGATGAAGCGGTACGCGTACGCGATCGCCGCGGGCCCGGCGAACGACGGATCGACCGAGACCACCGGGCAGAGCGCGTAGCAGGTCGCGCACATCACGCAGTTCGCGACGGCGACGAGCTTCTTCATGTCCTCCGGCGAGACGCGACGTTCGGTCGCGTGGTCGGAATCCTTGTCCTTGGGCTGCAGGTACGGCTTGAGGCGCGTGTACTTGTCCCAGAACGGGTCCATGTGGACCACGAGGTCCTTCATGGGCTGGAAGTTCGGCATCGGGTCGAGCGTGACGGTGCGATCGCTCTTGAGCACCGCGCGGACCGGCGTCTTGCACGCGAGCCCGGTCGTGCCGTTGATGTTCATCGAGCACGAGCCGCAGATCGCGGAGCGGCACGAACGGCGGAACGTGATCGAGCCGTCGATCTCCGCTTTCGCGTGCTCGAGCGCGTCGAGCACGGTCGCGGTGTCGGGGATCTCCGTGATCTCGACGCGATCGCGGTGCGGAACCTCGTCGGTCCCTTGGTCGAAACGGAAGATGTCGAGGGTGTAGGCCATCAGATTAATACGTCCGAACCGTGGGCTGCCATTTGGTGACGGTCACTTTGCGCGAGTAGTCGGCTTCCGGGTCGGCCGTCGGACCCTTGAAGTGCATGAGCGTGTGCACCATCCACTTCTCGTCGTCGCGGTCGGGGAAGTCCCGCCGCGCCTGCGCGCCGCGCGACTCCTCGCGGTTGATTGCGCCGAGGACGATCGGCTGCGAGATGTCCATCAGGAACTCGGTCTCGAGCGCGCCGACCAGGTCGGTGTTGAACGTCTTCGACTTGTCCTGGACGGTCATCGTCTGCGCCATCTCGCGCGCCTGGCGGAGCTCGTCCATCCCGGCCTCGAGGTCGGCCTTTTCGCGGAAGATGAACGCGTGGTCGCTCAGCGCGTCGTTGATCGCCTTGCGCACGTGGCTGTGCCGCTCACCGCCGGTGCGCGCGAGGATACCGGCGATCCGGTCTTTCTCGGTCTGCAGCGTCTTCTCGGACGGCTTCACGTCGCCGAGCTTCTTGATGTAGTCCGCGGCGTGCTGCGCCGAGCGCGCACCGAAGACGATCGTCTCGAGCAGCGAGTTGCCGCCGAGGCGGTTCGCGCCGTGGACCGAGACGCAGGAGCACTCACCTGCGGCATACACGCCGGGGATTTGCGTGGCGCCCCACTTGTCGGTCGCGATGCCACCCATCGCGTAGTGCATGCCGGGGAGGATCGGGATCGGCGTCTCGATCGCGTCCTTGCCGGTCGCGTCGAGCGCGAGCTCGCGGATCTGCGGGAGGCGCTCGAGGATCTTCTCGCGGCCGAGGTGGCGCAGGTCGAGGAAGACGCAGCCGTCGACGCCGCGGCCTTCGAGGATCTCCGTCCACTCGGCACGGCTGACGACGTCGCGCGAGGCGAGCTCGCCCTTGTTCGGGGCGTACTTGAACATGAACCGCTCGCCGTCCGCGTTCAGCAGGTAAGCGCCCTCACCGCGCGCCGCCTCGGAGAGCAGCACGCCGTTCTCCTTGAGCGAGGTCGGGTGGAACTGGACGAACTCCATGTCCATCAGCGGGATGCCGGCGCGATAGGCGATCGCCATGCCGTCGGCCGTCGAAGCGTAGCCGTTGGTCGTCTTGCGGTAGACGCGGCCGAGCCCGCCGGTCGCGAAGATCGTCGCCTTCGCGGTCACCAGCTCCAGCTCGCCGCTGCGCATGTTGTAGGCGACGATCCCGGTGCCGACGCCGTCCTCGACGCAGAGCGAGGTCGCGAAGTATTCCTCGTAGACCTTGACGCCGAACCGCTCGAGCTGTTCCCACAGTGTGTGCAGGATGACCAGGCCGGTGACGTCGGCCGAGAAGCAAGTGCGGGCCGCGCCGGCGCCGCCGAACGGGCGCTGCGCGATCCGGCCGTCGGGCATGCGGGAGAAGATGCAGCCGCGGTGCTCGAGCCAGATGATCTGGCGCGGCGCGTCCTCGGCCATCGCCTCGATCGCGTCCTGGTCGCCCAGGTAGTCCGAGCCCTTCACGCAGTCGAAGGCGTGGTTCTC
>DATAQE010000196.1:0-10755 GCA_036264835.1 Candidatus Elarobacter sp.
GGCGCGGATTGCGCGGCGACTCGACGGCGAGCACGTCGCCCGGCGCGAGCGACGCGACGATCGACGCCGCGGCGTCCTCGGCGGCGTTCGCGAAGAACGCTCCGCGCGCCGCCGCGGCGGCACGCGCGAGCACGTCGATCGCCTCGCGCGCCTGCGCGCCGCTCGGCGTGACGCACACGACGCGCAGGTCGACGTCGAGCCGCTGCGCGAGGCGGCCGGCGCGCGCGATCAGCGGCGCGTCGCGCTCGCGCGGGGCGACGCCGAGCACGATCCGCGCGAACGGGCGCTCGCGGCGGCGCTCGGAGCGCGCGCGCAGCGTCTCGCGCACCGCGAGCTCGCGCAACGCCGCGAGGTTCTCGGTGCGGAAGAAGTTCGCGAGCGCGGCGTCGACGCGGTCGAGCGGGTAGATCTTCCCTTGGCGCAGGCGCTGGCGCAGCACGTCCGGCGTCACGTCGACGAAGATCACCTCGTCGGCGAACTCCAGCACGCTGTCGGGGAGCGTCTCGCGGACGCGCGTCCCGGTGAGGCGCTCGACCGCGTCGCCGACGCCCTCGAAATGCTGCACGTTCAGCGTGGTGATCACGTCGATGCCGTTGCGCAGCACGGCGATCACGTCGTCGTAGCGCTTCGCGCGCGCGCCCGCGGTCACGTTGGTGTGCGCCAGCTCGTCGATGAGCGCGACCTGCGGGCGGCGCAGCAGCAGCGCGTCGAGATCGAGCTCGCCGTTCGGGAGCCGCGCGATCTGGTCGATCCCGGCAAGCTGCGCCGCCGTGTCGGCGCGATCGTGCGTCTCGACGAGCGCGGCGACGACGTCGCCGCCGTCCTCGATCAGCTGGTGCGCGCGGTCGAGCATCGCGTAGGTCTTCCCGCTCCCCGCCACCGAGCCGAGATAGATGGTGAGCTTGCCGTAGCCGATCCGCAGCCGGTCGCCGAGGACGAAACCGTACGGGTGCCGGCCGCTCTCGAGCGCGGTGAGCGGGATCGCGCTCGGATCGGCGATCAGCAGATCGCGGTCGAGCGGGCGTTCGAGGATGCGGTCCGCGAGCGGGCCGCGCGGAACGATCACCAGCGACGCGCGCACCGCGCGCAGATCGCCGCGCGCGAGTCCGTCGGGGACCGGAACGACGCCGCCGTCGGCGAGGAGCGTCGCGGCGTCGAGCCGGCCGCGGTCGACGCCGTCGACGGCCGTCACCTCGAGCGCGAGGTCGAGCGCGTCGGCGAACGCGCCGGCACGGCGCACGAACGGTTCGACGTCCGCCGCGCCCGTCACCGCGGCGAGCGCGATCGAGACTTTGCTCGGCGCGACGACCGGGACGGTGAGATCGTCGACGACGCGCAGCAGCAGCTCGCGCATCATCGCGAGGTTCTTCGGCTGGAACAGGCCGGCCGCGGCGCGCTCGACGTCCTCGTCGCGCACGATGCGCCCGGTGCGCAGCCGCGACTCGAGGATCGAGGGCGCGACGTCGAGCGCGATCACGCGGTCGGCCTTGCGCAGGAACCCGATCGGGACGAGCTCGCGGATCGGATAGCCGGTGATCCGCTCCGCGACCGGCGCCACCGTGTCGAGGTGCATGACGTTGAAGGCGCCGAGCACCGACTTCCCGGCTTCGCGCAGTGCGAGCGCGTCCTGCCAGCGCTTCGCGTGCGCCGCGCCGGGCGGGTTCGCGTGCGCGAGCTCGTCGAGGACGATCGTCTCGTAGTCGCTCGCGAGCGCGGCGTCGAGATCGAAGTCCTCGACGGTCGTCTCGCCGAGCGCGAACCGGCGCGGCGGAATGCGCGGGAGCGGCGCGGCGAGCGCCTCGAGCTGAGGGCGGTGCTTCGTCTCGATCCAGCCGATCGCGACGCGCCGTCCGGCCTTCGCTTCGCCGAGCGCGTCGCTCAGCAGACGGTGCGTTTTCCCGGCGCCCGGCGCGCCGCCGAGATAGATCGTCAGCTTGGGGGTGAAGCCGAGCTCGGCGAGGAGCGCCGCCGCGTCGGAGCGTCGTTCGTCCCGCACGGGCTGACCTTCGCAGGGCGGCTCCCCGGCTCCCCGAAGCGCCTGACGGTGCGCTCGCGAGCCGTCGCCGCCGTCGCTTTCGCGCTGCTGATCGCGGCGTTCGTCGTCGACTTGCTGACGCCGCAGACGCTGGTCATCGCGATCCTGCTCGACGTCCCGATCGTCCTCGCCGCGCTGACGCGCAGCCGCCGCCTGACCGCGACGCTGGTGATCGCCGCGCTCGCCGCCGACACCGCGGCCGCGTTCGCGAACGCCGCCCGCGACGGCTACCACTGGGACGTGATCGGCGTCGGCGACCGTCTCCTCTCGGCGCTCTCGATCGTGCTCGTCGGCTTCCTGAGCACCGCGGTGCAGGAGCGCTCGGAGCGCGTGGGCCGCGTCGTCGCGCAGGAAGCGCGCGCGCGCCGCGAAGCGGCGCTCGCGGTCGCGGCGGATCGCATGCGCGCCTCGCTCTCGCCCGATCTGGTGAAACGCGCGATCGTGCGCGAAGCGCCGCGCGCGCTCGACGGCGAAGCGGCGTACTGGTACCCGAGCGGCGCCGCCGGCGAGATCCTCGCGGTGCGCGACGGCGCAGGCGAGGTCGACGTGCTCGACGCGCACCCGCCCTCGGAGATCGTCTCGCTGACGCACCGCGTCGCCGACGAGGGCACGGTGAGCACGGTGCGCGCAACCGACCCCGTCGGCCGCTTCCTGCTGGACCGGCTCGGCGCGCGCAGCGCGATCGCGATCCCGCTCGCCGACCGCGGCACGAGCTTCGGCGTGCTGCTCGTCAGCTCGAACGCCGAGTCGCCGGACGACACCGTGATCCAAACCGCGCGCGGCTACGCCGCCGTCGCGGTGAACGCGCTGATCCAAGCGCGCCTCTTCGCCGAGCTCGCCGAGCGCAACGAAGCGCTGACCGAGCGCCAGGACGTGATCCGCGATTTGGTCTACGCGCTCTCGCACGACCTGCGCACGCCGCTCGCCGCGTTGTCGATGACGCTCGAACAAGCCGCCGGCGGCGCGTACGGCGCGCTGCCGCCGCGCTACGAGACGGTGCTGCGCGACAGCCGGGTCTCGATCGACGACCTGAGCCGCCTCGCCGAGACGCTGCTGCTGGTGGCGCGCTTCGAGTCGGGCGAACGCCGCACGGAGCGCGACCCCGTCGACCTCTCCGCGGTCGCCTCGGAGGTGACCTCGGAGCTGCGCGCGATGGCCGAAGCGCGCGGGATCGCGCTTGCCGCGGAACCGGCGGAAGGCGCGATCGTGCGCGGCTCGCGCGGCGACCTCAAACGCGCGCTCGCGAACCTGGTCGCGAACGCGCTGCAGCACACGCCGAAGGACGGCCATGTCGAGGTGCGTGTCACCCCCGCCCGCGAAACGGTCGGCGTGGCGGTCTCCGACGACGGCTTCGGCGTCGACCCGTCCGCGCGCGCGGCGCTCTTCCAGCGCTTCTCGACCGCGTCGCGCACGGGCGGCGGAACGGGCCTCGGGCTCTACATCGTCCGCCGCATCGCCGAGGAGAGCGGCGGCTCCGTGCGCTACGACCCGCGCGAACCGCGCGGCTCGTCGTTCACGATGACGCTCCCGAAAGCACGCGCATGAGCGCGATCCGCGTCGTCATCGTCGAGGATCACGCGCTGGTCCGAGCCGGCTTGCGCACCTCGCTCGAATCGGCCGGCATCGTGGTGGCCGACGAAGCCGCCGACGGCATCGCCGGCCTCGACGCGGTGACGCACGTGCACCCCGACGTCGCCGTCGTCGACCTCGGTCTTCCGGGCAAAGACGGGATCGCCCTGACCCGCGAGATCAAAGCCTTGCCCGATGCTCCGCGCGTGGTGATCCTCACGATGCAGGAGATCGAAGAAGAAGTGCTAGCCGCGCTCGCGGCCGGTGCTGACGCGTACTGCGTGAAAGCCTCCGACGCGTCGGTCGTGATCGATGCGATCCGCACCGTCGCCGCCGGCGGCGCCTACTTCGACCCCCGCATCGCGCACGTGATCCTGCGCAAGCTCAGCGGCGCCGCACGCGACCCCGCCGGCTCGCCGCTCACCCCGCGCGAAACGGAGATCCTGCGACTGATCGCCGACGGCATCGGCAACGCGGAGATCGCCGAACGCCTCTACGTCAGCCTCGGCACGGTCAAAGGCCACGTCGCCGACATCCTCGACAAACTCTCCGCGTCCGATCGCGCCCAAGCCGCGGTGACCGCCTACCGGCGAGGCCTCATCCGCTAGCAGCAGCGCCGTCGTGCGCGAGCGCGCGAACGTCCCACCCCGCCGCGCGCGTTCCGGCCTCGTAAGCGCTGCGCAGAAACTCGAACAAGGCCGCCTCGGGATTCTCCGCACCGCGAATCGCGTCGTACGGCACGGTCCCCATGTGACCCGCGCCCGCGGCATTCCACGCAGCGCCCTGCGGGCGCAGGGCGTACGACGTCAGCGTCTCGGGCTCCGGTGCCGTGTACGTGTAGTACGTCGGCGCGGGAACGTTCGCGTCGCCGGCCCAGAACCCGAACGCGATCACTTCGTGCGAGTACGCTTCGCGCTCGACCGGATCGGTCTTCGGCGGTCCGCCCGCACGGCGGCCGCTGTACCGCCCGAGCGCGAGATCGAAGCTGTGCCAGAAGAGCTGGACGGGACCTTGCTTGCCGGCGAACTCGCTCGCGAACCGCTCGAAGGCGTCGGAGGTCCATCGGACGGCGTTCCACCAGCGGCGCACCGCGGCCGCATCGTACGAGCGGTGCTCGCGATCGTGCGCGAACGGCGTCGTCAAGGCCGGGACACCGTACGGCTTGGCGACGATCGGGACGCGGATGCCGAACGCGCGCAGCGAGGCCCGCATGGCGTCGAAGAACTCCGCGACGCTGAGCCCGTCGTGCAGCGCGAAGGTGACGTCGTCGTGCAGCCCCGCGTGCACGATCGCGCGGTGGTCGACGAAGTCCAGCTCGACGTCGAACGGTATGCCGCCGGCGTTCAAACGCTCCGTGCGCAGCCCGCGCGCCGTCGGCTTGAGCGTGCAGTTCCACCAGTGGTTCCGCAGCGCGGACGAGCGCAGCGCGATCTTGCCGACGATCTGCGCGTAGAGATGGAGCGTGGTCTTCGTCGGCTCCCATGCCGCATACGGGATCGGTTCGAGCACGGGGCCGGCCGGCGTCACGTGAGCCGGCGCTCGACGGTCACCTTCAGCGACCCGCCGTTGTTGTCCATCCCGTTCTCTTCGTCGTTGATCGAGAAATACAGCGGCCCGCCGTCGGCGGGGACCTTGATCACGCAGAGCGCGCCCGCGGCGAAGACCGTTCCGTCCGCGGCGGCGGCCGCGCTCCCGCCGATCTTCCCGATCAGCGCGCCGACCGGCGCGGCCGCGCACAGGCACTTCGAGCGCATGATCAGCGAGGCGGGGTCGCCGTTCGGACCGCACTCGCCGTCCGCGCTGTATTTCCACTTGCCGTCCTCGGCGGTGATCTTCAGGATCGTCCCGCCCTCGACGAAGTCGAGCGCGAGCTGCCATAGTGCCGGCCACTGTCCCGGCCGTTTCGCCTCGACGTCGGTCGGGGGAAGAAGGGAGCTCCAGGCGCTCATGCGGGCCTCATTTCGAGTGCGTGAAGACGTGCAGCGGCGGGGTCTTTTCGGCGGCGAGCAGCGCCGCGCGCTGCGCGTTGCTCGTGACGCGAACGGCGACGCTGCACGAGCTGCCATCCGCACCGCACGTCACGGCGGCGACCGGTAATGCGGTCGCGCAGGTCTTCGCGTCGCTGCAGACGTCGACCGCGTCGCCCGCGTCCAGCGTCCCCGCCAAGGCGCCTTTCGTGTCGGGCAGCGCGACCCACCGCACCGCGCCGGGCCCGTCGAGCTTCGGATGCTCGGCCGTCTGCGCGAACGCGATCGGCGCCGGTGACGGCATCCCGTGCTCGACCACGAGATACCGGCCCGTGAAGTCCCCGCTGGTGAGCAGACGCCCGAACGGCGTCCGCAGCGTGCGGTGCCACGAGAAGAGCGGGACCGCCGCGACGTCACCCGCGGCGATGCGGTGGTCGAACCGCAGCGGCCGCGTGGTGACGAACGCACCCTGCGGCGGGACGCCGTACCACATCGCGACGAGCCCGGCGGCGGTGACGAGCAGCCAGAGCGCGGTGCAGACGATGAGGCTCCTCACGATCCGGGCGGGCCGTGCTGATAGCTCAGCTCGACGACGCTCGAGCCGAACGACGAGACGCGGCTGAGCGCCGTCCACAGCACGCGTTCGTCCCGGATCCCGGCCGGCAGCTGCACGTGCAGCGCGCGCAGCAGCGCGAAGCGGTTGAGGTCGATGCACGCGCGCACGAACTCGGCGTACGAAGCGTACGCGGTCGCCGCGAGCCGGTACAGGATCGTCGCGCCGAGGATCCCGAGCGGCCCGGTGAGGAGCGCGGCGACCAAGGCGTCGCCGGCGAGCGCGAAGAGCACCGTCCACGCGATCGTCGTCAACACCGTGAACCACCAGCACGCGATCAAGAAATCGAGCTGCGTCTTCGCGTCCAGCAGCGCGGAATAGGACGACGCATCGTTCTGCTGGATCACCGGCTGCAGCCGGCCCCAAAACGCGTCGACGTCGAAGTTGTACCGCTTGCGGCCGTAGCTCGCCATGGCGGCCGCGATGTTGCCGAGCTCCGTCGCCGCCGGCAGGTCGTCGCCGAACGCGCGCTCGCGCGCCGCGAACGTGGCACGTTCGCGCTCCGGCGCCTCCAGCTCGGCATAGCGGACGATGGGCGTGAGGTCCTGGCGGTCGGTGGTGAGCGCCGGGTCCGACCGGCAGGCTTTCACCGCCTCCACCATGCCGTCGACGGCCTGCTGGATCTCGTCGCCGTGGAGCGGTTCCCAGCGGAGCCGACGCGCTTTCAGGTCCGCGACGAGCGCGTGCACCGCCTCGCCTTCCGTCGCGTAGTCCTTGGTACCGGGTGCTTTCGCCGCTTCGCTCGCGGCTTCGCCGAGCCGCCCGAGCCATTTGTCCGCCGACTCCACGTCGGACGCGTCCGCGCGCGCTTCGTTTCTTTCGGCGGTCAGGCGCTCCTTACGCTTGTTTTCATCCGCGCGCAGCGACGACTTCAGCCACCACGGGCCGTACGCGCCTTCGAGCGCGCGTCGCATCACGTTCTGGAGCGAGGAGATGACGTACGCGGCGACGACGGCGGCGACGAAGAGCACCGCGATCGCGATCCCCGGCGTGCCGGTCAGCCACGGCGCGGCGATCTCGCGAAAGGTCGCCGACGACCAGTACAGCAGCGCGCCGTTGAGGAACCCGAAGATCACGACGGGCATGAAGCTCCCGAAGATGAAGCTCTTCGGAAGCAGCGAGGTCAGGTTGCCGAAGACCGTCGTGAACATACGCGGCGGTCAGCGGTGCGCGAACGTCACGACGCCGATCTGCGCGCGCTGCTCGTCGATGCAGCTCGGGCAGTCCTCGCCGTCGTCGACGTCCGGATCGGGGAACGCGTGCGCGCGCACGATCGAGCAGCGGAAGAGATCGGGGCGCGCGATCGCGGCCGCGATTCGGTCGCGTGCCGTGCGCACCTGCGCGGTGTCCCCCGCGATCCGCTCGAGCGTGAACGCCGGCTGTTTCCCGGAGCGCCTGCCTCCGATGCCCCTGGTCACGCCGCGCACGGCCGGGTTCCCGAACGAGATGCCGTCCGCGACGTGCTCGATGATGACGTCGCCCGCAAGCGCCTCGCGGCGCTCGACGGGCTTCCCTTCGACCTCGCGCAAGGAGCGCTTCCCGGCGTCTTCCGCGCGCAGCAAGGCGCCGCCGAAGACGAGCTCGTGCCGGCCGTCCTTCTCGACGACGAGCGCGGACGACCCGTGCCGGCGAAGCGCGTCGAACGCCTCGTCGAGCGTCGAGCCGGCGTCGAGGACCGGAAGATTCACGTCACCCATCGGCGACCTCCACGAGGCGGCGGGGGGACCGGTGTTCGCGCCGTTCGCGAACGCTCCCTCGTCCGGCTTAGCGAAGCCGACGGTAGAAGCGCTCGGTCTGCGCGATCTCCTCGTACGCCCGCTGATGCGGGGTGTACCGCAGCGTCTCTTTCGACGAGAGCCCCAGGTACCCGAGCCGCACGAGCGACTCGAAGATCACCTGGTGCGCCCGGTACGAGAGCGTCCGGTTGAAGTGCGTGATGACGTTCCGCGCGACGACCAGGTGGAACTCGTTGAACGACCCGTCGCTCACGAGGTTGTGCTGCGCGAAGACGATCTGCTCGCGCAGCCCCGCCTTGAACACCGCCTGGTTCCCGACCACCTCGACGTAGTCGGAGAACAGCCGCGATCCGCCGGCCTCGGCATACCGCTCCGAGTACTCGTCGAGCAGGTCGGCCGGAAACACCCCGGCCTTCGCCCGGTCGATCGCGAACTCGCTCGCGTCGGTCGCATAGATGCGGGTGCGATGGTAGAACTCCGCTTCGCGCAACAGGATCGCCAGCGAATAGGCGTCCTCGCCCGACCCGATCACCCACAACCGCACGTGCGGGAAGGTCCGCAGCCGCGGCAGCACCCGCTCGCGGAACGCGGTGAAGAACTGCGGCTCCCGGAACGGCGAGCTCGCGTTGTGCGTGAGCGCGTCGACGAACCGGCCCATCGCCGGCGCATCGTGCAGCACGCGCTCCAGCAACCCGGAGATCGTCGTGCAGCTTTCGGCGCGCACCCGCTCGGCGATCCGCCGCTTGAGCGTCGCCGGCGCGTACTCGCGGAAGTCGAACCCCGAGACGCGGTACACCGCCTCGAGCAGCAGATGCAGCTCGAGATCGGCGACCACCGGAGAGACGGCCCCGTTTCCGTTCTGCGACGGAAACGAGGGCCTAGGCTCCAGGATCACGCGACGACGTTGAGCCAGACGCGGATCAGCGCGACGAGCTGATCGATGTCGACCGGCTTCGAGATGTACTCCGAGGCCCCGGCCGCGAGACACTGCTCGCGGTCGCCCTTCATCGCCTTCGCGGTGAGCGCGATGATCGGAAGGTTCTTCCACTCGTCGCGCGCGCGGATCCGGCGGATCGTCTCGTACCCGTCCATCTCCGGCATCATGATGTCCATCAGGACGACGTCGATCTCCGGGTTCGAGCGGAGCAGCCCGATCGCATCGGCGCCCGACTCCGCGCTCAGGACGTTCATCTCGAAGTCCTCGAGCGCGCTCCGCAGCGCGTAGATGTTGCGGGTGTCGTCGTCGGTGATGAGGATCGTGCGCCCTTCGAGCGAGTGCCCGTTCCCGTTGTGCGGGTGGACCGGACGCTTCGCCTCCGGCAACCGCGCCTCGACCTGGTTGAGGAAGTACGCGGTCTCCTCGATCAGCCGCTCCGGCGACATCGCGTCCTTCACGATCACCGACTCGGAGAGCCGGCGGATCGCCGCGTCCTCCTGCTTGGTGAGCTCGCGCCCGGTGTAGACGATCACCGGGACGCGCACGTGCGCCGGATGCTGCTTGACCTTCTGGATCAAGTCGATCCCTTCGATGTCGGGTAGCCCGAGATCGACGATCACGCAGTCGAACTGCGCCTCGTCGAGGGCGGCCAGCGCCTGCGCGCCGGTCGCGACCGCGGTGACCGTCACCTCACCCGACTGGATGAGGTTCGCCATCGCGGAGAGTTGCGTGACGTCGTCCTCGACGACCAGCACGTTGCGCGAGGTCGCGTCGGCGAAGCCGAGGAGGTTGTCGAACGCCTGCGTGAGCGCGTCCTCGCTCGCCGGCTTCTTCAGGTGCGCGAACGCGCCCGAGTCGAGCGCCTTCTGCCACTGCTCCTCGCCGGAGATGACGTGGACCGGGATCGCCTTCGTGGCGGGGTCTTTCTTGAGCTGGTCGAGCAGCGTCCACCCGTCGACGTCGGGGAGCCCGATGTCGAGCGTGATCGCGTCGGGGACGAACTGCCGCGCGAGCGCGAGCCCCTCCGCGCCGTTGCTCGCCATCAGCCCCTTGAACCCGCGGTCGCGCGCGAGCCCGACCAGGATCCGCCCGAACGTCGAGTCGTCCTCGATGATCAGCACGACGCGGTCCTGCGGCCTCACGTCGGCACGGTCGTCGTCGACCGAGCCGCTCGGGAGCGGTGCGGGCGCCGGCGCGCGCAGCGAGACGGGCGCCGCGGCCTCCTCGGCCGGACGCGGGCGCGGCGGCGCCGGGACCACCTCGGTCGCGGCCGCCGACGAGCGCGCGGTGCGCTGGAGCGGATGGTAGAACGTGAACGTCGACCCGGTGCCGGGCTCCGACTCGACCGTCATGTCGCCGCCGAGCAGACCCGCGATCTCGCGCGAGATCGCCAGGCCCAGACCGGTCCCGCCGTACTTGCGGGCCGTCGACATGTCGGCTTGCTGGAACGCCTCGAAGATGACGTTGTGCTTGTCGCCGGGGATCCCGATCCCGGTGTCGCGCACCGAGAAGGCGACGAACGGCGCGGTGACGCCGTCGACCTCGCGCATCTCGCGGTGCAGGTCGAGCTCGACCGACCCGTGCGCCGTGAACTTGAACGCGTTCGAGAGCAGGTTCTTGAGGATCTGCATCAGGCGCGTCTGATCGGTCTCGATCGAGCCCGGGACGTCGTTCGCGATGTCGATCGCGAAGCGGAGCCCGCGCTCCTGCGCGACGCCGCGGAAGGTCCGCTCGACGTCGTCGCAGATGTCGGTGATCCGCTGCTCGGTGATGTCGACCGAGGTCGTCCCCGACTCGATCTTCGAGAGGTCGAGGATGTCGTTGATCAGCGTGAGCAGGTCGGTACCGGCCCGGCGGATCGTCTGCGCCATCTCGACCTGCTTGATCGAGAGGTTCTG
>DATAQE010000004.1:0-17601 GCA_036264835.1 Candidatus Elarobacter sp.
TGCGCGAGGCCACGTACACTGAACACATCGGACACGCAGCGCCTCTCACCGCGGTCGCACTCGCCAGCGCATCACCTCGACGGCGCGAGTTACTCGCCTCGCTCGGTCTGCGCGTCCGCGTCGTTCCGAACGGCTACGACGAGACGCCGCTCCCGCATCTGACCCCGGTCGAGCTGGCGCTGCGCCACGCGCGCGGCAAGGCCGCCGCGGCGGCGCCGTCGGACGCGCTCATCGTCGCGGGCGACACGACGGTCGACGTCGACGGAGAGGCGCTCGACAAGCCGCGCGACGTGGCGGAAGCTGCGGCGATGCTGCGGCGGCTCTCCGGCCGCTGGCACGTCGTCCACACCGCGTTCGCGCTGCGGAACGACCGCACGTCCGTCTCGCTCGCCGAGGTGGTGTCGACGCGCGTCCGGTTCGCCGATCTGGATGAAGAGACGCTGACCGCGTACGCGGCGAGCGGCGACGGGCTCGACAAGGCCGGCGCCTACGGCATCCAGGGGTTCGCCGCTACGCTGGTCGAGCGGATCGACGGCGACTACTTCACGGTCGTCGGCTTCCCGCTCCACGCGTTCGCCGCCGCGCTCCCCCGCATCGGCTACCGACTCCACCCGCACACCTCCGAGGTTTCCGCACGATGAGCTTGACCGGGACGCTCAGGGCGACGTTCAGCCCGGATATCGGGATCGATCTGGGGACGGCCAACACCGTCGTCTACTCGCACGACTCCGGGATCCTCGTCAGCGAGCCGTCGGTCGTCGCCTACCGCACCAGCGACGAGGCGATCATCGCGGTCGGCCAAGCCGCCAAGGAGCTCGACGGGCGCACGCCCGGCCGCATCCGCGTCGTCCGCCCGCTGCGCGGCGGGACCATCTCCGACTTCCGCGGCGCGCATGCGCTGGTGAAGACGGTCGTCGACCGTGCGCTCGCCGCGCGCCCGCGCGTCGCGCCGCGCGTGATCGCCTGCGTCCCCGGCTGCGCGACCGACATCGAGTGCAAGGCCGTCGAGGAGGCGATCCGCGCCGCCGGCCCGCGCACCACGGAGTTCGTCCCGCAGGCGGTCGCGGCCGCGGTCGGCGCGGGGCTCGACATCACCGGAACGCGGCCCGCGATGGTGATCGACATCGGCGGCGGGACGACGGAGATCGCGGTGCTGACGCTGTGCGGCGTCGTGGCCCTCAACTCAATCAAGGTCGGCGGCGACACGTTCGACGCCGCGATCGCCGCGAAGCTGCGCCAAGAGTACTTCGGGATCGGCGCGCTGACCGCGGAGAAGCTGAAGATCGAGCGCGGCTTCGCCGGCCGCGCGCCCGGCCGTCCGGCGGTGACGGTCGCGGGGACCGACATGCGCAACCTTCGCCCGGGCAGACGGACGGTCGACGAAGAGCTCGTTGCATTGGCGATGCGCGACGGCGTCGACCGCATCGCGCGCGCCGCGTGGGCGATCCTCGAGGCTTGCCCGCCCGACCTCGCGGGCGAGCTGCTCGAAGCGGGGATCGTGCTCACCGGCGGCGGCGCGCTGATCCCCGGCCTCGCAGGCGAGATCGGCGCGCGCACGAACGTGCCGACGACCGTCGCGGACGATCCGCTCGGGTGCGTGGCGCGCGGTGCAGGCGAGATTCTCGCGTCGCCGGGTCTGCTCGAACGGCTGCGGCCGCACGCGGACCGGCTGACGAGGTGGTATCAATCGTTACGAATCGGGATGAGAGAAAGCTATTCGCGCTGATCGGAGCGGTCATTCTGGCCGCTCTCATCGCGTTGCTGCAGCTCGATTTCGCGCGCGCCGGTAGAACCTCGCCGCTCACCGTCACGGTGACCTCGGTGAGCGCGTACCTGCAGCTCGCCGTCGCTTGGGTCGTGAACGGCGTGCGCGGGATCGGCGACGTCGTCGCACGCACGCCCGGGCTCGCGTCGGAGAACGGGCGCCTGCGCGCGCAGAACGAGGCGCTGCTGCGGCAGAACGACGAGCTGAGCGAACGGCTCGCGCGCCTCCCCGCGGCGCAAGACGTCGCCGCGGCGAAGCTGGCGCATCCCGACGGGATCGAGGCGACGGTGATCGGCTACGACCCCGAAGCGGCGACGCACGTGATCACGATCGACCGCGGCGCGAAGGACGGCGTCCACCGCGACGACGGCGTCGTCACCGGCCGCGGCGCGGTCGGCCGGATCGTCGAAGTGAGCCCGCTTTCCTCGAAAGTGCTGCTGGTGACCGACGCGACCTCGAAGCTGCCCGCGGTCGTGCAGAAGGGCCGCTGGTGGGCGATCGCCGTCGGCACGTCGACGCGCGTGAAGCTGCAGTACGTCTCGCAGGACGCGAAGCTGCACGTCGGCGACCGCGTCGTCACCGGCGAGGGCCGCTCGTTCCACGCCGGGATCCTGATCGGCCGCATCAAACAGATCGAGCCCGCCGCGGCGGGCGCGCTCGACCAGAGCGCGATCGTCCAGCCCGCCGCCGACCTCGGGGCGCTCTCACGTGTCGTCGTTCTACCGTAGGAAATACCGCAGCATGGAGATCGCGGTCGGCCCGGCCTACTGGCCGTGGCTGGGCTGGACCGCGCTGCTCGCGCTCGCGCAGACCGTCGTCGTCCCGCTCTTCGCGTTCCGCGGCGCGGTGCCGTCGCTCGTCACGATCGCGGTCGTCCTGTTCGCGCTGCGGACCGGCGCGCGCCGCGGCGTGCTGCTCGCGCTGCCGGCGGGATTGCTGGAAGACATCTTCGCCGGGACCGGCGGCGGCTGGACGATCGCGACGACGATCGTCGCGCTCTTCGTCGGCGGGTTCACGCGGCGTATGTTCGCCGACGGCGCCTTCGTGCCGGCGATGCTGTGCGGCGCCGCGGTGCTCGTGCGCGATCTCGTGTTCTGGTCGGTGATGCGGATCGAAGGCTTCCCGCCCGGCTACGCGGCCGTGCACGCGCACACCGCATTGTGGCGTGCGCTGCTCACCGCGCTGGTCGCGTTCGCCTGGCTGGTGATCCGCGGGCGGCTCGTCACCGACAAGACGACGATCCAGCGGTACGGGTACGACTGATGGCGGCGATCGACCGGCTTCCGGATTCCGGCGAGCGCGGGATCCTGCGCATCGCGGGCTTCGCCGCGGTGCTCGCGTTCGCGCTGATCGCGATCGTCGCGCGGCTGATCGACGTGCAGCTCGTGCAGGGCGAGTCGTTCGCCGCGCAGGCGCGCGCGAACCAGATCCAGGTGATCCCGGTCGCCGCGCCGCGCGGGCTGATCGTCGACAAGCGCGGCGTCGTGCTCGTGCGCTCGCGGCCCTCGTTCGTCTGCGCGCTGATCCCGAGCGAGATCACCGACATCGACAAGCTGCTCGCGACGCTCGCCGACGTGCTGCACCTGCCGGTCGAGAAGCTGCGCTACCGCCTGCTGCACCACCACGGCAAGAACTACACCAGCTTCGACGAGGTGCAGACGTACGAGCCGTACGGCCCGGTAATCCTCGCGACCGATCTCACGCCAGTGCAGACCGCGCGGCTCGCGGAGGCGCAGAGCGATCTGCGCGGCGTCGACATGGAAGAGCAGCCGGTCCGGAACTATCCGTACAAGAAGACGGGCTCGCACCTGTTCGGCTACGTCGGGATCATCGACGAGGACGAGTACAACGCGCGCAAGCGCCAGGGCTACTCGCCGAACGACGTCACCGGGAAGGACGGGCTCGAGAACTCGTACGACCGCTGGCTGCACGGGCGCGCCGGCGGCGAGCAGGTCGAGGTGAACGCGTCGGGCGCGCTGGTGCGCCGCCTGAAACCGCTCGATCCGGTCCCCGGGAACACGCTCGTCACGACGATCGACTGGCGCTTGCAGAAGATCGTCGAGAAGAACCTGCGCGCGGAGCTCGTGAAGTGGGGGAAGGCGCGCGGCGGCGTGCGGCTCGCGGGCGCCGTCGTCGTGCTCGACCCGAACAACGGCGGCGTCCTCGCGCTCGCGTCGATGCCGGAGTTCGACCCGAACGAGTTCGCCACGCCGATCGACGAGAAGAAGTACGCGGCGATCCTGCGCGACAAGCTGAACCCGCTCTACGACCGCGCGATCGGCGCGGCGTCGCCGAGCGGCTCGACGTTCAAGATGGTGACGGGGACCGGCGCGATCACCAGCGGCGTGATAAAGCCGCACCAAGTACTCTACGACTCGGGCGCGTGGTACTGCTACGGCACGACGTTCGTCGACATCGCCGCCGGCGGTCTCGGCAGCGTCGGTTTCGAGCGCGCGCTCGCGGCATCGTCGGACGGCTATTTCTACCAGCTCGGCTGGCGGCTCGGCAACGACCGGCTCCGGTATTTCGCGACGCAATACGGGCTCGGCTCGAAGCTCGGGATCGATCTCCCCGGCGAGTATCCCGGCAACTGGCCGACCGAAGAGTGGGTGCAGGCGACGTTCGGCAAAGGCTATCATCTCGAGAAGAGCGACGCGTGCCAGCTCGCGATCGGCCAGGGGTCGATGCAGGCGACGCCGCTGCAGATCGCGAGCGTCGCGGCGACGGTCGCGAACGGCGGGACGCTGTACAGACCGCACATCGTCTCCGAGATCCGCTCGCCGCACGGCAAGGTGCTGCAGCGCTTCGAGCACGAGGTGATCCGCCACGTCCCGGTGACGAAAGAGGCGATCAAGGAAGTCCAAGTCGGGATGGCCGCGGTGACGAAACCGGGTGGAACCGCATACGGCTTGGAGATCCCCGGACTACCGTTCTCGGGGAAGACCGGCACCGCCGAGACGGAAGGCGGACACGGTCCGAACACGACGTGGTTCGTCGCGTGGGCGCCGACAAATCACCCGAAGATCGCGATGGCGGTCTTCATGGAGAAATCCGGCGGTTACGGCGCCTCGGTCGCCGCGCCGATCGCGCAGCACGTCATCGCCGAATACTTCGGCCGCAAGATCCCGCCGATCTGACCGCGCCCGGCGTTACACGCCGGCGAGGATCGGCAAGACGCGCTTGATCTCGTTCGCGCGGGCGTCGTTGCGGCCGGAGAGGTTCGCGTCGATGAGATCGTTGCGGCGTGCGCGGTGCAGGCCGTATGCGGCTGCCAGTGCGACGGTGCCGTCGGTGTCGCGCAGCGCGCGCTCGAGCAGCGCGACATCGCCGCGGCGCGAGGCGCCGTCGATCGCGGCGTAGCGCTCGGGGATGGAGTACGACGCGTACGCCCGCTCGAGCGTCGGGCCGACGATCTCGCCTTCGCACTGCGCGAGCGACTCGATCGCGGCGACGCGCAGATCGCCTTCCTCTTCGTCGAACGCTTTCGCGAGGATGCCGGCGCTCCACACGTCGCCGACGATCCCGAGGCCGTCGATCACGCGGCGGCGCTCGCCGTCGTCGAGCTCGCCGGCCTCCGGATCGACGAGCGCGGGCCAGGTCACCTCACGCGCGAAGACCGCGACCGGACCGGTCGAGGTCGACTGCCAGGCCGGATTCGGTCCGAGCGGCATCGTCTCGACCGGCGCGACCGCCGTGACGACCGGCTTCTTCGATTGCGGCCAGAACTGCGCGATGCTGAAGAGCGCGATCCCGATGATCCCGATGACGATCCCCGGGACGAGCAACTCGCCGGTGTACGCGAGCTGAACGCCGAGCACGATCCTTACGCTTTGGCTGCGGCTGCTTCGAGCGCGTCGCGCAACGCGAGGCGCACGTCGCGCAGGGCGGCGTCGAGCGCGGCGTTCTGCGTCCCCGCGAGCACGCGGTGGAACTCGTCGAACGGCAGCGCGGCGACGTTCGTGAACGTCCCGATCAGCGCGCTGCGATACGTGTTCATCGCCTCGCCGCCGCGCGGGCGCACGAACGTCGACGGCAGCAGCTCGGCGAGGATCAGCCACGGGCGCGCGCTGCCGAGCGGTTCGGACTCGAGCGCGGCGACGTGCGGGAGCAGATGCGAGACCTCGATCGGTCCTTCGAGCACGACGGCGGCGTCGCCGATCTCGGTCTCTTCGGCCGGTTTCGCGTCTTCCAGGGCGCGCACGAGCTCGGCGAGCGCGGAGCGGCTGCTGCGGTCTTCGAGATCCTTGCCGGTGAGCGCGTAGCGCGGCATCCGCATCTTGATGAACAGCCGGTCGATCACGCCGCGCAGCGCCTCGCGTTCCGCGACGAGCTTGCCCGGGATGTCGCCGTTCAGCCCGATGAACGCCGTCGGCAGCAGCGTGCGGATCGCGAATAGGTGCGTGATGAGCCCGCCGTAGTCCGACTGTTCGAGGAACTGCAGCGCGCGTTCCAGCGCGTCGCGCGCGAACACCAGACGAACGCGTTTCGCGACGACGGCGGGTTCCGCTGCGCGAACGGGTTCAGGGGGCGGAGCGACGGTCTCGGGAGCCGGTGCTGCTGCGGTCGGTGCGGCCGCTGCGGGCGTCGCCGGGGCCGGGGCAGCGGGTGCGGCGGCAGCCGGCGGCGCGACCGGCTCGGCTGCGGCGGCGCTGGGCGCCTGCGCCGTGGCGACTTCGTCGACGTGGTCCGGCTCTTGAGGCAGTGCGGCGACGGAGCCGGCAGCGACGTCGGCGTCCGGCATCGCCGGTTCGGCGATCGCAGCGCTGGGAGCTTCCGCGGCGGGCGCTTGGGGAGCGGCGGCTTCGGTGGCAGGGGCTTCGGCGGGCTGCGCTTCGACGGCGGGCAGCGGCGCGGGGGTCGGTGCCGCGGAGGCGGCGGGCGGCGGTTCGACGACTGGTGCCGCTGCCTGCGACGCCTCCGGCGGGCGTTGCGCCTCGGCCGGTTCGGTGCGTGGCGGAGCGGGCGGCGCCGTCAGTTCAGCGACGAGACGTTCGAGCGTCGTATCCGGCACCGCGCTCTCGGGTGCCGGCGCCGCGGTCTCCGGTGCCGGCGCCGCGATCTGCGGTGCGGGTGCTGCGGGAGCCGCGGGCGGCGGCGCGACCGCAGGCGTCTCCGGCGCGGCCGGGGCAGCGGCCTCGGGCGCCGTGACGGGCGGCTCGGGAAGGGCGGCGGGCGGTTCGGGTGCGGGCTGGACCGGGGGCGGCGGCGCGGGCATGAAACGCGCCTCGATCGCCTCTTCCTCGTACCGGAACGCCGGGCGCTCCGGCGGCCGGGCCGCTTCGGCGGGTCGCGCGGGCTGTTGCGGCGGCGCGGGCGGGGCTTGCGCGGGTCCGGGCGGTGCCGCGGGCGGCGGGACGGCCTGCTGCGGCGGCGCGGCGGGCGCCGGCGGTTCGGCGAACGGCGCGGCGGGCATCGCCGGCGAGCCCCACGCGGCGGGCGGCGGCGTGACCGGCGGGGCACCCGGGGCGGGCGGCGGTTCGAGCGTCGCCGGCGGCAGCGCCGCGAGCGGCGAGCCGGGGAGCTGCGACTGCTGCGCCGCGCGGCGCTGCTCCGCGATCTCCTGGAGAACGTCGACCGTGCGCGGCGCGATCCCGGAGACCGAGAACGGCAGCCCGGACGCGCGCACCGCGAACGCCGGCGTCGAGCGGACGCGGGCGGCGGGCGAGGAGACGGAAAGCGCGCCGCCGCCATCCCAGCCGAGATCCATGTGCGCGTCGATCAGCGTCCCGGCCGCGAGCGGCGTGTTCACCACGGTCCCGTAGCGCACGACGATCTCGACGCCCGGATCGACGTCCTCGAGGACGAGCCCCGTCTTCGACCACAGCACCGAGCCGCCGTCGACGTCGAGCAGCACCACCTCGTTCACCGCGGTCGTGCCGGGCAGATAGGCCGTGTGCGGCGGGAGCTGACCGCGGACGACGAGCCGGCTGGCGGCGCCGTCGCCGGTGTTCCGCACCGCGAGCCGGACGTACAGCGGCTCCCCGGCGTCGACCGTGTCGGACGGCTGCGTGCGCAGCATCGCGCCCTGGTCGAAGCGCGGCTCGGCGATCGTCGGGATCGTGACCGGCGCGAGCGCGAGCGGGAGCAGCCCGACCGCCTCCAGCCGGCCGTTCACCGTGATCGCGGTCCCACGCGGGACGAGGCGCGCCAGGCGCAGGCGGACCGTCGCCTCGGCGCGCGCGCCGGGCGGGACGTCGCCGAAGAGCAGCGTCGTGCCGACGCGGGTCGCGCCGTCGACCGCCTCGATCCGCGCCTCGTTGGTGATGTCGAGCGCCAGGCGCGTGTCGCGGGCGGTGTCGGTCCCTTCGTTGACGACGACGACCTGAATGTCGCCGTGCCCGCTCGGGCGCAGCGGCTCGCCCGCCGGATACGCCAGCGAGGAGCTCGCCGGCGCGAAACGTGGCCGTGAGCGGACGACCAGCTCGATCTGGCCGAGCGGCGCCGCCGGAGTCTGGTCGTTCTCGAGCCGGGCGCGCAGCCGGATCGCGAAGCGGTCGGCGATCGGCGATGCGACCGTGCCGATCAGCGCGAAGGTGCGCGTCGCCCCGGGCGCGAGCGTCCCGACGTCGATCCCGGCCGGCTGCACGCGCGCCTCACCGGCGTCGTCGGCGTAGCGCAGCAGCTGCAGCGCCGGATCCGCCTCGACGACGATCCGCACGCCGGTCGCCTGCGCGGTCCCGTCGTTCGCGATGCGGAGCGTCGCGCGAACTTCGCTCGACGGCGTGACCTGTGCGGGTCCGTCCAGCGTGAGGACGTTCCGCGTGTCGAGGAAGCGCGGCGAGCTGCGGACGACCAGCGTCCGCTCGAAGGTGCGCGAGCCGGTCGGCCACTGCAGCGACGCGGTGATCGGGAGCGGGGTCCCGTCGACCGCGGGCGAGACGACGTACGCGTCGATGGCGGCCTCGACCCGGCGGTCCGCGTCGATCCGCGCGAACACGAACGAACCCGGCGTCTCGCTCTCGCTCGCCGAGCGGCCGTCGATCGCGCGCGAGCCCGGCGCGTAGCGCAGCCCCTCGGGGAGCGTCAGCCGGACGCGCACGTCTTCCGCGGCGCAGGTCCCGGCGTTCTCCGCAATCAGCGCGACGCGGACGCGGCGGCCGGGCTCGACCTCGCTGGGCGCGTCGACGACGAGCCGCGTCGCCTCGGTGTCGAACCGGCTGGTGCTGCGGACGGTCAGCTCGGCGCGGGAGAGCTCGAACTCGGCGGTCTCCGCGGAGGCGACCGCGCCCGTCAGGACGATGCGGGTGTTGTCGTCGAGCGGCGAGTCGATCCGCGCGCGGTACTCGACGACCAGCGTCGCGCCCGCGGCCAACGACGGCGTCGCGATCGTCGCGTTCCCGAACCCGAACGGGTCGCCGCCGCGCTCGTCGATCGGGAGCTCGCGGCCGTCGATCCGGGCGCTGCCTTCGATATAGGTCGTGCGGTCGGGGACCGGCAGGACGACGACGATGTCGTGCGCGGTCGCGTGGCCGCTGTTGTGGACGCGCGCCGAGACGTGGACCTCTTCGCCGGGCTCCGCGACGCGGACGGCCTCCAGCGAGGTGACGGTCTCGGGGTTCTCCAGCTGCGGGGCGCTGCTGGCGACGAGGTGCACGACGTTCGAGCCGATCACGTCGGTCTCGTTGCTCGCGAGCGCGGCCTGCAGGTCGAGCAGCGCGCCGTTCTCGATCGTCGGCGCGACGACGTAGCTCAGCGCGATGCGCCGCTCGACCCCGGGCGGGACCTCCCCGACGTCGGCGCCGTTCGGGCCGAGCAGGGCGGTCTCGCCGCGCAGGTCGTCGAGCGGACGGTCGTCGACGCGCGCGGTTCCGGGTACGTAGCGAAGGCCCTCGGGGAGGTTGAACCGGACGCGGAGACCGGTCGCCGCCGCGCCGCCGAAATTGTAGAATGCGAACGTCGCACGAACGGTCGCTCCAGGTTCGACCGTCCGGTCGGGAGAAACGACGAGCGTTCGTAGCCCTTCGGGTAACGACGGCGCGCCCGGCGCGAAAACTTCCGTCAGGGTCCGCATTGGTTCCGCCCCCGTTCGGCGATTCCGCGTCGCCGACCTCGCTTGCAGGTTAGACGATGACGACGATCGCCCACCACGCCGACTACCTCTGTTCCGCCGTGTCCCGCATCGGCTCCGAGAGCGCCTTCGCGGTCCTCGCCCGCGCGAAAGCGATCGAGGCGACCGGACGCCGCGTCGTCCACATGGAGATCGGCGAGCCGGACTTCGACACGCCGGAGCACATCAAGGAAGCCGGCATCCAGGCGATTCGCGACAACTACTCCCACTACACTCCATCGGCCGGAATCCCCGAGCTCCGCGACACGATCGCCGCCTACGCCAGCTCGTTCCGCGGTCTTGCCGAACCCTTTACGCGCGAGAACGTCGTCGTCGGCGCCGGCGCGAAGCCGATCATCTGGAACCTCCTCTCGGCGCTGCTCGACCCCGGCGACGAGCTGATCTACGCGGACCCGGCATACCCCGCGTACGCCTCGGCGGCCGGCTATCTCGAAGCCAAGGCGATCCCGGTCCACCTGCTCGAGTCGCGCGACTGGCGGCTCGACCTCGACGAGCTGGCCGCGAAGATCACGCCGAAGACGAAAGCGGTCGTCATCAACTCCCCGCACAACCCGACCGGCGGCGTCCTCACGCGCGAGGATCTGGAGACCATCGCTGAGCTCTCGATGCGGCACGGCTTCCTCGTGATCTCGGACGAGATCTACTCGCGGAACACGTACGGGCCGAAGTTCGAGTCGATCACGCAGGTCGACGGGATGCGCGATCGCACCATCGTCGTCGACGGGTTCTCGAAGGCGTACGCGATGACGGGCTGGCGGCTGGGCTACTGCATCGCACCGAAGGGCATCGCCGAGACGGTGACGCTGTTCAACAACAACACGTTCTCGTGCGTCGCGACGTTCGTGCAGCGCGCCGGCATCGCGGCGCTGACCGGCGACGACACGCCGGTGCAGCGCATGAACGCGACGTTCCGCGAGCGCCGCGACGCGATCGTCTCCGGCCTCAACGCGATCCCGAACGTCTCGTGCACGCTCCCCGAGGGCGCGTTCTACGCGTTCCCCAACGTCTCGAAGATCACGAGCGACGACAAGCACCTCGCGACCTGGCTGCTCGACAACGCCGGCGTCGCATGCCTCGGCGGCTCCAGTTTCGGCGCAGCCGGCACCGGCTATCTGCGCTTCTCCTACGCCGCCTCGCTCGACGACATCGCCTGGGCACTCGCCCAACTCCGCGAAGCCTTGCCGAAATACACCCCGGCGTAACATCGCGGCAACGCCCCGGTCATGGCGATCATGCGATGCTTTGAGCATGGCACGCATGACGCTACAGGAAGTGTTCAAGGGGTTGAACGCACGGATCGAAAACCTTGAATTGGGGATAGACTACCGCTTCAAGGAAGCCGAAACGGCCATGGCAGAGCTCAAACGCTGTGTGGATCGTAGGATCGACGCGGTGGACGGGCGGATGGACGAGTTCATCAAACGCCATGGAGGCAGCCGTGTCACAGAAATGCGCGCCGACGATGCGCCCGGATCTCATCGGTAAGACCGTCGTGCAAATCTACGATCCGTATCAGCACGGCGGCGGAGTCGTCCCGCCGAGTGCGTCCCTTTATGAGATCGTCATCGTGGAGGCCGACTACACCGGCGTCCGCCTGCGCGGAAGCATGCGGTACATGTACGAGCTCGACGAGAATCGCAGAGTGCAGCAAGACTTCATGGATCTGGAGCGGTTGGAGCCCGGTGACCGGCTGGACCGGTACCTTCCGGGCGGGACGGCATGGTTCGGCGAACCAGACTTCGTCTATTTCCAAGGCCCTGAACGAAGGAAATGGAACCGCGAGCACGCTACTCCGACCGGCTCCTGATCGCTGACGACGCGCCGTTCGTCGTCTGTTTCGCGACGGCTACCGGGACGACGCGACGGGGACGTATCGCGATCTCTGCCACTACGGAATGCTCGCCCACGATCGCCGGTAAAGCGCGCGAAAAACAGCCGCTATCGCACAATTGCACGCTAGGTGCGACCGTGGTAGTATCCACGCATAAATCGACCGGTTCTCGATCCCCGCGCGGTTCCGTCCCGTGGCTTCCCCACACTCAGGTACTCGGCGAGTCGAAACCAGGCCAATCCGTAGGAGTTCGACTCGATTGTATACTGATGAACGGCTGACGTGCACAGACTGCGGCACGGAGTTCGTCTTTAGCTCAGGCGAACAACAGTTTTTTGCCACCAAAGGATTCCAGAACAAGCCGAACCGGTGCCCCGACTGCCGCACGGCGCGCAAGAACTCCCGGCAGGCGAACGGCGGCGGCGGATTCAGCGGCGGCGGCGGGAGCGATCGCGGCTACGGCGGCGGCGGGGGCGCGCGCGAGATGTACAGCGTGACGTGTAGCAGCTGCGGGCAGCAGGCCGAGGTTCCGTTCCAGCCGCGCGGCGACAAGCCCGTGTATTGCCGCGACTGTTTCCAGTCGCATCGGTCCTATCGATAACGACGCCCCCGGGGTGGATGCGAGGCCGTCACCGCGACCGTTGTGGTGGCGGCCTTCGCTTTCGTGCGGGTGCCTAGCGCGGGTCAGTCGGGTGTGAACGTAGCGACGCGCGTTCCGGCGAACGGGACGCCGCGCGCGATCGCTTGGTGAACGCGGCGGCGCGCGTGTTCCACGGCCTCCGGTAGCGCGGCGCCGCGCGCGAGGCAGGTCGCGATCGTGACGGCAAGCAGGTCGCCGGTGCCGCGCAGCTGCTTCTCGATGCGGTTCGCGGGGAGGTCGCGAACGCCGCGCTCGTCGGCGAGGACGTCGACCGGGTCGCCCGCGAGATGACCGCCTTTGATGAGCACGGCGCGAACGCCGAGCGCGAGGAACGACGCCGCCGCGTCGTGCATCGACGAGAGGTCCGTGACGGGGCGGCCGAGCAGCGCGGTCGCTTCATCCAGGTTCGGCGTGACGAGCGTCGCGCGCGGGACCAGCACGTCGCGCAATGCAGCACGCGTCGGTGCGTCGGCGAGGACCGCACCGGGCGTCGTGGTGAGCACCGGGTCGACGACGACCGGGACGCCGGGGAACGCGGCGAGCGCGTCCGCGACCGCGTGCACGGAGTCGGCCGAGAGCAGCGCGCCGATGTGAAACGCTTCGACGCCGGCGTCGTGCAGCGCGTCGAACTGCGCGCGGATCGCCGGCGGCTCGATCGCAATGCGCGCGGTGAGGTTCGAAGCGTCTTGCGCCGTCACGCCGGCGACGACCGCGACCGGGCGCGCCGCGTCGTCCGCGAGCGCGAGCATCGCGAACGTGAGGCCCGCGAATGCGAGCGGATGCGTCGTCCCCACGGTCGCGACGACGGTCATGCGCGTTTCCGCCGTTCCACGGCCGTCGTCGCTGTGCGGCGTTCCACGACCGTCATCGCTGTGCGCCGTTCCAGCGTTCGACGAGCGCGCGCGCGGCCGACTCGACGTCGTCGCAGACGAGCGCGGAGATCACCGCGGCCATCGCGGCCCCGGTTTGCGGGATGCGCGCCATCGTGTCGAGCCCAATCCCGCCGATCGCGGCGACCGGCAGCGGCGTCGCTTCGGCGACGGCGCGCACACCGCTCAGCCCGATCGGGAGCCCGGCGTCGTGCTTCGAAGGGCTCGCGAAGGCCGGTCCCGCACCGATGTAGTCGATCAAGGCGGGGTCGGCGGCGCGCGCTTCCTGCGGCGTGCCGCACGAGAGGCCGACGATCGCCGAACCGAACGCGCGGCGCAGCTCCGGGAGGTCGAGCAGCGCCGCGTCTTCCTGGCCGAGGTGGACCCCGTCGGCGAGCCGGGCGAGGCGAACGTCGTCGTTCACCAGCGTCAGCCCGCCGGCCGCGCGGACGCGCGCGACGATCGCGATCAGTGTCGCACCGTCGATCCCGCGCTTCGCGCGGACCTGGATCAGGCGGATCCCGCCGCGCAGCAGCGCCTCGGTGAAGGCGACCGGCTCGGCCCGGTCCGGATCGACCAGCGCGTAGACGCCCCGCAAACGCGAACGAGGAGCGTCTCCGCTCCTCGTCAGCACCATGCGAGGACCGCCTCTACTGTTCGGGCGACAGCGGGTTCACCACCGCGACGGTGATCGAGCCGGCCTCGGCGGGCTGCGGCTGACCGCCGTTGAGCGGCGTCGCGGAGACGACCACACAGTACGGATAGGTCGGCGTGGCGCTCGATCCGACCGGCGAGCCGGTCGGTACCGGGAAGACCGCCGGCGGCGTGAAGATGATGTTCGCCTCGTTGACCGGGTCGATCGTCACGTAAAGGTTCATGTCCGCGGTGAGCGCCGAGGCGCTGCCTCCCGCGGGCGTGTACTGAATGCTTCCGCATGCTTTCGTCTGGCCGAGGGTGTTTGCCGTGTACTGGCCGGACGGGACGAGCTGGGCGCTCCAGATGAAGCGGTTGCCGTTCACGACCCCGTTCTGGGAGCCGCGAACCTGCGTGGCGCTGATGGCGAGCGATGACCCGGGGAGGACGCGTGCGATGTTCGAGGGGCCGACCACGGTCACGAGGGTGCGGTCGGCCTGCGAGTTGTTGTCGAAGCTGAGGACGGAGCCTCCGCCGCCGCACGCGCCGAGCGCGAGGACGCCCAGGACGGCGAGAGACCTGACGATGCGACGCATGGATGCGACTCCCGTGAGAACGGAAAGACTCCGGCGCAAGTATGGACGGTGTGTCGCCGGGCGGTGCGACCGTTCCGTGACCCGCGAGGCGGTTCCTCTCTCCGGCGGATACGGCTAGGATTGCGGCGCGATCGGCACGGTCAGGTCGAACGGCGCATCACCGCCCTCGCGCAGCGCCGGCGCGACGGTGAGCGTCCAGTTCCGTTTCACGTCGCCGAGACGCGGCGCGCTGAACGCGAGCGATCCCGTGTACTGCGAGTTCGGCGCGAGCGGGATCCCCTGGTAGAGGCGCTTGTCGGTGATCAGCCAGTTCTTCGTCGCGATCAGACGGTAGATGCCGCCGCGGTCGTCGCGCAGCACGCTGCGGCCGTACGGCAGCACCGTCACGACGTTGTCGCCGAGGTTGCGGAACGTCACCACGACGTCGATGCGGTCGGGATAGAACTCGACCTTCTTCACCGCGACGCGCAGTCCCGATGCGTCGGCCGACGACGCCGACGCGAACGCGCGGTACGGTTTGCCGGGATCTTTCACGTGCAGCGTCCCGTGCTCGGGGAGCACTCCGATCGGCACCGTCGCGTCGAGCTCGCGGCGCGTGTCGTTCGTGTGGTCGACGTACCCGATGTGCTCGCGCACGAAGAAGACGCGCCCGCGCTCGTCACCGCGCGCGCCGGCCAGCGATGCGCTCTTCAGCACGAACCCGTCCGCGTCGAAGACGCTGCGGAACGCCGCCGCGTTCCCGAAGTACTTCCGCTCCTCGTCGGTCAGCAGCGCGAACGCCGCATCGTAGTCGCGCGCTTTCAGCGCGTCGACGTACTTCTTCACCACGACCGTCTGCGCGCTGTGCGGCACGGGACCGTAGCGCGGGGCCGGCGCCGCACCGAGCGTCGCGGCGCAGAGCAGCGCGCACGCGACACGCGCGATCGCGCTCACGGCGTCTCTCCGAGCAGCAGGTCGACGATGCGCGTGAGATCCGACGGATCGGCGTAGCGCAGCTCGATCGTCCCGCCGCGCTCTTGCGGGACGACGCGCACGCTCGTGGCGTACCGGTAGCGCAATCGCTCGAGGAACGCTTCGTCGTCGCCGCTCGCGCGCTGCACGGTCGCGTTCGCGCGCGCGCGTTTCGGCGCGACGTCCTGCGCGAGCCGTTCGAGCGCGCGCACCGAGAGCTCTTCGTCGACCGCGCGGCGCGCCGTGGCCTCGCGCCGTTCGGCGGGAAGCGCGAGCAGCGCGCGCGCGTGCCCTGCGCTGAGCTGTCCGTCGCGGACGAACTGTTTGATCGCGTCCGAGAGCGAGAGCAGGCGCATCGCGTTGGTGATCGCCGGGCGGCTCTTGCCGACGCGCTCGGCGACCTGCTCCTGCGTGAAGCCGTACGACTCCATCAAGTGCTGGAATCCCATCGCCTCTTCGAGCGGATCGAGGTTCTCGCGCTGCAGGTTCTCGATGATCGCGACCTCGAGCGACTCGCGGTCGTCCGACGCGCGCACGAGCGCCGGGATCATCTCCAAACCCGCGGCCTTCGCCGCACGCACACGCCGCTCGCCGGCGATCAGCTCGTAGCCGTCGGCGCGCTCGCGCACGATGATCGGGACCAGCACGCCGAACGACGCGATCGACGCGCGGAGCTCTTCGAGCGCCGCCGGCGCGAACGACGTGCGCGGCTGGTGCGGGTTCGGCACGATCTTCGCGAGCGGGATCTGCTGGAGGTCGCGCTTCGGCGGCGCGGTCGTGACGTCGGCGGTGCTCTCGTCGCCGAGCAGCGCGCTGAGCCCGCGCCCGAGTCCGCGCTTCGTCACGACGCCAGCTCTTTCGCGAGCGAGAGGTACGCTTGCGCGCCGCGGCTCTTCACGTCGAAGAGGATCGCCGGCTTGCCGTACGAGGGCGCCTCGGAGAGGCGGATGTTGCGCGGGATCTGCGTCTGGAAGACGCGGTCGGGGAAGTAGCGGTGGACTTCCTCAAGCACCTCGGTCGCCAGCTTGGTACGTCCATCGAACATCGTGATCAGCACGCCCCGGATCGTGAGGTCGGGATTGAGGCCTTCCTTGATGCGCCGGACGATCGCGACCAGCTGGCTGAGCCCTTCGAGCGCGTAGTACTCGGCCTGCACCGGGATGATCACCTCGTTCGCCGCGGTGAGCGCGTTGATCGTGAGCAGCCCGAGCGAAGGCGGGCAGTCGATCAGCACGACGTCGTAGTCGTGAACGACCTTGGAAAGCGCGGTTTTCAAGCGGTTTTCGCGCTGCAGCGCCGAGACGAGCTCGACCTCGGCGCCGGCGAGATTGAGCGTCGCCGGGACGACGAAGAGGTTCTCGACTTCGGTCGGCCGCGCGACGTCGGCGACCGGCGTCTGCTGGAGCAGGACGTTGTAGACGTCACGCTCGACGGCGCGCTTGTCGATCCCCATCCCTGTCGTGGTATTTCCTTGCGGATCGATGTCGACGACGAGGACGCGCCGGCCCAGCAGCGCGAGTGAGGCGCCGAGGTTGACGGCGGTCGTCGATTTCCCGACCCCGCCTTTCTGGTTGACGATCGCGATGACGCGCGCCGTCTTCTGTGCTGGAACAACCGCGGACAACATCGACCCTACGCGGACGCGGAGAAATGCTCGTCGATAAAGCGTTCCGCACGCTCCGCGAGCAAGCCCGCCTCGTTCCGAGACGGGTCGTCGGTGACCTCCTCGAAGAGCGCCTGGAGCACCTCCCCGACGCGCCGGTCTCCGCGAAATCCTGACGGAGCGAGCCCTTTCCGCTCGAACAGCGCGATCACGTCCGCGCCGGTGATCGCCAGATCGCGCACGCTGAACGCCGGCTGCGCCGCGACGACGGCCGCGACCCGAGCCTCGAAGATCTCGTTGGCGTCGGTCCGCTTCGGCAGCCCCGAGCCGTCGATGTCGGCCGAGCGTAGCGCGAACAGCCGACCGAGGTGCTGGGGCCCGATCCGCCGCACGAACCGCCGCAGCGTCTTGTCCGGCGCCTCCGGGTCGGCCGCGTACATGTGCTGCCGCACGAGATGCGCGACGACCTCGACCGTCTCGTTCGGCAGCCGCAGCCGTGCCAGCATCGCCGGAACCATCTCGGCGCCGACGTGCTCGTGCTGGTAGAAGGAGTTTCCCCGCCCGTCGTCCCGCGGCGCCGCGGTCCGCGGCTTCCCGACGTCGTGCAGCAGCGCCGCGAGCCGCAGGACGAGGTCGTTCGGCGGC
>DATAQE010000029.1:0-4176 GCA_036264835.1 Candidatus Elarobacter sp.
GCCAGTTGGTGTTCGTCATGAACGAGATCGCCGTGTTCCAGGCGAGGTCCGGCGGCAGGTTCCCGAAGCCTTGCGGGTTCAGCGGAAGAAACGCTTGCAGCCGCAGCATCGCGTAGAGATACAGGAAGCTCACCAGCGAGAACGCGATCACCGCGAACGCGTAGCCCTTCCAGCCCATCTCGCGCGCCGGGTCGACGCGCGTGAGGCGGTAGATCGCGTGCTCCACCGGGCGCAGCACCGGCGTGAGGAACACCCGCTCGCCTTCGAACACGCGCGCCATGTAGATCCCGACCGGCTTCACCAGCAGACACACGAGCGCAAAGACCACGGCGGCTTGCAGCCACCCGAAGACGGTCACGACCGGCCTCCGTCAGAAGCGCTCGGGCCGCAGCATCGCATAGGTCAGATAGACGAGCGCGGCGACCGCGAGCACGAGCCCCGCGATCAGATCGAGCGTCATATCTTCTCGCACCCTGCGACGTAGCGGTCGAGCAGCCAGAACGAGACGGCGGTCAGCGCCAGCAGACCGAGCTCGGAGATCAGCGTTTGCACGAGCGCAGCGTAGCGCTCGCGCCGCATGACCGGTATCCGCCGAACGGCCGAACCTTTCGGCGACCGCGGTTCAGCCGGTCAGGGCGTCAGCAGACGTCGTCGGGGAGCGCCCAGGTCGTGAACGAGCGGCCCGACCGGTAGGCGGCGAGATCGATCGGGGCGTTCCGGGCCCGCACGACGGCGGCGCGCAGCTCGCTGCAGAGCTCGGCCTGGCGCTCCCGGGCGCAGTCGGCGATCTCCTGGGCGCGCCGCAGCCGTTGCTCGTCGCGCCGATGACGATGCTCGATCATGTGCCTGTGGTACCCCGGCGGCGTTCCGTAAAATCTCGGGCAACCCGTCCCACGACGGAAGCAAGCCTCGTCCTCCCCGTCTAATGAAATTCCCAGAAATCAAGGAGGGCGACGTTGGCCTACGAGGTGATCAAGCGCGTCAGCGGACGCGCCTACCGCTATCGGGTCGAGAGTTTCCGCGACCCCGAGACGCGCCGCGTCCGCGGCCGCTGGACCTATTTGGGACGGGTCGACCCCGCCGACGCCGGCCTCCCCGAGCGCCCGGCGAAGCCCAGCTCGCGCGACCGGCTGCTCGACGCCGTGGCACGGCTGCTCGCGAGCGGGGACGCCGAGTCGCTCTCGGCCGGCTCGATCGCGCGCGAGGCGGGCGTCGCGTACGGGACGTTCTACCGGTACTTCACCGACCGCGCCCACGCGGTCCGCGAGGCGCTGCTCCGCCACGGCCCTTCGCTCGGCGACGTCCACGACCGCTTCGGCCTGACGCCCGAGACGCGCGAGGAGGAGCGCGAGCGGCTCGCGACCTGGCTCCGCACCGTCGCGGCCGACGCGCAGCGCGAGCGCGGCGTCGTGCGCGCGTGGCACGTCTACTCCAACTCGGACGAAGCCGTCGTGAAGTCGCGCCGCGAGGCGGTCGACGCGGCCGTCGACCGGGTCGGCGCGTATCTCGAGGCGCTCCGCGACGCGCGCGTGACCGCGCTCTCCTCGACGCGCTTCGCCGCCTACGCGCTGGTCGCGCTGGTGATCGCGCTCGGCCGCGACGCCGCGATCGAAGAGAGCGTCCCCGCCGCGAAGGTGGAAGGGCTCGTCTCGCTCGCCTGGGAGCTCTGCGGCCTCACCTGACCGCCCGGCGCGCGGGCTAGGACGGCGCGCGCCGGAGACGAACTCGCGCCGGATGCTCGCGCGCCGTCTCACGATCGCCGCTCTGCTCTGCGCGTCGCTGACCGCGAACGCGCTCGCCGACGCGACGCGCTACCGGCAGCCGCCGCCCGCGATCGAAGCGGTGCTGAACGGGCCGCCGGTCCCCAGCGCGTTCGTCGGGCCGCGGCACGGCGTCCTCGCGATCACCACCTCGCTGCGGTATCCGCCGGTCGCCGATCTCGCGCGGCCGATGCTGCGGCTCGCCGGGCTGCGGATCGATCCCGCGACGAACGGGATCCATCACGCGCCCGCGTACGTCTCGCTCGCGTTCGAGCGGATCGCCGACGGCCGCACGACGCGCGTCGCGCTCCCCGCCGGCGCGCGGATCACCGATCTGCGGTTCTCGCCCGACGAGTCGCGCTTCGCGATGACGAACGCGACCGCGCACGGCACCGAGCTGTGGCTCGGGACCGTCGCGGACGGCCGCGCGGCGCGCGTCGCGAACCTCGCCGTGAACGACGTCTTCCGCGACGCGATCCGCTGGGCGCCCGACGGCACGCACCTGATCGTGCGCGCCGTCGACCGCCGCGGCGCCGCACCGGTGGAGACCGTCGCGTCCGGGCCGGCCGTGCAAGAGACGAGCGGCAAAGCGGGGCAGATCGTCACCTACGAGGACATGCTGACGAACGCGCACGACGAAGCGCAGTTCGAGTACTACGGAACCTCGCGGATCGCGCTCGTCGACGCCCGCACCGGCGCCGTGACGCGTACCGGCGCGCGCGGGATCTTCACCTCGGTCACGCCGTCGCCCGACGGACGCTATCTGCTCGCCGAGCGCGTCCACCGGCCGTTCTCGTACCTCTTCCCGTACGCGCGCTTCCCGCGCGCGAGCGAAGTGCTGGACCCGCGCGGGCGGCACGTCGCGACGCTCGCGGACCGCCCGCTCGAAGACCGCATCCCCGCCGACGGCGTCGCGACCGGACCGCGCCAGATCGCCTGGAAACCCTCGTCGCCGGCGACGCTCGCGTGGATTCAGGCGCTGGATAACGGCGACCCGCGCACGAAAGCGGCGCAGCGCGACGAGATCGTCACGCTCGCCGCGCCGTTCGGCGGGACGCCGCGCGAGCTCGCGCGCACCGCGGCGCGGACGCTCTCGTTCATGTGGCTCGACGGCGACGAGCGCGCGATCGTCCACACCTTCGACCGCGAGACGAGCACGAGCACCGAGCTGCTCGCCGACGCGCGTGCGACGGCGAGCGATCCGCCGAAGACGCTCTGGACGCTGCGCGCGAACGACGTCTACCACGATCCCGGCACGCCGCTGCCGGCGTTCGCGCGCGACGGCGACGTCGTCGTCGCGCACACCGGCGATGCGATCTTCTTGCGCGGCGCGGGCTACGGCCCCGACGGGCGCCGCCCGTTCCTCGACCGGCTCGACCTGCGGACCGGCGAGAAGACGCGGCTGTTCCGCTCCGAGCTCGCGCCGCTCGAGCAGCCGATCACCGCGCTCGATCCCGCCGCCGCGCGGATCGTCACCTCGCGCCAGTCGCCGGCCGAGCCGCCGAACTACTACGTGCGCACGCTCACCGGCGGCGCGCCGCCGCGCGCGCTCACCGCGTTCACCGATCCCGCGCCGCAGCTGCGCGCGATCGGCCGCCGCGTCGTGAGCTACAAGCGCCCCGACGGCGTGAACCTCTCGTTCACCCTCTACACGCCGCCCGGATGGACCGAGGGAACGCGTCTGCCGACGTTCGTGTGGGCGTATCCGCTCGAGTACGCCGACCGCAGCGTCGCCTCGCAGAACACGAACACGACGCAGACGTACGTCTCGGTCAGCGGCCCCTCACCGGTCTTTCTCGCGCTGGCGGGCTACGCGGTGCTCGACAACGCGTCGATGCCGATCGTCGGCGATCCCGCGACGGTGAACGACACGTACGTCGAGCAGCTCGTCGCCGACGCGAAGGCGGCGGTCGACAAAGCGGTCGAGATCGGCGTCGCGGATCCGAACCGCGTCGCCGTCGGCGGTCACTCGTACGGCGCGTTCATGACCGCGAACCTGCTCGCGCACACACGCCTGTTCAAGGCGGGGATCGCGCGCAGCGGCGCGTACAACCGCACCCTCACGCCGTTCGGGTTCCAGAGCGAACGCCGCAGCTACTGGGAAGCGACCGACGTCTACACCAAGATGTCGCCGTTCACGTACGCGAACGCGATCAAAGATCCGCTGCTGCTGATCCACGGGATGGCCGACGACAACACCGGCACCTTCCCGATCCAGTCGGAGCGGCTGTACGCCGCGATCCAAGGCAACGGCGGGACCGCGCGACTGGTGATGCTGCCGTACGAAGCTCACGGCTACGCCGGCCGCGAGAGCGTCGAAACGACGCTGGCCGAGATGGTCGACTGGCTCAACCGCTGGATCGGGCCGTCGCGGACGACGGCGAAAGCGCCTTAGCTGCTCGCCCGCGAGAGATGC
>DATAQE010000047.1:0-10300 GCA_036264835.1 Candidatus Elarobacter sp.
ACTGCCTCGATATAGTCTTGGACGTACTGCGCGGGATGGTCCCCGCGAATCCAAACCGAGCGCTGAAATTCCTCGCTGCTCCACGTGAACAGCACATCGAGCAAGATCTGCGCGAACCCGCGGGCTGTCGCTAGGTCGTCCGCGGCGGACATCGACCCTCTACCGGGCGAAGATCTCGATCGTGTAGTGGTCGGGGTCGGTGACGAACAGCGCGCGGCCGCCGCCATCGCGGTCGTACGTCGCGGTACCGACACGTTCGGCGATCGCGTCGAGCGCGGCGATGTCGGGGACGCGCAAGCCGAGCTCGAACTTCGCGCGCTCGGTCGGGGGCGCGTGCTCGAAGACGATGGTGAACTCGCCGAACGCGATCCGGATCGCGTCGCCGCGCCGAACCGGCTCGACCCCGAGCACGTTCCGGTAGAACTCCTCCGTCGCGTCGATGTCCGAGACACCCAGCGTGAGCTGCGCGGGGACGATCGCGCCGGCTTCGTTCGTCATCGTCCGCTACGGCGCCGGGTAGTGCGAGTCGTCGCCGTACGGCACGAAGAGCGTGTGCTCCGGCTGGAACCGCAACTTGATCGTCCCGACGCGCCCGTTGCGGTGCTTTGCAACGATCAACTCGGTCGAATCGGGCTCCGCCGAGGTCTCCTTGTTGTAATAGACGTCGCGGTACAAGAACGTCACGATGTCCGCTTCTTGCTCGATTGCGCCCGAATTGTGCGTGAGGATATCGTCGACGCAGAAGTTGTGAAGGTCGCCAACGGTCAGGTCGTACACCGCGTCCACGCCCTGCGGTTCTATCGAAACGATCGGGTCCCAAAGGACATCGGAGGTCGCGAGCGCCTCCAGCACCTCGTCGTCGAGGCGCTCCGCGATCATCGCGCAGGTCGCGCGCGACATCGCCTTCCCTTGGTCCCGCCAGCCGAGCCCCGCATGCGAAAGACCATGCTCGGCGCGGAGAGCGCGTACGCGGGCGTTGATTTCCAAGGGGATGCGGTCGAACTGCCCGGCATCGTTTTGCTTCTCGGGATCGACCTTCATCAGCGCCCGCAGATGCTTGTCGCCGAGGAAACCGATGTACTCCATGAACGTAGCGACCGCAGCCCGGTCCATGACGTGTATCGTCCAGATCGCGCTAGTATTTGTACGGTAGCCGCCGATGTTCCGCATGTCACACTTCAACAGCCCGTTGATTCCGAACCGCAATAACAGGTGCTGGACATCCCGCGCGAGGCCCTCGCTGATCGTCGACAGGCGCACCGTGACACGGGACGACGTCCCGGCCCGGCTCAAACTACCGTCCGCGTGAAACAGTCCGCGTAAGAATGCAGCGACGACGAGATCGTCCTGCTGTTCCATGATGACCTGCGGAACGCGCTTATCGGGTCCGGTCTTCTTCCATACGCCGAGCGATCGGAGCCAGCGCGTCAGCGGATTCTTCCCCGCGCCGCAGACGAAGCCGGTGGTGAGGACCACACGCCGAGCGTCCGTGCCGACACGCTCGGGCTTAACGAGGGGTCGGATGCCGAACTCAGCCGCAGCCAAATCAGCCGCGAGCTTGGCCTCTTCGTCGGTAGCTACGGTCAGAGCGGCGCTGCCGCCGAGGTGTCCGTCACCGATGAGCCAGCCGAGCAGCAGCGCTTGGCCGGGCGTCATCGAATCGACGCCCTGCGCCGGGGGATCGTAGCGTCGCGGTACCGCGATCGAGCGACCGGGTACGAGGTCGCGAAGCTCGGACCAGCCCGAAACGGTGAGGAATCGGTGTCCGTCCGTGCAGCGGACGACGCGGCCGCTCTTCGTCGTGACGCGGTAGACAGGCTTCTCGCCGACCTTCCACGCATCGACGATCGGGCGCCGAACGAGGCGCATGCGGTCGTCCACAGCCCAGACGTCGAAGCGCAACGCGCGCTCGACGATGTCGCGGACGGGGACGCGTTCGCCCGTCTCCGCGTTCGCGACCAGCGACTCGCCCGCAAGGCAATCGCGCAGGTCGGAGAGCAGCGGGCGCTTGTCGCTGCGCGTCTCCACCGCGCGGTTCAATTGCGCGAGCGCGATGATCGGGACGCCCAGATCTTTTGCGGTCGCTTTCAGGACGCGGCAGATCTCTGAAAGTTCTTCGTTGCGGTTCACCACTTTGCCGAGCTGCGACGGGCGCACCAGCTGCAAATAGTCGATGAACACGCATGCCAAACCGTACGCCGATTTCAGGCGGCGCAGGCGCGAGCGGATTTCGGTGACGGTGACGGCGCCGGCGTCGTCGAGATAGATCGGCAGCTCGTGGAGGACGCCCATCGCGTGGCCGATCTTCTCCCAGTCGCGGTCGGCGATCGCGCCGCGGCGGAGCTTCGAGGCGTCGAGCTTCGCTTCGGACGACAACAGGCGCTCGACGAGCTCCTGTTTCGTCATCTCGAGCGAGAACACGGCGACGGGCTTCTTCTCGTCCTTCGCGGCCGCGACGGCCATGTTGAGCGCGAGCGAAGTCTTGCCCATCGCGGGGCGCGCGGCGACGATGATCAGGTTACCGGGCTGCCAGCCCGCGGTGTAGTCGTCGATGTCGCGGAAGCCGGACGTTACGCCGGTGCGGTCGCCCTTCTGCTCGTGACGCTTCTCCAGCGACTGGAAGACGCCGAGAAGTAGTGACGGCACCGCGGAGAACGCGTTGTGATCGCTGCGGTTACCGACCTCGTAGACGACCTGCTCGGCGCGGTCGATCGCGGCCGGAACGTCTTCCTCCGACTCGTAGCCGAGCCGCGTCACCTGCGTGCCGGCGTGGATCAATCCGCGCAGCGTCGACTTCTCGCGCACGATCCGCGCGTAGTACTCGGCGGACGCCGCGGTCGGCACGGTGTCCATCAGCGAGTTGAGGTACGCCATCCCGCCGATCTTGTCGAGCATCCCGCGGTTGCGCAGCTCCTCGGCGAGCGCGACCTTGTCGAGCGGTTCGCCGCGCTCGTAGAGCGCGTACAGCGCGAGAAAGATCGTCTCGTGCAGCGAGGCATAGAAGTCCGCCGGCTGCACGATCTCGCTGACCGTCGCCATCATCTCCTTGTCGACCAGGATCGAGCCGAGCAGCGCCATCTCCGCCTCGAGGTTGCTGGGCGGGATGCGGTCGACGGTGGAGACGAACGGAGCGACGTTCAACGAGCGGCTTTCGTGCGCGACCGAGCGCGCGGTACGGGAGGCGGCGGAACGCGCACGCCTAGAGCGGCGAGCGCTTCCGCGACGGTTGCCACTGCGACCACGTCGATTCCTTCGGGCGCCGCTTCGATCTCGCGCACGTTCTCACGGGGCACGACGATCGTCTTCATACCCGCTTGACGCGCGGCGAACAGTTTCTCCACAATTCCACCGATTGCGCGAACGTTTCCCACCAGCGAGACCTCGCCGGTGACCGCGACGTCCTGCGGCAACGGCACCTGCGCGAGCGCGCTGTACAGCGCCAGGAAAAACGCCAGCCCCGCCGACGGCCCGTCGATGTTCCCGCCGCCGACGACGTTGACGTGCAGGTCGAAGTCGGCCGGATCGATCCCGGTCACCGCGCGCACCACCGAGGTCGCGTTGAACACCGCATCGCGCGCCATCGAGCCCGCGGTGTCGTTGAAGCGCACCGTCCCCTTGCGCGGCTCGCGCGCGGGGAACGCCGCCGCCTCGATCTCGACGATCGAGCCGACGTACTGCAGCACGCCGAGCCCGTGCGCCTTGCCGATCTCGCGCGTGCGCCGCGCGCGCGCCGGCGTGTGCTGCACGATCCGCCCCGCCTGCACGACTTCGAGCACGTCCTCTTCGCGCACCGCCGCGCCGCGCGTCCCGCCGGAGCGCTCGAGCGCGTGGCCGTACGCGTCGGCGAGGATCTGCACCGCCTTGCGCCCTTCGATCGTGTACGACGCGATCAGGTCGGGCACGCGGCGCAGCAGTTTCGCGCCGAGCCGCGCCGCCGCTTCGCGCACGATCCGCGCCACCTGCGCCTGCGTGAGCGGCTCGAAGTACACCGCCGCGCAGCGCGAGCGGATCGCCGCGTCGATCGCCTCGGGGTCGCGCGTCGTCGCGCCGATCAGCACGAAGTCGGCCGGCGCGCCGTCGCGGAAGAGCTTCTTCACGTATGCCGGGACGTTCGGGTCGTGCTCGTCGTAGTACGACGACTCGAACGTCACGCGCTTGTCCTCGAGCACCTTCAGCAGCCGCGTCTGCATCGACGGGTCCATCTCGCCGATCTCGTCGATGAACAGCACGCCGCCGTGCGCGCGCGTCACCAGCCCGAGCTTCGGCTCCGGGACCGCGCTGTCGGCGAAGTCGCGCCGCGCGCCCTGGTAGATCGGGTCGTGCACGCTCCCCAGCAGCGGGTTCGTCGTCTCGCGGCTGTCCCAGCGCAGCGTCGTCCCGGCCGCCTCGACGAACGGCGCGCCGGCGCCGAACGGCGCGTGCGGCCGCGCCTTCGCGAGCTCCAGCGCGAGCCGCGCGACCGTCGTCTTCCCGACCCCCGGCGGCCCGTACAAAATGACGTGCTGCGGGTACGGCGAGGCCAGCTTCGCGATCAGCGCCTTGATCGCCGACTCCTGTCCGACGACGTGCTCGAGCGATTTCGGCCGCAGCACGTCGAGCGCCGCGCGCGCGAGCCCGCGCGCGTCGAGCGCCTCGAGATCGCGCAGCCGCTGCTGCGTCGCGGCGGTCTCCGGGCCCGTCTCCTCGCGCAGCGCTTCGAGCTTGAGCTCGCGCAGATACTCCTGGTGCCGCGCGACCATCTTGGCGTTGATCTTCGCCTCGATCTGGTCGCCGACGGTGCGCTGCGCGACGAGGTCGGCGAGCTTGTCCTCGATCTCGCCGATCACTTTCTTGTACTGCGCCTTCGCGGGCCGCGTCTCCAAAGACGGGTCCTCGAAGACGAGCCGCTGCAGCGCGAGCAGGCGATCGGGGATCGCCTGCGAGCGCATCTCTTTGAGCGTGCCGAGCTTGCCGGCGCGCATGACGACCTTCTCGGTCCCCAGCGCGTCGGCGAGGACGTCGTACAGCACCGCGATCTCGCGGCGCAGCTTCTCGTCGCCGCTCAGCCGCATGTGCGCGTTTACTTCAGCGCGACGACTTGAACCGCGGACTTCGCCAGGATGTTGTTCCCGAGCCGGATCTCGACCGGGTACGTCCCGAGCGCCTTGATCCCGTCCTTCATCTCGATCTTGTGGCGGTCGATCGTGATCCCGAGCTGCTCGTGCAGCGCGTCGGCGACCTGCCCGTTCGTCACGGTCCCGAACAGGCGCCCGTTGCCGCCGGCCTTCGCCGCGACGCGGATCACCGCTTGCTCGAGCTGCGTCGCCACGTCCTGGGCGTTGGCGACCTCTTCGGCCTGCTTCCGCTTCTTGGCGTTCTGCTGCTGCTCGAGCTGCTTCATCGCGCCCGGCGTCGCGACGACGGCCAGCTTCTGCGGGAAGAGGTAGTTGTTCGCGTAGCCGTCCTTGACGTCCACGACCGCGCCGCGCGAGCCGAGCGGCTTGACGTCGCCGGTGAGAATGACCTTCACTGCGCGGCTCCTACTGGACGACGAACGGGAGCAGGGCGATGACGCGCGCGCGCTTCACGGCGGTCGTCAGCGCGCGCTGGTGCGAGGCGCAGTTGCCGGAGATGCGGCGCGGCAGAATCTTCCCGCGCTCGCTGATGTACTTGCGCAGGCGCGTGGTGTCTTTGTAGTCGAGCGAGTCGAGACGCTCGGTGCAGAACGTGCAGAGCTTGCGCTTCGGCCGGCGATCTTTTTTCGCCGACGCGCGCTTGCCTTTCGGAGGGGGCATCGATGGGTTGACCTCGTGGTGATGTAGGTGGAAAGCGGCGGGAGCGTCCGTACCGCAGCGAAGCGGAGAACGGACACCCGCCCTACACACGTGGCGCCGAAACGCCACGAGCCCCCGGAGGGGCAGCATCGGCGATGATACCACGTCCGGTACCCCGGAGTCACCCCCGATAGAAGTCGGTGCGTCCGCGGCCGGGCGCCTGCCGGAACGGCTATGGAATCTGACCGGCTGGTGGGAACGGCATCGGCTGCCAGGTCGTGTTGGGGTCGAACGGCGTGTGGTACGCGGCGTAGATTTGGTCGACGGCCCGGCTCATCGTGAGCCGCGCGTAGGTGAACTCGTTCTCCCCGATCGCGTGCTGCAGGTTGGCCGGCTGCGTGAACGTGAGCGGGACGAAGCTCAGGAGCTGCGTTGGGACCGCGGCCTCGACGTGGAACCAGTGCGGGCTCGAGTTCAGGTACTCGTCGTAGTCCATGTAAAACGAGTAGGCACCGCGGTTGGCGTCATTGTGGATCGGCGAGTGCGGCAGGATCGCCGGCGAGACCGCGTTCGCGGCGTTCAGGACGCTGAGCGCCGACGCGCCTTCGCCGACGCTGGCGTGCGCCGCAACCGGGAGCTGCGACTTATCGAGCATCACGATCATGCAGTCGTCGATCGTCCGCCCGGACTCGTCGCGGACGTCGAAGAGCAGCGTCGAGTTGATTTGACTGAGGGAGGCGGCCGCGCCGGCGCGCTCGGCGCGCTTCGCCGTCATCCACTGAGCCGTCGTCGCCGCCCAGGCGGTCTGCACGTTCGCGTAGCTCGCTGCGTCGCGGACGCGGAGCGCAGCAACGACGGCGTCGAGCGCGCGGTCGCCGGCCGGATCGACGAAGCCGATGATCCCGCTTGCGCCGCCGAAATGCGAGTACCCCTCGAGGACGAGATGCGGTACCGGTCGCGGCGGTCGGCGCGCCGTGACGGCCGGCTGCCGGCCCGGCCCGTGCGATGCGTCGATGAACGTATAGTTCAGGTTGGCGCCGCTGATTCGCACGGTATTGTCCGACCCGGGCTCGTGCGTGGGCCATAACAGCTGCAACGTCGCGTCGGCGCCGATCGAGTCGCCGCCCATGCTGAACTGCCACAGTGCGCCGAGCGAACCATCGATCGACCGGTCCAGCCATTCGCCGTTGACGCGCAGCAAGAAGTCGCTGCCGTACTCGAGATCGGTGAGGACGCTCGCGCCGACGGTGAGAAGGTGCTTCGAGAGCAGCTTCTGCACGTATCCGAGCGGCGATTTTCCGAGCGCCGCCAGCGTGGAGCCGTGGTTCGCGCCGGCCATCGTGATGAGGTGCGAAGGGATCGGCTTTCCGACCGCTAGGCGGTTCAGGATCCAGCGCCGTGTGACGAGCGCGCCCGTCGAGTGACAGATCACCGCGGACGCCGCGGTGTTCCACGCAGCGCGCGACTCCATCGCTTCCAACCGCAACTCCATCGCATCGGCGAGGTCGTCGATCGTGATCGTGTCGTCGAGTGAGTTGAAGGCCGCGACCGCGACCCTCGTCCCGGGAAGCGCCGTCTGGATACGCTGCGGCAGCGTGAAGTATGCGCCGAGCGAGGTCTCACTGTAGCCGTGCACGAGCAGGACATCCATCGCGGCCCCCTTCTGCGGGGTGGAGATGCGCGGTCTGCTCTTCCTTCGCAGGTTAGGGCAGCCGACCCTCTTCCACGGGAGCCACGGCTCTCGCCTTGCCGGGGACCGCTCCGCGGCGGCGAACCGGCTCGGGCGTGTCGTACCGCAGCGAGTTCGTCGTCCGGCCGGGGAGCAAGGTCCGTCTCGAGGCGCTCGATCCGTCCGAGACCCGGAAGCACCGCAGCGAGGCGGACGCGCACGCGGCGATCGAGCGCGACCTCGCGCGGCTGACCGAGCTGCAATATCGCCTGTACGCCGAGGGCCGGCGCTCGCTGCTGATCGTGCTGCAAGCGCTCGACGCGGGCGGGAAGGACGGCACGGTCCGCCACGTCTTCGGCGCGTTCAACCCGCAAGGCGCGTACGTCCACGCCTTCAAGGTCCCGACCGCCGAGGAGGCGGCGCACGATTTTCTGTGGCGCGTCCACGCGGCGGCGCCGGCGCGCGGGCAGATCGCGATCTTCAACCGCTCGCACTACGAGGACGTGCTCGTCCCGCGCGTCCACGGCACGCTGCCGAAGGAGACGATCGAGAAGCGCTACGACCGCATCGTCGAGTTCGAGAAGAACCTGCACCAGGCCGGGACGCAGATCGTGAAGTTCTATCTCCACATCAGTGCCGACGAGCAGCTGCGGCGCTTCGGCGCGCGGCTCGACGATCCGCGCAAGCAGTGGAAGCTGAACGCCGGCGACTACGCGGAGCGCGCGTGCTGGGACGACTACCGCAAGGCGTACGAGCGCGCGATCGAGGCGACGAGCACGCACCGCGCGCCGTGGTACGTCATCCCGGCGAACCACAAGTGGTTCCGCAACCTCGCCGTCGCGCGGATCGTCGCCGACACGCTGGACGACCTGGATATGACGTACCCGCCGCCGCCCGCCGATCTCGGCGCGATCCGCCGCGCGTACGAAGAGGCCGAGCGCGACGAGCCGCGCTGAGCGCCGGCGCTAGGGCAGGCGCAGCGAGGCGCGCAGCGCGCGGTCGCGCAGGCGCGAAGGGAGCATCGCGACGATGCTTCCGGCGCGTGCGGAGGCGCCGAGCACGTAGGTCGCGCGCGGCTTGCGCGCGGTGAGCGCGTGCAGGATCGCGCGGCTGACCTGCTCGACCGGCATCCCGGACTTCTCCTCGCGGTGGGTCTGCGCGAAGAGCGCTTCGATCTGCTCGCCGTAGTGCTCGGTCGCGAGCGGCGGCAGCAGCGCGGCGAGCTGCTCGCGCGAGTCGCGGCCTTTCTGCCAGATCGGCGTCTTCACCGCGCTCGGCTCGATCAGCGAGACCTCGATTCCGACCGGGGCGACTTCGACGCGAAGCGCGTCGGCGAACGAGCGCAGCGCCGCCTTCGAGGCGCTGTACGGCGAAATGAACGGGACGCCGAGGCGGCCCGAGATCGAGCCGACGAAGACGACGCGCCCGCGCGAGCGGCGGAGTTGCGGCAGGAACGCCTGGGCGAACGCGAGCGCGCCGAAGACGTTGACCTCGAACTGCCGGCGAATCTCGTCGACGGGGAGATATTCGAGCGGTCCGGCGACGGCGATCCCCGCGTTCGAGACCGCGCCGCGCAGCGCGTGCCCGCTCTCCGCGACGGTCCGCACGGCCGCCTCGATCGACGCCTGGTCGGCGACGTCCAGCTTGATCGGCCGCACGCGGTCGTGCAGCGTCGCGGCGCGCGCGGCGTCGGCGTCGTTGCGCACGCCGGCGAAGACCACGAATCCTTCGCGCGCGAGGAGCAGCGCGGCGTCGGCGCCGATCCCGCTCGACGCGCCGGTGATCACGACCGCTTCGCGGCGCGGATCGCTCGCGGCGCTCACGACGAGGCTCCGTTGCGCGACGCGCGGGCGGCGCGCTCGGCGCGCGCGTCGCGGTTCAGACGGTGCTGGACGCGCGCGTCGCCGAAGACGAGATCGGTGACGCCGGGGAAGGCTTTGACGAGGAACACGGGGAGACGATATCCCGCCGGGACGATTCGCTTCCTGCGTGGCCGCTCGATCGCGGCCACGATCGCGTCCGCGACGATCTCCGGCCCGGGGAGATTCTTCATCGCCGCGTTCATCGGCGTCGCGACGAACCCCGGCTGGATCAGCGTCACGTCGACGTCGTAGCTCCGCACCTCGCGCCGCACGGTGTCGCACAATCCGCGCAGCCCGAACTTCGAGGCCGAGTAGATGCCCATCACGCCCGCCTCGCCCGCGACCGACCCGACGGTCACGATGGAGCCGCGCCGCTGCGCCTTCATGATCGGCAGCACCGCGTGCATCAGCCGCGCCGCGCCGAGCAGGTTCACGGCGAGCACGCGCTCCAGCTCCTCGTCGCTGCTCTCGCAGAACGACGGGCTCCCGCCGATCCCGGCGCAGTTCGCCAGCACGTCGACCCGCCCATAGCGTACCAGCGTCCGCGCGACCAGCGCGTCGACCTCCTCGCGCCTCGTGATGTTCGTCGGCACGGCGAAGACGCGCTCCGCGAACGGTTCGAGCTCGCGCACGAGATCGTCGAGCAGCGCGTCCGGCGGCGCGGCGAGCACGACCGAGAACTCGTGCGCGAGCAGCGCGCGCACCGTCGCGGCGCCGATCCCGCCCGACGCGCCCGCGACGATCGCGACACGCTCGCTGATACGCATCATCGGTCAGGCGAGGGCGGCGTGCGGTGGTGCCAGTCGGTGCGCGACTGATAGAGACGGCCGAGCGAGAATGCGGCGGGTGCGGCGCCGTCGAGTGCGATGATCTGCATTCCGAGCGGGAGCCCTTCGTCGCCGAAGCCGATCGGGACGGCGGCGGCCGGGAGACCGAACGCGCTCGCGGGGGTGACGAGCGGGATCGTCTCGTCGCGGAAGCTCGCGGGGACCGGCGAGCGCGGCGCTTCGCCGCCC
>DATAQE010000075.1:0-4094 GCA_036264835.1 Candidatus Elarobacter sp.
CATAAGGTCAAGATCGACGGCAAGGACTACACGCCGCAAGAGATCAGCTCGATGATCCTGCAGAAGCTGGTCAACGACGCGTCGTCGTATCTCGGCGAGCGCGTCACCCAAGCCGTCGTCACCGTCCCCGCGTACTTCAACGACGCGCAGCGGCAGGCGACCAAAGACGCGGGCAAGATCGCGGGGCTCGACGTCCTGCGCATCATCAACGAGCCGACCGCGGCCGCGCTGGCGTACGGGCTCGACAAGAAGGGCAACGAGACGATCCTCGTGTGGGACCTCGGCGGCGGCACGTTCGACGTGTCGATCCTCGAGGTCGGCGACGGCGTCTTCGAGGTGAAGGCGACCAACGGCGACACGCACCTCGGCGGCGACGACTACGATCACCGCATCGTCGAGTGGCTGGTCGGCGAGTTCCGCAAGGACCAGGGTATCGACCTGAGCGGTGACCGCCAGGCGATGCAGCGCCTCACCGAGGCCGCCGAGAAGGCGAAGATCGAGCTCTCCGGCACGGTGCAGACGACGATCAACCTGCCGTTCATCACGGCCGACCAGAACGGTCCGAAGCACCTCGACATCACGCTGACGCGCTCAGAGTTCGAGCGGCTCACGCAAGATCTCACCGACCGCTGCATCCAGCCGTTCAAGAACGCGCTGGCCGACGCGAAGCTCGACGTCTCGCAGATCGACGAAGTCGTCATGGTCGGCGGCTCGACGCGCATGCCGGTCATCCAGGAGCTCGTCAAGAAGCTGACGGGCAAAGAGCTGAACCAGTCCGTCAACCCCGACGAAGTCGTCGCGGTCGGCGCGGCGATCCAGGCCGGCGTCCTCGCCGGTGAGGTTCGCGACGTCGTCCTCCTCGACGTGACCCCGCTCTCGCTCGGTCTCGAGACGCTCGGCGGCGTGAACACGCGCCTCATCGAGCGGAACACCACGATCCCGACGCGCAAGACGCAGGTCTTCACGACGGCGGAAGACGGTCAGACATCGGTCGACATCCGCATCCTCCAGGGCGAGCGCGAGATGGCGAACGACAACAAGGAGCTCGGGCGCTTCCGGCTCGAGGGGATCCCCGCCGCGCCGCGCGGCGTGCCGCAGATCGAAGTCTCGTTCGACATCGACGCCAACGGCATCGTCAACGTCTCGGCCAAGGACCTCGGCACGGGCAAGGAACAGAAGATCCAGATCACCGCGTCGACCAACCTCAACAAGGACGAAGTCGACCGGATGGTGCGCGACGCGGAAGCGTTCGCGGCCGCGGACAAGGCCAAGAAGGAAGAGGCCGAGATCCGCAACACCGCGAGCTCGCTGATCTACTCGACCGAGAAATCGCTCAAGGAAGTCGGCGACAAGGCGGAGGCGGGCGTCCGCGGCGACGTCGAGACGGCGCTGGCCGAGCTCAAGCGAGTCAGCGAGAACGGCACCGCGGACGAGATCAAGGCCGCGACCGAGAAGCTCCAGCAGGCCTCGTACAAGCTCGCGGAGACGCTCTACAAGTCGACGGGTGCGTCGGCCGACGGCGCCTCGGCGAACGGGGCGAGCGGAGCGCACGAGGGCGCGGCGTCCGAGGGCGCGCAAGCGCCGAACGAAGACGTCATCGACGCCGAGTTCAAGGAAGCGAAGTAATTCGTGAACGAGGACACCGCGACGAGCGCGGCCGCGGACGACACCGCGGACGTGCGGAACGGCGCGGCGCAGCAGCTCGGCGGCGAGGCTGAGACCGGCCTCGCCGCCGAGCTGACGGCGGCGCGCGCCAAAGCCGACGAGAACTACAACAAGTTCCTCTACGCGATGGCGGACTTCGAGAACTACAAGAAGCGCATCGAGCGCCAGCTCGGCGACATCGCGCTGGCCGGCAAGAAGTCGGTGCTGACGAAGATCCTGCCGGTGCTCGACAACCTCGAGCGCGCGGTCGCGTTCGAGGACTCCGAAGGGCTGCGCGGCGGGCTGCAAGCGACGTTGCGCATGTTCGAGACCGCGCTCGCGGGCGAAGGGGTCAAGAGCGTCTCGCTCAAGGGGCTCCCGTTCGACCCGAGGCTCGCGGAAGCGATCGCGACGCAGCCGGCGCCGGAGGGCGTCGAGGAGAACACGGTCCTCGACGAAGCCCACAAGGCGTACACGATCGGCGACGAGGTGCTGCGTCCCGCGCAAGTGGTCGTCGCCAAGAACGCGTGAACTACAAAGACTACTACTCGACCTTGGGCGTGCCGAAAGGCGCGCCCGAGAAAGACATCAAGAGCGCATACCGCAAGCTCGCGCGCAAGTGGCATCCCGACGCCAACCCGAACAACGTGCGCGAGGCGGAAGAGAAGTTCAAGGACATCCAGGAAGCGTACGAGGTTCTCGGCGACCCCGAGAAGCGCAAGAAGTACGACGCCCTGGGCTCGGACTGGCAGCGCGCCGCACACGAGGCGGACCAGCACCGCTCGTACCGCCAGGCGCAGGCGGCCGACTTCGGCGGCTTCAGTACGAACTTCGGCGACGCCGGCGGCGCCGGCGGGGCGAGCGGCTTCTCCGACTTCTTCGACATGTTCTTCTCCGGGATCGGACGCCAGCGCACCGCCGGAGCGCAGGGCTTCGGGATGTCGCAGCAGCGCGGTGAGGATCTCGAGTCGACGATCGAGCTCACGCTGCACGACGCGTTCGAGGGCGGGAAGAAATCCGTCACGCTTCAAGTCGAGGACGTGTGTCCGCGCTGCCACGGCAGCGGCACCGACCGCAACCGCATCTGCCCGCAGTGCCACGGCACCGGCCGGGTGCGCGAGACGAAGAAGTTCGACGTGACGATCCCGCGCGGCGTGCGCGACGGCCAGCGCATCCGGCTCGCCGGCCAAGGCGCGAGCGGCCGGGGCGGCGGCGCGCGCGGCGACCTCTACCTGGTCGTCCACCTCGCGAACGACGGCGGGTACGAGCGCCGCGGCGACGACCTGTACCTCGACCTCCCGGTCAGCATCTACGATCTGATCCTGGGCGGCGAGGTGCGCGTCCCGACGATGACCGGCGACGTCACGATGACGATTCCCGCCGGGACGCAGAACAACAAGATGCTGCGCCTCTCCGGCAAGGGGATGCCGCGGCTCAAAGACGGCGGCTTCGGCGACGAGTACGTCCGCCTCATCGGCCAGCTCCCCACCCAGCTCTCCGACAAGGAGCAGAAGCTCTTCCGCGAGCTCGCCGGAATCCGCAACGGCAAACGCTAACGGTCCCGGATGACCGCCACGAACGAGACCGTCCGCAGCCGCGAGATCCGCCTGGCCTCGCGCCCCGCCGGGGAGCCGACCGACGCGAACTTCGAGCTCGCGACGGTCGACGCGGGGCCGCCCGGCGAGGGCGAGGTTCTCGTGAAGAACACGCTGATGTCGGTCGAGCCGTACATGCGCGGGCGGATGAACGACGCGAAGTCGTACGTCCCGCCCTTCGCGGTCGGAGAGCCGCTGAGCGGCGCGGCGGTCGGGACGGTGATCGCCTCGCGGGTGCCGTCGATCCCGTTCGGCACCACGGTGCTGCACGACCGCGGCTGGCGCGAGTTCGCGGTCGTCCCCGCGAAGGCGGCGCGCGTGATCGACACGTCGCACGTGCCGCCGGAGACGTATCTCGGCGCGCTCGGCACGACCGGCTTCACCGCCTGGGTCGGGTTGCGCATCATCGCGGAGGTCCGCGAGGGCCAGACGATCTTCGTCTCCGGCGCAGCGGGCGCGGTCGGCTCGATGGCCGTGCAGCTCGCGAAGCGCGCGGGTCTGCGCGTGATCGGCTCGGCGAGCTCGCCGGAGAAGGCGCGCTTCGTGCGCGAGCAGTTCGGCGCGAACGCGGCGTTCGACTATCACGACGGCCCCACCAAGATGCTGCGCGAGCTCGCGCCCGACGGGATCGACGTCTACTTCGACAACGTCGGCGGCGAGCAGCTCGAAGCGGCGATCTTCGCGACGCGCGAGCACGCGCGGCTCGTGCTGTGCGGGGCGATCTCGCAGTACAACGCGGCGAGCCCGCCGCCCGGACCGCGCAACCTCGCCATCGCGATCGGCCGCCGCCTGCGGCTCGAAGGCTTCATCGTGATCGACCACCTGGCGCGCTTCCCGGAGTTCGTCGCCGAGGTC
>DATAQE010000127.1:0-56012 GCA_036264835.1 Candidatus Elarobacter sp.
ATGCAGCGGGCGCGAGTGCTGGAACACCATGCCGACGCCGAGGCGCGCGATCTGGTGCGACGGCCAGCCGGCGACCTCGGTGCCGTCGATGCGCACCGAGCCGGCGTCGGGGCGCTCGATGCCCATGATCAGCTTCATCACGGTCGACTTGCCGGAGCCGTTGGGCCCGATCAAGCCGAGGATCTCGCCCGATCGGATCTCGAAGCCGATGTCGTTCACGGCGACCAGGCCGCCGAAGCGTTTGACGAGCCCGCGGACGCGCAGCAGCGGCGCGTCGAGCGCGGTCGTCGTTGCGGCGGCCGTCATCCTTCCTCCCGCGCGCGCAGCGCGCTGCCCAGCAGACCGCCCGGGAAGAACAGGATCACGAGCAGCGCGAACGCCGACACGACGAACGTGTTCCACTGTCCGAGCGGCCGCAAGAACTCCGCACCGACGATCAGCAGCACGGCGCCGAGGGCCGCGCCCAGGATCGTTCGGCGTCCGCCGAGCACCGCGGAGATAATGATCTGCACGCCGAGCGCGATGTCGATGATCGAGCCGACAGACGCCGACGCCTGGTAGAAAACCAGCAGCGCGCCCGCGACGCCCGAGAACAGCGCGCTGATCGTGAATGCCGCGAGCTTGTGCTTCGTCACGTTGAAGCCCAGCGCCGCAGCCTCGACGGCGTCCTGTCCGCTCGCCTGCAGGATGAGACCGATCGCGGAGCGCGACAGCCCGTAGAGCAGGATCGCGCACACGACGAGGAAGCCCAGGGCGTACCAGTAGTTCAGGCGCGGGTCGATCGAGAGCACGTCCGGCACCGTCATCCCGATCTCACCGCCGGTGACGCCGGCAAAGATGACGATCGCGTTCTGGAGCAGCAGCACGGCGACCAGGGTGACGAGGCCGAAATAGGGTCCGCGCAGGCGCAACGCCGGCATCGCGAGCAGCAGGCCGCCGATCACGGCGGCGAGCGCGCCGGCGAGGATGTCCACCGGGATCGGCAAGTGGAACGAGTTGTCGAGGATCGCGGCGGTGTACGCGCCGAGCCCGATCAGGAACGTCGGCCCGAAGTTCACCAAGCCGGCGAACCCGAACAGCAGGTCCCACGACATGGAGAAGACGCCGAAGTAGTACGCGAGCGTCAGCACGCCGAGGATGTACGCGGACGCCCACAGCGGCAGCACCGACGCGATCAGCACGACGACGACGACCGCCCAGAACATCCGCGAGCGCGCGATGCGGGTCATCGGGCGATCACCTCCGTCCGAGGAGCCCTTGCGGGCGGAAGTAGATGACGAGCACGAGGAGGATCAACGCGGGAACCGGGCGCAGCGTCGGCGCGATGAGATACGCCGTGATCGTCTCGAGATAGCCGACGACGAAGGCTGCGATGAGCGAGCCCGATACGTTGCCGAGGCCGCCCAGCACGACGATCGAGAACGCGCTTGCGGTGAGCTGGCCCGCGTTCGCGGTCGACACCCCGAGGAACGACGCCAGCAGCACGCCGGCGCCGCCCGCGAGGACGCCGTAGATCGTCCACACGAGCAGATAGATGCGCGAGAGATCGAACCCGAGCAGCGTGAGGCCGCGCGGGTTGATCGACGCCGCGAGCATCTGCTTTCCGGCCGGCGTGCGATTGATGAGCAGCCAGAGCAGGCCGATGACCACCCAGCACAGCACCGCGATCATGATCTCGTTCCACGGCGTGCGCACGCCGGCGATCGTCGCGATGCCGCCGATCAGCGGACGCATGGTGACCGGGTTGTCGCTGAAGATCGCCGCGAACGCGACCTGGATCATGATGCCCCACAGCAGCGTGCCGGTGAGCAGGAAGATCTCCGTCTCCTCGCGCGGGATCTTGCGCGAGCGCTGGATCGGCCGCACGACGATGAAGTACGTGAGGTACGCCGCGGCGAGGCCGGCCAGAATGCCGACCAGCGTGCCGCCGTAGACGCCGAGATTCAGTGTGCCGGCGGCCCACCAGCCGACCAGCGCGGCGACGACCATGATCGCGCCGTGCGAGAGATTCAACACGCCGGACACGCCGAACATCAGCGTGAAGCCGACGGCGGCGAGCGCGTACAGCGCGCTGATGGCGAACCCGTCGATCAGGATCTGCAGTGCGGTCATCGCGTCTCCGGCGTGGCGTGTGCCGAGGCGGTCGAAGCACGCAAGCGCGCGTCCCGAGCGGTCGCCCGGGACGCGCGTTCGTGTGTCGAGCGGTTCGCGGTCAGCGCGGCGTCTTGATGAAGGCTGGGAACTCGATCTTGCCGAGCGACTTGTCCTTCGGCCAGATCGCGACTTGCTTGCCCTTCTGCCACTGGATGAAGCAGCCGCTCACCAGACCGGGGCCGTACTCGATCGCGTGCGTGTACTGGTCGTTCTTGCCGTAGAACTTGATGCGCCCGATCGTGCCGACGTAGTCGGTCTGCTCCATCGCGGCGACCATTTTGTCCGGATCGGTGCCGCCGGCTTTCTTGATCGCGTCGGCGATGATGTGGAGCTCGTCGTACGTCGAGTAGCCCGCGTACGAAGGCGAGTCGCCGAAGCGCTTCTCGTACGCGTTCGTGAACGGGATCGTCTGCGGGCCGAACGAGACGCCCGGTGCGGCGGCCGTCGCGGTGATGACGCCCTCGGCGTCGCCGTTCGTGTCCTTCCAGAAGCTGCTCGTCGTCGCTTGCGAGCTCTGGCCCACCATTGCGATCGGCACGTGCTGGTCGTGCCACTGCACGGTCGGCTGCACGCCGACGTGGCTGATGCCGGTCGTGATCACGTCGGCGTGCTCGCCCTCGATCTTGTTGAAGATCGGGGTGAAGTCCGTGGTGTCCGGGTTGAAGCGGATGTGGTCGAGTACCTTGAGGCCGGCCTTCGGCAGGCACTCGAGGAAACGCGCGTCGAGCGGCGTCGTCCACGCTGCGTCTTCGCTCATCACGACCGTCGTCTTCGCGTGCATCGGCACGATCATGTCGTGGTCGAAGTCGCAGATCGACTGCGCGATGAACGCCGACGTCAGCCAACCGTGGAACGTGTACTTGTAGGTGTTGTAGTCCTCGTGCACGTGGCGCGAGATCTCGGTGCTGGCCGCGCCCGGCGTGATGAACGGAATCTTCAGGCGTCCCGACCACGGCTCGATGGCGAGCGCGACCTCGCTGATGTAGCTGCCGATGACGGCGGCGACGTGGTCCTCGCTCGCGGCGCGCTGGAACGCGCGGACCGACTCGGACGCGGACGAATGGTTGTCGTAGATCACGACCTCGACTTGCCGGCCGAGCACGCCCCCGTGCGCGTTGATGTCGTCGGCGCCCATCTGCGCCGCTCTCGCGATCGACGCCCCCGCAACCGCGGACGCTTCGGCGATGATGCCGATCTTGATCGGCGGCTCGGCGGCCGGCGCCGAGCACGGCACGACGAGCGTGAGTCCGAGTCCGAGGACCCCGGCGGCCGCGAGCGCGCGGCGGGCAAGGCGAGACGAAGCGGTGGATCCGGTCAAAGTTCCCCTCCCTCGAGCGATGCTGGGTGCTGTATACGGGTGAGTGTCCGTGGGACCTCCCCCACGGGGGAGGATCGTCGAGCAAGCTGGCGGCCTCTCCGGCCCCGAGCAAGGCTGGCGCTCACCAGCCCCCATAAGCGCTCCAGCCGCCGTCGACGACGATCGACGTGCCGTTCACGTACGAGGCTTCGTCGGAGACCGCGAACGCGATCACGTTCGCGATCTCGTCCGGCGTCGCGATCCGGCGCAGCGGCGTGCGCCGCGCGAGGTCTTCCTCGCGAAAGCCGCCGGTCGCCATCGCGCGCTGCACCAGCGCGGTTCCGGTATAACCTGCGTTGACGGAGACGACGCGCACGCCGCGCGGTCCCCATTCCGCGCCGAGCGTCGCCGTGAGCCCGTCCAGGCCGTGCTTGCTCGCCGCGTACGCGACGCGGCCCGGCATCCCGAACTTCGAGAACAGCGAACCGACGTTCACGATCACGCCTTTGCCCTTCTCGAGCATCACCCGCCCGGCGCGCTGCGCGCAAAGGAACGGCGCCGTGAGGTTGAGATCGATCACCGACTGCCAGGCCTCCAGCGAGAGGTCCTCGGCCGGGGAGACGCTCGGCATCCCCGCGTTGTTCACCAGCACGTCGACCGTCCCGTATGCGTCGAGCGTTCGGGCGACGAGGCGTTCGACGCCGTCCGGCGAGCACAGGTCCGCGCCGACGCCGAGCGCCGTGAAGCCCTCGTCTCTGAGCGTCCGCGCCGCCTCACCGGCGCGCTCGTCCGAGCGAGAGTTGACCACGACCGCGGCGCCGAGCCGCGCCAACCGCCGTGCGGTCGCCAGCCCGATTCCGCTCGAGGAACCGGTGACGATCGCGACGCCGAGCGACGACAATCAGCGTGTCGGCGCCGGCTGAGGCGGCGGCGGCGGGGCGGCGTTCGGCGCGAGCCTGAAGATCGCGACCGTGTCGCCGTACGGGAAGGTGAGCTGGAAGTTCCCGCCCGCGGCGACGGCGATGTACTGCGTGCCGTTCACCTCGTAGGTGATCGGCGGCGCGTTGACGCCGGCGCCGAGGTTGAAGCGCCAGACCGGCTTCCCGGTGTGCGCGTCGACCGCGTCGAACCAGCCGTTCCCCTCGCCGTAGAACGCGAGGTTTCCGGCGGTCGCGAGCGCGCCGCCGATCAGCGGCTGCGGCGTCATCACCGTCCACGCGATCTTCCCCGTGTCGGTGTCGATCGCGACGAAGCGGCCGTCCTGCACGCCGTGCGGCTCGACGTTGCTGAACGCGCTGCCCAGGCGAATCCGGCCCTGCTGGTACTTGTCCTCGTGCGTCGAGAAGCGCATCAGCTGATCCATCCCGAGCACGTACGCGTAGTGCGTCTCCGGCGACCACGCCGGCGGCGACCACTCCGCACCGCCGTTCGCGCCGGGTAGCATGACGACGCCCTTCGCGGTCGGCTGGCTGAACATGTTCTTCGAGAACGCGACGTACGGGTCGGACTTGCGGATCAGCTTTCCGTTGCGGCGGTCGACGATGAAGAACCAGCCGACCTTTCCGGCTTCGCCGGCGGCGGGGATCGTCTGTCCGTTCGCGTGCACGTCGAAGAGCACGACGTTGCTGACCGCGTCGTAATCCCAGACGTCGTGCTTGATCTCCTGATAGCCCCAGCGCAGCTTGCCGGTGCGCACGTCGAGCGCGACGATCGAGTCGCTCCAGCGGTTGTCGCCCTTGCGCGGCGCGCCCTCGAGGTCCGGGTTCGGGTTGCCGGTCGAGAAGATCACGAGGCCGAGCTTCGGATCGACCGCGGGCGTCGTCCACACCATCGCGCCGCCGCGCTTCCACGAGTCGCCGGCGTACGTCGCCGCGTCGGTGGAGTCCCAGCGCCAGCGCTGATTGCCGCTGTGCGCGTCGTACGCGGCGACGAAGCCGCGGATCGGCCACTCGCCGCCCGCGCTGCCGACGATCACCATGCCGCCGTACACCTGCGGCTGCATGGTCTCGGAGTACCCGACCGACGGATCGGCGACGCTCTTCTGCCAGCGCAGCTTCCCGGTCGTCGCGTCGAGCGCGAGCAGCTTGTCGTCGAGCGTGAGGACGTAGACCATCCCGTACGCGACCGCGGGCCCGCGGTTCACCGGGCCGCAGCAGATCTGGAACGAGCCGAGGCTGTAGACGCTCTCCCAGATCGGGCGCCCGTTCGTCGCGTCGATCGCCATCGTCTTCATCTTGTTGCTGACGGTCGGCGTGGTGAGGTACATGACGCCGTTTACGACGATCGGCGTCGTCTCGAAGCTCGCCGTCATCCCGGTCTGCGCGAGCCCGGCGATCGTGAGCTGGTACGCGTTCTGCGCGTTGATCTGGTTCAGCGGCGAGAAGCGCTGGTTGTCCCAGGTTCGTCCCGGCAGCAGCCAGTTCGCGCGGTCGTTCTCCGCGCCCGACAGCATCGCGTCGGTGACGTTCACGTTCGCGCCGGCGGGGAGCTTGCCGAAGACGGTGTTCTGCGGCGCGGCCGCGCGGATGATCTCGTTCGCGCTCGCCGGGCCGGTCTTCGGGTTGTTGCGCGGGCCCTTCGGCGCCGCGGCGACGTTGCCGCGGCCGAGCTGCACCTGCGCGAGGTTCGCCTTCGTGAGCGGGTCGCGTCCGGCCGGATAGCCGTTGCGGCTCAGGATGAACGCCGTCACGTCGAGATACTGCTGCTGCGTGAGCGAGCCGGGGTGGTCGGCCGGCATCTGGCGGCTGATGAAGTCGTACAGCGACGCGCCGGTCCCGGCCTTGCCGACGTAGTTCTGGAACGTCTGCCCGGTGAGCGCGGGCGCGGACTGGCCTTCGAGCCGGACGCCGTGACATTGCTGGCACGACGCGCTGTAGACGGTCGCGCCGCTTCGAGCCTGAGCGGTCGTGTAGTACGCGGGCGAAGCCGCGCGCAGCGATCCCGCGCCGAGCACCACCAGAATCACCGCGAACGCGCTCACCGCAGCGGTCCGGAAAGATGCCGATCGGGCGTCGTTCATCCTAATCTCGCCTCCGTCGAAGTTCCCCGGGGCGGGAAACGTTCGCACGAGGCGCTTGCCCTCCCCTCCGCCGCAGGGAGAGGCCTTCCAGGGCCGGGTCTTCGGCGACGGCGAAGCGTCCGCGATGTTCCGGTTCCCGCCCGCGGACGAACGCGTCCCGGTCGTCTCGGTCGCGATGAAGGCGTACCAGCACGAGCGCTACGTCGGCGATGCGATCCGGAGCGTCCTCGAGCAGTCCTTCCAGGACTTCGAGCTGGTGGTGACCGACGACGGCTCGACCGACGCGACGGCCGAGGTGATCGCGAGCTTCGGCGATCCGCGCATCCGGTTCGACAAGCTCACGTCCAACGGCGGGATCGCGGCGGCGATGAACGCGACGGTGCGGCGCGCGCGCGGCGAGTTCGTCGCGATCCTGAACTCCGACGACGTCGCGCTGCCGGGCCGCCTCGAGCGGCAAGTCACGTTTCTGCGCGAGCATCCCGAGATCGCCGCGGTATTCGGTGTCCCGGTGCGGATCGGCGAGAGCGGCGAGCCGCTGGAAGGGCTCGGGTCGCCGTTCGCGATGCCGTTCGCGGAGCCGGACGTGCCGCGCCACGCCTGGCTGCGGCACCTCTTTCTGCACGGCAACTGTTTGTGCGGGCCGAGCGCGATGATCCGGCGCTCCGCGCTCGAGGCGATCGGTCCCGACGACGTGCGGCTCGCGCATCTGCACGATCTCGACCGCTGGGTGCGGCTGCTGGAGCGGCACGAGATCCGCGTGCTCGACGAGCCGTTCATCGCCTTTCGCGTTCGCGCGAACGCCGCGAACGCCGGCGCCGCGAGCCGTGCGACGGTGCTGCGCGACGCGTTCGAGTCGTTCCAGATCTTCAAGCGCTACCGGCTGTTCGACCGCGACTTCCTGCGCGCGATCTTCGCGGAGGAGATCGCCGCTCACCGGATCGATCCGAGTCTGCCGAGCGTCGCGCTGCTCGGCGCGGTCGCGCTGACCGGCGGTAACGCCTGGCACCCGCTCTTTGCGCTCGACACGCTGTTCGCCGCGAACCGCGACATCCGGCGGCTGCACGAGCTGACCGCGTCGATGGACGTCCTGCGCATCTTCGGCGCCGGCGGTGCGGCTGAGGACTGATCGTGCCGTTCGTCGTAAGCTTGGAGGTGAGCACGACCACGATGACCGAGCCGCGGGCGGCGGCGCCGCCTGCCGAGGACCTGGTCGAGCACTATTTCGAGCAGGCGTGGAGCGACGGGCTCCCGGTCGTGCCGCCGACGCAGGCGAAGATCGACGCGGTCGTCGACGCGCTCGGAGGCGACCCGGAGTTTCCCGAAGCGGTGATCCCGCCGCGCCGCGGGACGCTCACGCGCGAAGTGCTCGCGGTCAACATGGTGATGGCCGGCTGCAAGCCGGAGTACGCGCCGGTCGTGCGCGCGGCGCTGCTCGCGCTGTGCACGAAGCAGTTCAACCTGAACGGCGTGCAGGCGACGACGCACATGGCGGCGCCGCTGCTGGTCGTGAACGGACCGGTGCGCAACGCGATCGGGATGAACGCGGGCCACAACGTCTTCGGCTCCGGGAACCGCGCGAACGGGACGATCGGGCGCGCGATTCGGCTGGTGCTGCTGACGGTCGGCGGCGCGACGCCGGGCGATCTCGACAAGAGCACGCTGGGACATCCCGGCAAGTACACGTACTGCATCGCCGAGAACGAAGAGCTCAGCCCGTGGGCGCCGTACCACGTCGAGCAGGGGATGGTGCCCGAGGACAGCGCGGTCTTCGTGATCGCCGCCGAGCCGCCGCACAGCGTGGTGAACCACGTTGCGAACGACGCGCAGGGCGTGCTGGACAGCATCGTCTCGGCGATGAGCACGTACGCGCCCAACAACGCGGTCGCCGGCGGCTCGTGCGCGGTCGTGATCGGCCCCGAGCACGCGGCGACGATCGCCGCGTCGGGCTGGAGCCGGCTCGACGTGCGCAGCTATCTGTGGATGAACGCCGGGAACACGTGGGGCGAGATCAGCTTCGGCGACCGGTACGCCGGCGGCGGCAAAGTCTACAACAAAGCGCTGCCCAAATGGTACAAGCGCGAGACGAACGCGCGGATCCCGATCGTGCCGACGCCGGCCGACATCCATCTGTTCGTCGCGGGCGGTCCGGCCGGGCGGTTCTCCGCGTTCATCCCGGGCTGGGGGAAGATGACCTCGCCCGTCTTGCGCAAGATCGACGGTGCCGAGATGCCGTTCGGCGCGGTCTGCGTGGACGGCACCTGCGCGTTGTGAGCCGCGTGCGCGCGCCGGAGCGCTACGAGGTCTTCGACCTCGAGCGCATGGTCGACGACGAGGGGACGCTCTACGTCGGCGAGCTCGCGCGCTTCCATCACGGGCCGTTCGGCCGGATCGTGCTGATCGCCGGCGTCCCGCCCGGCGGCTCGCGCGGCGGCCACGCGCACAAGCGGCAGTACGAGTATCTCATCTGCGTGCACGGGGGCGCCGACGTGCGGCTCGAGTCGCGCGGCGAGGTGGCGACGGTCGAGCTGCGGCGTCCGGGCCGCACGATCTACCTGCCCGCGGGATACTGGCGCGATCTCGTCGCGTTCACGCCGGACACGGTGCTCGCGATGCTCGCGACCGAGCCGTTCGACGAGAGCGACTACATCCGCGACCACGACGCGTTCGTGCGCTGGGAAGCCGGCGCGTGACGACGCCGGTCCGGTACGTCAACTTCGCGCGCTTCGCCGAGCGCCGCCGCGACGAGATCCAGGCGGTCGTCGCGCGCGTGCTTGCGTCCGGCGTGTACATCGGCGGGGAAGAGGTTGCGGCGTTCGAGCGCGAGTTCGCGGCGTACTGCGGGACGCGCTTCGCGGTCGGCGTCGCGAACGGAACCGACGCGATCGCGCTCACGCTGCGCGCATGGGGGATCGGCCCCGGCGACGACGTGCTCGTCCCCGCGAACACCGCGGTGCAGACCGCGCTCGCCGTGACGCACGCCGGTGCGCGCGTCGTCCTCGCCGACGCCGAGCCGCAGACCGGGCTCGTCACGGCGGAGACCGTCGCCGCCGCGCTGACGCCGAAGACGCGCGCGATCGTCCCGGTCGACCTGTACGGTCATCCCGCGGATTACGACGCGTTGCGGCGGGTCGCGCGCGACGCCGGTGCGCGGCTACTGGAAGACGCGGCGCACGCGCACGGCGCGCGCTACCGCGGCCGGCGCTGCGGAGCGCTCGCGGACGCGGCGACGTTCAGCTTCTACCCGACGAAGAATCTCGGCGCGTTCGGCGACGCGGGTTGCGTGACGACCGACGACGCGGACCTCGCCGCGGAGCTGCGGCTGCTGCGCACCTGCGGGCTCACGACCGAGTACCGCCACGAGCGTGCCGGATACACGAGCCGGCTCGATCCGCTGCAAGCGGCGCTGCTTCGCTGGAAGCTGAGCTCGCTCGACGCGTGGAACGAACGCCGCCGCGCGCTCGCGCGCATCTACGCCGAGCGGCTCGCCGATGTGCCGGGAGTCACGCTGCCCGCGGTGCGCGCCTGGGCCGAGCCGGTGTGGTACGCATTCCCGGTGCTCGTGCGCGGCACGCGGCGCGACGCGGTGCAGCGCGCGCTGCTCGAGGCGGGCGTCGAGACGAACGTGCACTATCGTCTCCCGGTGCATCTGCAGCCGTGCTTTGCGGACGCGGGCTGGCGCGCGGGCGATTTCCCCGTCGCCGAGGCGCGTGCGCCGGAGCTGCTGAGCCTCCCGCTCGACCCGTTTCACGACGAGGACGAGATCGTGCGCGCGGCGGATGCGCTGCACGAGGTCGTCGTTCGGCTCCATGTCCCGGCGGGCGCGGCGTGAGCGAGCTGGTGCTGTACGCGATCGGCTCGCCGCTCGTCGCCGAGTACGAGGAGACGTGCCGGCGACTCGGCTACCGGATCGCCGCCGGCGTGCGGAATTTCCCCGGGCCGGTCTATCTCGACGAGGCGACGCCGGTGGTCGACCTCGACGCTCTCTCCGCGCGCGTGCTCGCGGTGCCGTGCGTCTGTCCGCTGTTCGGACCGGCGAACCGCCGGATCGCGCGCGACGAAGCGGCGGCGGCCGGGTTTCGCTTCGCCGCCGCGCTGATCGATCCGACCGCGATCGTCGCGAGCTCGTCTTCGTTCGGGCGCGGGACGTTCGTGAACGCGGGCTGCGTGATCGGCGCGTGCACGCGCGCCGGCGAGCACGTCGTGATCAACCGCGGCGCGTCGGTCGGCCATCACGTCGTCCTCGGCGAGCTCGTCTCACTCGGGCCGAGCGCCGTGCTCGGCGGGAACGTCGTGATCGACGCCGGCGCGTTGATCGGCGCGGGCGCCGTGGTGCTGCCGAAGGTTCGGATCGGCGCGGAGGCGGTCGTCGGCGCGGGCGCCGTCGTCGTCGAGGACGTCCCGCCGCGCACCACCGTGGTCGGCAACCCCGCCCGTGCCCGCGTCACCACCTGACCGAGAGGAGCCCCTTGGAACAGCGCATCTACGATCCCCGCGGCGTCGTGCACGCCGAGCACCGCGAGCTCGCGCCGCGCGTCCCCTCGCCGGCCGGTCTGCGCGTCGGGATCCTCGACAACACGAAATGGAACGGCCGGCGCGTGCTCGAGCGGACGATCGAGATCCTCGCCGAGACGGCGCCGTTCGCGTCGGTGACGCGCTATACGAAAGAGGGCTTCTCGGTGAACGCCGAGGACGAGCTGATCGCGCGGATCGCGGCGGAGAACGATCTCGCGCTGGTCGGGATCGGTGATTGAGGAAGCTGCACGTCGTGCTGTACGCACGACACCGTCCGGCTCGAGGAATCGGGGATTCCGTCGGCCGTCATCGTCACCACCGTCTTCGAGCACGAAGCCGCGGTCCAGCGCGCCGCGCTCGGGATGGACGAGCTGCGCCCGGTCGTCGTGACGCACCCGCTCAGCACGCTCACCGCCGAGCAGCTCGACGCGCGCGCCCGCGAAGCCGCGCCGCAGGTGCTCGCGATCTGGCAGGACGCGCGCTGACTACTTGATCTCGACCAGCGCGACGCGGTTGACGCCGCTGCACGCGAGGACGAGGTTCTTCCCGTCGGTCGTCGGCATCATGTTGCGCACGACGCCGCCGCCCGACGGGATCGTCCACGTCTGGAACTTCTGCGTCGCGGGATCGAACCGCACCAGCGTGTTCGGCTCGACGCCCGACTCGCTGTACCAGATCGCGCCTCGCGCGAACGTGATCCCGTACGGCTTCGAGTCCGGGCCGCCGGGCGAGGCGAACTCGGTCGTGCGGCCGGTCTTCGAGTCGAAGCGGCCGAGATAACCGCGCGCGTAGTCGGAGTACCACAGCACGTCGTCCGGGCCGATCGCGACGCGGCGCGGCCGCGCGCCCGCGTTCGGCAAGACGTGCTCGTGGATCGCCATCGTCGCCGCGTCGATGCTCGCCATCTTGTTGCTGCCGAACTCGACGAACCACACCGTATTCTTCGAGTCGACGACCATCCCGTACGGGTTCGCGCGCGGCGTCGGCACGGTCACCAGCTTGCGCTCGCCGGTCTTCGGGTTCAGGCGCCCGACCATGTTCGCGCCCTGCACGGTGAACCACAGCATCCCGCTGTGGTCGAAGATCGGCGTGTGCGGGTCGTGCGCCGCCGGGTCGAGCTCGTACTCGGTGAACTTCCCGGTGCTCGGGTCGAGCTTGCCGATGTAGCCTTTGAAGTTCGCGGTGAACCAGATGTCGCCGCTGCCGTCCATCACGAGGCCGTGCGGTCCCGAGCCGGCGACCGTCGGGTGGTATTCCTTGATCGTGCCGGTCTTCGGGTCGACGCGGCCGAGGACGTTCGCCATCTGGCCGGTGTACCAGATCGAACCGTCCGGCGCGGCGAGCGGATCGTGCGGGCGCGAGCCCGCGGTCGGCACGACCCATTCGCGGATCGACACTTGTACCGCGCCGGGGACGACTACCGCCGCCGGTCCGGCTTTCGCGGGGAAGTTCTTCGCGAGGTAGTCGACGACGGCGTCGACCTGATTCGGCGGCACCTTCGCACCGGCGTTGATCATCATCGCGACGGTGTTGCGCCAGCCTTCGCGGTCGTGACCGCTGCGCGTGATCATCGACGCGCCGTGGCACGCGAGGCAGTGCGCGGTGACGACTTCACGCCCGGGCCCTTCGGGGAGCGCGCTCTGCCCGTGCACCGGCACGGTGCAGCACAACAGCGCGGCCGCGATCAGCGGCAGCGCGCGGCGGCGGTTCGTCATGATGAGCCCTCCTCGGCGCCGGCGCCGATCGTGTAGAGCCACCAGCGCGCCCGGCCGCGCTGGGCTTTGCGGTCGAAGTAGACGACGGCGGTGCGACCGTCGTCGAGCGCGAGCTCGAACCAGTGCCGCGCGAGGTAGGTGTCGCCGCGGTCGGTCGTCGTCGAGCGCCACGTGCGCACGACCTCACGCACCACCAGCCGCTCATCGCGCCAGCCGAAGTCTTTCGGCAGCGGCGGCTCGCCGTGGCTCAGGCCGCCGGTATCGACCGCCTCCGTGGACGCGCTGAGCGCCTCGCTGACGAACCGCGGCATCGCCCTCGCTAGGCGCCGCCCGCGTAGTCTTGCAGCGGCGTGACGCGCCCGCCGAAGATCTCGGTCGGGTCGACGCCGTACGCGCTCGCCACGCGCACGAGCTCCTCGTCCGTCAGCGTCACGGCGCCGCTCTCGGCGGCGGTGAGCCGTTCTTCGCCGATCCCGGTTTCCTCGGCGGCGCGGTCGGGATCGAGCCCCGCCCGCAGACGCAGCCGCACGAGCCGCTCCGCCACCTCTTCCACGACTCCCATGGTGCGAGGTTCGCGTTTCGCACGCCGCTGCCTTGAACCGGGCGGCCGTGCGGGCGCCGGCCGGCACGGCGACGAAGCCGGCTGCAGGAGGGTCCGTCATGCGCGTCCCGTCCATCGTCGTCCCGGCGCTGCTGCTCGCGCTCGCGAGCGTCGTCCTCGCGCCCAGCGCCCTCGCTTCGCACGAAGCGGTCGTCTATCTCACAGCGTCGGGGTTCTCGCCCGGCTCGCTCGCGATCGCGTCCGGGGACCGCGTCCGGTTCACGGTGCGCGACCACAAGGCGCACCAGATCGCGAAGACCACGGGCCCGGGCTCGGGCGACGTCCCGCCGACCGTGCTCGAAGGCCAGGGCAGCAGCGTGACGCTGATGCCGACGGAGCCCGGCACCTACACCTACATCGACCGGCTGAACCCGCAAAAGCCCGAGTTTCGCGTCACGCTGCGGCGGTGAGGCCGGCCCGCCCGCGGATTCTCCGCTAAAGAATTAATTGACAGCGCGCCGGGCCGCGTGCTAGGGTGCTATTAATTCTTTAGCGGAGGGTGTATGGCACGTCGCGGGTCCCCGGTTCTCACCGACGCCGAGCTTCGGCTGATGGAGGTTCTCTGGCGCACGCCGGACGCGACCGTGAACGACGTGGTCGAAAGCGTCGGCGCGCCGCCGCTCTCGTACAGCACGGTGCTCACCACGCTGCGGATTCTCGAACGCAAGGGCTACGTTGCGCACGACGAGGTGAACCGCGCGTACGTCTACCGGCCGCTGGTCGCGCGTGACGAGGCGGCGAGCAAGGACGTCGGTCACGTGCTGAAGCGGTTCTTCGCCGGCAAGCCGCTCGATCTCGCGATGCGGCTCGTCGAGCACGACCGGCCCTCGCGCGAGGAGCTGCAGCGCCTGCGCGCGCTGATCGACCGCTACGAGGAGGACGCGCGATGAACACCGTGGTGCAACCCCTCGGACCGTATCAGCACGCGATGCTCGGCCTCCTGACGTATTGGCTGCTCTCCGTGGTGGTCGGGATCGTCGCCGTCGCGCTGGCGGCGGCGATCGTGCGGCTCTGGCGGCCGGTCGACGCCGCGGCGCGCCACGCCGTCTGGTTCGCCGCGTTGATCGCGGTCGCGCTCGGACCGCTCGTCGCGACGGTGCTCATCCAGCGCGCGCACCACATGACCGCGGCGCAACTTCGCGCCGCAGTCGCACAGATGAGCCGGCCCCGCCCGCCCGAGCTGCGCACGGTCGGCATCGCGCGGCCGCGGATCGACGTGCCGCCGCCGCTCGCCTACGCTGCGGTCGCGCTGTGGCTGCTGATCGTGCTCGGCGGCGCCGGCCGTTTAACCGCCGGCGCGGTCGTGCTCGCGCGCCTGAAGCGCGACGCGCTCCCGCTCGCGCCGGAGCGCCGCGTCGCCTTACCGCTCTGGAATGCGCACGCGGCGAGCGCCCGCGTGCGGCGCGCGCGCTTGTGCGTCTCCGACCGCATCGACGTACCGGTCGCGGTCGGGCTGTTCGACAGCATGGTGGTCTTGCCGCGGCACGTCCTCGAGGAGTTCGAGCCGGCGGACGTGGACCGCTTCGTGCTGCACGAGCTCACGCACCTCGAGCGGCGCGACGACTGGGCGGGGCTCGTGCAGCGGATCGTGCAGGTGCTGCAGTTCTTCAACCCCGCGGTACATCTGATCGCGCGGCAGCTGGACCTCGAGCGTGAGATCGCCTGCGACGACCGCGTCGTGGACGCGATCTCCGACGTGCGCTCGTACGCGGCGGGGCTGACCCGCATGGCGGAGTCGACGGCGTGGCCACACCGCGGGCTCCCCGCGCCTGCCATCTTCGTCACCCGGCGGCAGCTTTCGGTGCGGGTGGAAGAGCTTCTGGCGCGGCGCCGGCGCACCGCGGCACGCACGATGCTCGCACCCGCCGTGCTCGCGTTCGCCGCATCGCTCGGCGCCGCGGCGGCCGCGGCGACGCTGGCACCGGTCGTGAGCGTCATGTACATCGTGCAGGACGGCGCGGCTCTCGATCGCGCGGTCTTCCTTCCCCGAGCGGTTTTGGAACGGATGGACGACCGGACCCTGCGAGCGCGCGTCCACGAAGTTTTCACCAAGCAGCGCGATGCGGATCCGCGCCTCCAGCATCGGCTGGAGCAAGCACTCTTGGACTTGCAACACCGCTAGAACCGAGGACACCGATGGTCAGCGCGATCCCGCCGCCGGTACGGCGGTCTGTTCCAGCCGTGTCTCGCGCGGTCTGCGCGGTGACGGCAGTGGTGCTGGTGCTCGGCGCGGCGGTCCCGGCGCGCGCCGCCGGCGAGGCGAGCGACGTGGTGGTCGAGGTGGTCGACGCGGCGACGAACGCGCCGGTCCCGCTCGCCCGCGTGGCGCTGCAGGGTGAGACGGCCGGCTTCGGCTACACCGATGCCGATGGCCGCGCGCGTTTCGAGTCCGTCGCGACGGGCGCGTACCGCGCCGGCGTCTTCAAGCGCGACTACGTCGCGGCGCGGTCGCCGTTCTTCGACGTACAGGCGAACCGCACGTCGACCGTGCGCGTGCGCCTCGAACGGAGCGGGGCGCTGAAGCACATCGGCAGCGTGTCCGTGTCCACGTCGCCGGCGCGCGCATCGCGCGACGTCGGGCAGGACGACGCGCTGCGTCATCTCGACGGCTCGCTGCACGACGCGATCGGCGATCTCCCGGGCGTCACGTCGTCAGGCGGCGGCTTCGCGATCGACGGCAACGACCCGTCCCAGACGGGCACGTCGATCGACGGCGTCTCGATCCCGGGCGCGGGCGGCGGTCTCGCCGACCGCGGCATCAACGCGGATCTCTTCGGCGGCGCGAGCGTCTCGTCGGGCGCGGCGAACGGCGCGCTCGGCGGTTCGGTGAACTTTCGCACGTTACAGCCGACGCGCTTCGCGCAGCAGCAGGCCACGCTGCAGTACGGCAGCAACGATGCGTCCTCGGCGCTCGTCGTCGCGCGCGGCTCGGTCAACAACCTCGGCTACGTGCTCGAGCACGCGGTGCGCGGGCGTACGAGCCCGTTCACCGGGCTCGATCTCCTCGACCAGAGCGGGCTCGCGTACCGCCACGACGCCGACCGCACCGACGCGGGCGATCTCGCGAAGCTGCGCTGGGCGCCCTCGCTCGCGCAGACGCTGACGTTGACGGCGTCGTCTACGTCCGGCGAGAGCGGGCTCGTGTGCGCGCAGTCGACGGCGTTGACGCCGTGCGGCTACGGCCCCGGCGCATCGCTCCGCTCGCACGGCGGGCTGCTGACGCTCTCCGAGACGGCGACGGTAGGCGCGGTGACCGTGAACGTCAACGCGTTCGCCAACGGATCCGCCTCGGACACGAACGAGCCGGCGCGCGCGCTCGCGGGCGTCGCGGCGCCGCAGAGCACCGCGTTCACCAGCACTGCGCGCGGCGTGGGTTTCAACGTGCAGCTTCCGGGCGGCGAGCGCCACGAGCTGTCGCTGTCCGGGCAGAACTACGGGCTCACGTTCGCGGGCGGCACGACGACGCCGCTCGGCACCTTTACCACCGCGCAGAGCACCTCGTATCACGGGCTCACGCTGCTCGACCGCTACCATCCGAGCGCGCGGCTCACGCTCACCGCGCGCGCGGGATCGAGCGCGAGCAACGGCACGAGCACGTTCGCGAGCGGCCTCGACGTGCGCTGGCAGCCGACGCGCACGCTCGCGTACGATGTCACCGGGTCGGCGGGCGACGCCGGCGCAGGTCTCGTCGTGTCGAGCGCGTTCGTTCCCGACCCCGCGTCGCTGACGTACGACTGCGCGCACGGCATCGCGTACGGCGACGTTCCGTCCGTCAACGCGCCGCACCAGCGGTCCTCCGCGGTGCGCGCGTCCGTCGAGCAGTCGGGTCGCCGCGGACGCTTGGCGCTCACCGCGTGGAGCGCGCGGCTGCAGGGGGCGCCGGTACTGAGCGCGTTGGACGCGACCCCGGGGCTGCCGCCGTCGTACCTCGGCGCGGTCGGCGCATTCGCGTCGTCTCCGCTCGTGTGCGGTGGGCCGTCGATCGCGTCGGTCGCGTTCACCTCGTTCCAGCCGGCCGATCAGACCGCGCGCGGCGCGACGCTCTCAGGAACGCTCGAGTTCGGCAAGGCGCTCCTCGCGGCATTCGTAACCGTGCAGTCGCGTTTCGTGACGAGCGGGTCGCCCGCGACGAGCGCGCTGACGCCGCCGGGGATGCAGGTCCCCGACGCGCCGCTGCACCGCGCCGGCGTCGTCGGCACCGTCAGGCTCGGCAAAGCAGTCGATGCGCTGGCGAACGTGTCGTACACGTCGGCGAACAATCCGAATCGTCTCCCGGCATACACGCTGTTCAATGCCGGCTTCGCGACGCCGCTGCGCGAGGGTTCGCTGGCGCTGGTCGGGACGAATCTCGCCAACGCCCATCCCGGGCCGTTCATCGCGCCGTCGCAGGCCATCGCGTTCGCACGCATCGGCGCGGCGCCGCTCGCGCTCGCCGCGACGCCGCTCGCGCCGCGTGCGGTGTCGCTGACGTACACCGTGCGCGTGGGTCGCCTCGGCGCGGCGGGAAGCGGTGCGGGTACGGCCGAGGTCAATCCGAACTCCTCGGAAGGCGGCACGATCATCGGAAACCGCTTCAGCGAGATGTCGCTCGGGCCGCATCCGAACGCGCTGCAGATCAATCCCGACAACGATCTGTGCACGCCCGTCGCAGCGCGCGTTGCACAGCCCGTGCTCGATGCGATCGGCCGCATCGCGGCGGCCGCGGAACGCGCGAAGAAGAATGGTCGCTATGCCGCGACGATCGCGGGCGGCAATGCGAACGCCGGCGGCGTGCCGCTCACGTACACCCCGTACGACGAGGCTGCGCGTTTCGCGATCGTCGTCGGCGGGACGTCCCAATCGAGGGACGCGCTGCTGAACTGCGGACGGTTCAGCTTCGCGCGGCCCGACCAGCGCGAGAAGTTCCATGCCTACTTGCCGCCGCCGTCGAACGACCGTCGCGTCCCGGGGGTGGTGTACACGCCGGCGCTCGGGTTGTACACCGTGCCGGCGCAGGGCGGCGGGTTTCTGAAGACGATCACTCCGACGCTCGACGAAGAGCCTGCGACGCCGCCGGCCGATCCGTTCGCACTGCGCGCGACGTGTCCGGCATCGTCGAAACCGATCGCGGACGCGATGGTCGCGGCCGTGAAGGCGGCGCGCGACGCACAGCGCTCCGGCGCGACACCCGCTCCGTCGGACGTCGCCGGCGTCGTCGCCCGCCGCAGCGGCCCGACGTCGTGGCTCGAGCTCGCGCCGCGCGATCCGATCGCGGAAATCGCGATCCATCAGTGCCTGCACGTCGCCGCCGTGCCACGACCGCATCTCGAAGCGGCAGGCGTCGCCGACGCGCGCCGCTTCGAGCAGCTGGGCTTCGCCGACCGTTTCGGCTTCTATGAGATCGCGCGGCCCGGCGACACGACGAGGCCGCGCGGGACGCCGGCGCCGGCGTCATCGCCGTCGCCATCGCCGCGTCCTTAGCCGCTGGAGCGCTCGAGGGCGTCGACCGCGGTCTCCCAGGACGCCATCGCCTCTTCGATCGCGGCGCGCACGCGCTCGAGCTGGTGCTGCAGCGCGACGACGCGCTCCGCGTCGTCGTAGAGATCGTGCGCGGCGAACTCGGCCTCGAGTCGCGCACGCTCCGCGTCGAGCGCGGCGACACGCGCCTCGGCGTCCGCGACGGCGCGCTTGCGACGCCCGAGCTCCAGCTTCGCCTCGTGCGTCGCGCGGCGATCGGCGGCCGCCGGCGGTTCTTTCGGCGCCGCCGTCGACGGCGTGCCTGCGGTGCCGTTCGCGGCGCGGGACTGCGCCGCGGGCTGGTGCTCGCCGCGTTCGTACGTCTCGTAGTCGCCGTCGATGACGCGGGCGGTGCCGTCGCGGATCGCGACGACGCGCTCGCCGAGGCGTTTGAGCAGATAGCGGTCGTGCGAGACGACGAAGAGCGCGCCGTCGTACTCGGCGAGGACGTCTTCGAGCGCTTCGCGGCTGGCGATGTCGAGATCGTTCGTCGGCTCGTCGAGGAAGAGGCAGTCGGCGCGCTGCGCCATCAGGCGCGCGAGCATGATGCGCCGCCGCTCGCCGCCCGAGAACGCTTCGACCGGCTTGTCGCCCGCGTCGCCGCCGAGGTTCAGCCGGCCGAGCAGACCGCGCGCGGTCTGGTCGTCGACGCCCATCTGCATCACCGCTTCGGCGGCGGTCGCGCCGGCCGGGAGATCGTCGGCGGAGCTCTGCGAGTACGTCGCGGTGCGCAGCCCCGTGCCGTAGCGGACCCTGCCGCGGTCGGGTGCGAGCTCGCCGGAGAGGATGCGCAGCAGCGTCGTCTTCCCGGCGCCGTTCGGCCCGACGATCGCGATGCGCTCGCCGCGCGTGAACGTCGCGGTGACGTTCGCGAAGAGCGTGCGCGCGTAGGCCTTCGTGACGCCCTCGATCTCGACCGCGGGTCCGCCGGTCGCGCGCCGCGCGGCTTTCAGCGCGACCGCGATCCTGCGCCGCTCCCGGCGCGGCGCTTCGGCCGCTTCGACGCGCGCGAACGCTTTCTCGCGGCTCCAGACCGCGCTGTAGTTGTGCGAGCCGTGCGTGCGCAGCTCGTCGATCACCGCGCGCTGGCGCTTGCGCTCGCTCATCGCCGCTTCGTAGTCGCGGCGCTGCTGCTCGCGCCGGATCTCGCGCTGCTCGACGTACATGCTGTACGCGCGGCCCGGCTTCACGTCGTAGACCGCGAGCTCGCCGTGGTCGAGCTCCCAGATCTCGGTCGCGACGGTCTCGAGAAAGTAGCGGTCGTGCGAGACGATCAAGTACGCGCGCGGGTCGCGCGCGACGAACGTCTCGAGCCAGCGCACCGTGTCGAGATCCAGATGGTTGGTCGGCTCGTCGAGGATCAGCCAGTCGGGCTGCTCGAGCAGCGTGCGCGCGAGCAGCGCGCGCGTTCGCTGCCCGCCGGAGAACTCGCGCATCGGCCGCTCCAAATCGCTCTCCGAGAACGCGAAGCGGTTGAGCGTCGCGCGCATCTCCCACTCCTGCGCTTCACCGCGCGCCATCGCTTCGTCGAACGCCGCACGCAGCGTCCGCGGGCCGCTCTCCGAGGCTTCCTGCGCGAGATATCCGAGCCGCCGCTCGCGCGCCCGCACGATCGTCCCGCCGTCCGGCTCGTCGAGCCCCGCGAGCAGCCGCACGAGCGACGACTTTCCGGCCCCGTTCGGCCCGACGAGCCCGATCCGTTCTCCGTCCCGAATGACACCGGAAAGCCCCGAGAAGACCTCCTTCGCCCCATAATGCCGCTCCAGCCCGGCAAAGCGTACCAGTTCCATAGACAGCCCGAAAGATTCGCCACACGTCATCCGGGCACCGCGAAACGTAGAGGCCGCCTTCGCGGGCGAGGCTGGACAGCGTCATCCCAGAAATGGTATAACGAGTGGAGCATTCGCGGGCTGCGGGTCCTCGGCGAGAGAAGCCGATCCATTGGGTCGGTACGTCGCTCGATGATCTCTCGGCGTTCCCTCTGCGTGTGAAATCGACGATCGGATACGCGCTCCGCCTCGCCCAGCGGAACGAGCGTCATGACGACGCGAAACCGATGCACGGGCGATTCTCCGGTCTGATGGAGATCGTCGCGCACGATGATCGCAGAAGGACGTTCCGTGCGGTGTACGCCGCAAAATGGAAGGGGTGCTTTACGTCCTCCACGCGTTCTGCAAACGATCGAAACACGGGATCACCACGCCGCAACGGGAGCTCGATCTCATCGAACGGCGGTGGAAGATCGCGGAGCAGCATTACGAGGAGCATCATGCGTAAGCGTAAGACCGGCGATGCGGTCCAGACCGGAAGCGGAAACGTCTTTGCCGACTTGGGCTTCCGGTCTGCGGATGAGATGCTGGCCAAGGCGCGGCTCGTCGATGCCATTCGCGCGATCGTCCACGAGCGAGGCCTCACGCAGCGCCACGCGGGCGCGCTCGTCGGGCTGACGCAGCCGAAGATCTCCGGGCTCTTGCGTGGCGACACGACCGGCTTCAGCTGCGACCGGCTGATGCGCATTCTGACCTTGCTCGGTCAGGACGTTCGGATCACGATCGCGCCGGCCAAGGACCGCGTGCGCGGGCTGATTCAGGTCAACGCCGGTTGAGTGCTTTCGCTTCGCTGGTCGGAGTCAGAGGGCCGTGCGCGCGGGCGTGCCGTACCATGGCTCATGCTGGCTGACGTGATTCTCGCGGCGCTCGTCGCCGTGGCGACGCCTGCGCCGGCGGCGCAGGCCGTGCCCGCGCCGATCGGGGGCGAACCGAGTCCGACGCCGCAGCGCGTCCTCGGGCTCATCCGCGCGCAGTTTCGCTCGCACCGGCCGCCGCCGCCGTTCGAGACGTACACGCTGATCCGCTCGCAGAAGGCGACGAACGGGTATCCCGATCTCGCCGAGAGCTACACCGTTCACGTGTGGGTCCGGAACTCGGACCGCGCGGCGCTGACCCGCTTCGTCTACCGCGACGAGGCACGCGGCCCGCTGACGTTCGACCGCCCGGCGTTCAACGAGGCGCGCGATCCCGGGCCGCCGACCGCCGACGTGTTCGAGCCCGCGCCCGCGAAGCCGCACCCGGTCAGCGACGCGTACACGCCGGAGCCGAACTACACGCCGCTCCCCGTGATCGGCGGCGTTCGCGCGATCGTCGAGTCCGACTACCACGTCGACTCGTTGGACATCGAGGGCGATCAGGTGCATCTGCGGATCACGCCGATCCGCGACGTCGAGCGCAACCGCCTGCGCGAGATCTTCGCCGACAGGAAGACGCTCGAGCTGCGCAAGCTGATCGCGACCGACAAGCTGTTCATCGACCGCGGCCCGGTCTATCCGGTGACGTTCACGATCACGATGGGCGTCGTGCAGGGCGTCCCGGTCGTGACCGACCTCCACGGCGTCGTCGGCGGCGGCTACAACGACGACGGCAAGGAGGTCGACTACAAGTTCACCGACATCGTCTTCCCGAAGTCGCTCCCCGACTGGTACTTCAACCCGCGCACCTACGCCGAGCACGATCGCAACCAGGACGGCCCTTCGTGAGCCGGTGACGCGGGTGGGCCACTCGGTGCGCCAAGTGGCCCTCCGGCGGAACGCCCCGGCGAGCGATGATCAGCGTAGCGAAGGAGGATCGCCTTGGACCTTGGAGAGCTCGTCGTCTATCACCGCGGGGCGTTCATGCCGTACCGCGAGGCCACGCTCGGACTGCTGACGCACGCGCTGCAGTACGGGACCGGCTGTTTCGAGGGGATGCGCGCCTTCTGGAACACCGAGGCCGAGCAGCTGTACCTGTTCGAGCCGCTCCCGCACTTCAAGCGCCTGCGCCGCTCGGGGAACGTGCTGCTGATGGACCTGCGGCAGAGCGACGAAGAGCTGACCGAGATCGCGCTTGAGCTCTGCCGGCGCAACGGTTTCCGCAGCGACGTCTACCTGCGCCCGCTGCTGTACAAGAGCGAAGAGGCGTTCGGCGTGCGACTCGACGACATCGGCTCAGACCTGGCGATCGTCGCGTTCCCGAACAGCAAGTATCTCGACACCGACGACGGGCTGAACCTGTGCGTGAGCTCGTGGCGGCGGGTCGACGACAACGCGATGCCGGCGCGCGCGAAGATCACCGGCAGCTACGTCAACGTGGCGTTCGCGAAGAGCGAGGCGCGGCTGAACGGGTTCGACGACGCGATCGTGCTCTCCGACGACGGTCACGTGAGCGAGATGTCCGCGGCGAACGTCTTCGTGATCCGCGACGGCGTCGCGACGACGCCCGATCTCTCGCAGAACCTGCTCGAAGGCGTCACGCGCAAGATCGTCACGCGCGCATTGCGCGACGCCGGAATCCCGGTGGAGTCGCGCGCGATCGACCGCACCGAGCTGTACTCGGCCGACGAGATCCTCCTGTGCGGGACCGGCGTCGGGATCGCGTGGACGAAGAGCCTCGACCACCGCACGATCGGCACCGGCACGATGGGCCCGCTCGCGAAGCGCCTCTCGGCGTTCTACGACGACGTGACGCGCGGCCGGACCGCGCACCCGGAGATCGACGTGCGCCCGGTCTACCCGCTGCTACCGCGCGGCGAGCGTGCGGCCGCGCACGTCGAGGAGCGCGTCGCGAAGCTTTCGCATGCCGAGACGAATCTCGCCGGGCGAGGCGACGGCGAAACCGAGCAGGAGACCGTTCCCGCGCGGACGCTCGCGGTCTAGATAGAGCGGCGAGAGCGGCGTCACCGAGACGCCGTGGCGCGACGCGGCGCTCGCGAGGGCGTCGTCGTCGCGGCCCTCGAGCCGCAGCAGCGCGTGCAGCCCGGCCTGCGGCGGCGCGAACGGGATGTTCGGCAGATACTGTGCGATGCCGTGCGCGAGCGCGTCGCGGCGCTCGGCGTACTCCGCGCTCATGCGGCGCAGGTGCCGGATGTGGTGCCCTTCGAGGACGAACTCCGCGAGCACGGCCTGGTCGACGGTCGCGCCTTGGCGGTCGACGGCGCCTTTCGCGGCGACGAACGCGTCGACGAGCGGGAGCGGCGCGATGATGTAGCCGATCCGCAGCGCGGGGAACGTGCTGAGCGAGAACGAGCCGATCAGGATGACGCGGTCGTTCGTCGCGACGCTCAGCAGCGGCGACGGGTCGAGCCCGTCGTAGCGGAAGATGTCCTCGTAGTCGTCCTCGACGATCCACGCGTCGGCCTCGCCGGCCCACGACAGCAGCTCGGCGCGGCGCGCGGCCGACATGGTGACCGTCGTCGGTGATTGCACGGCGGGCGTGACGAACGCGAGGCGCGCGTGCGGCGCTGCGGCGGCGCCGTGCGCGACGATCATGCCCTCGTCGTCGACCGGAACGGGGACGAGCCGGGCGCCGGCGCCGGCGAACGTCGCGCGCGCGGCGAGCGAGCTCGGATCTTCGATCCACACCTGCTCGTCGGGGTCGAGCATCAGGCGGCAGATCAGGTCGAGCGACTGCTGCGTGCCGCTGGTGACGATGACTTGCTCCGCGTCGCACGCGACGTGCTTGCGGTCGCGGAACTGCGCGGCGATCGCCTCGCGGAGCGCGCGGTATCCCGCCGCGTCGCCGTACGAGACCAGCTCGCGCGGCGGGCTGCGCAGCAGCTTCCCGGCGATCCGCGACCACGTCGCGAACGGGAACAGCTCGATCGCGGGGACGCCGGTCTGGAACGCGCGCGGCTCCGTGTCGCCGTAGCGCGTGCGCGTGGTGATGTCGGCGAACAATTTGCCGCGCCGCGAGACGCGTTCCCACGAGGTGACCGACGCGCTCGCGCGCGTGCGCGGCGCGGACGTGCGCACCGCAGGCGAGACGTACGTCCCCGAACCGTGGCGTGCGACGAGATAGCCTTCGGCGAGGAGCTGGTCGAAGACATCGGTGACGGTGCTGCGCGAGATCCCGAGGCGGCCGGCGACCGCGCGCGTGGACGGAAGCCGTGCGCCCGCGGGGAGGCGCAGGTCGAGGATCGCGGCGCGCAGCTGCTCCAGCAGCTGCGCGCGAATCGTGCCGCGCCGCCCGATGTCGACCTCGAGCGAGCTGAGCGCGGCGAACCGCTCCGGGCGCGACTCCCTCATGGCGCGTTGCTTCGCGGCGCGAGCGCCGGGCCACTTCGCGAAGTGGACCGGTGCCGCGGCCCGGACTGGTCCTTGCGGTGCCGAGCGCGCGTGCGGTGCAATGAGCGAATGAGCCAGCATACGCCCACAGTGCCGGGCACCGTCGAGGTCGAGCTCGTCGCCGCGTTCACGAGGGACGGGGCGGGCGGCAATCCGGCGGGCGTCGTGCTCGATGCGGCCGCGCTCCCGCGCGAGGAGCGGCAGCGCGTCGCGACCGCCGTCGGCGCGCCGGAGACCGCGTTCGTGCGCCGCCTCGGCGACGAGGTGTTCGAGGTGGAGTTCTACACGCCGGCGACGCAGGTGCCGGACTGCGGCCACGCGACCGTGGCGGCGTTCTCGCGGCTCTCCGAGCGCGGGATGCTGAAAGGCCCGACCGCGACGAAGCGCACGATCATCGGCGACCGCGAGATCCTCATCGACGGCCCGCGCGTGTTCATGCAGCAGCCGCGGCCGGCGATCGCCGTGTTCCCGCGCGCGGACGAGCTTGCGCGGGCGCTCGGAATCGCGCGCGACGCCGTCATCGGCGAGCCGGTGCGCGCGGATCACGGGATGCCGTTCGTGCTGGTCGAGACGACGCGCGACGCACTCGCCGCAGCGGTCCCGGATCTCGCTGCGATCGAAGCGCTGTCGTCGGAAGCCGACGTGGTCGGAATCTACGCGTATGCGCGCGGTGAGGCGAGCTTCGACGCGACGATTCGAATGTTCGCGCCGCGCGTCGGCATCCCGGAAGAGCCAGCGACCGGGATGGCCGCGGGCCTGCTCGGGGGATATCTCGGGCGCAACGCAGAGCGCGCCGAGTACCGGTTTTTGCAGGGCGCCCTCATGCCGCAGCCGTCACCGAGCGAACTTCTCGTCCGCATCGAGCCGGACCGCGTCATCGTCGGCGGCACGGCGCGCGTGATCCGCACGCTGCACGTCTGAAATGACATGGGTGGCGTGGCGGCCTTCAGCTGGCGCGGAGTGCGGCGAACTCTTCGTCGCTGAGCGTGATCGATGCGGCGGCGACGTTCTCTTCGAGGTGGGCGAGCGACGACGTGCCCGGGATCGGCGCGATCACCGGCGAGCGGCGCAGCAGGTACGCGAGCGCGATCTGGTTCGGCGTCGCGCCGTGCGCGCGCGCCACGCGCTCGAACGCAGCCGTCTGCTGTGCGCCGAGCCCGCCCAGCGGCGCCCACGGCAGATACGCGATGCGATGCCGCTCGCAGTACGCGAGCACGTCGCGCTCCTCCGCATCGTCGGAGCCGTCGGCGGCCAGACGGTTCTGCACGGAGACGATCTCGGTGATCGCTCGCGCGCGCTCGATCTGATCGACGTCGACGTTCGAGAGGCCGAGGTGGCGAATCTTCCCGGCGCGCTGCAGCTCGGCGAGCGCGCCGACCGAATCCTCGAAGCGCACCTTCGGATCGGGCGTGTGGAACTGCACCACGTCGATGCGCTCGAGCCGCAGCCGCCGCAGACTCCCCTCGACCGCCTCGCGCAGATGCGCGGGACGCCCGTCCGGCACCCACTGCCCGGGACCCGGCCGCTGCCAACCCGCTTTCGTCGCGATGACGAGCCCGTCCGGATACGGATACAGCGCTTCGGCGATCAGCTCTTCGTCGACGTGCGGGCCGTACGAGTCCGCCGTGTCGATGAGGTTCACATCGAGCTCGACCGCGCACCGCAGGACGGCGTGCGCCGCAGCGCGGTCCGCGGGCGGTCCCCAAACGCCCGGGCCGGTGAGGCGCATCGCGCCGAATCCCAGGCGGTTGACCGTGAGATCGCCGAGCGCGACCGTGCCGGCCGCGCCGGCGTCGCTTTCCAAGCGCTTCATGGAGTCGGTGTACCCGCTCGACTCGCACGCAGCACACGGAGTGCGAGGCACTCCAACCATTCGTGTACCGAACGGCCATAGTACGGTACGCGGAGGTTTGTAGGCCAGGATGCTGGCACCGCTATCTATTACGATGACGTCGCTTACTGCGAACGCCGCATCATCTCAGAGGCAGAGGAATGGTTGCCCAATTCGCCCCATTAACAGACATGTTTCACTCCGAGCCGTGGGTTGATCTCGAGGCCGTCGACCGCCAGGCGAATGACCTTCTCACGAAGTTCGGCGTTACTCAGGAACCTGTCGACCCAGTTGCGATAGCGTCAAGCCTGGGATACCGAGTGCGAGCCGTGGCCTTCCCTGATCCCGACCTTGCTGGCCAGGTCTCAAATCGTTCCGGCGAAATCGTCATCGACGTTTCTGGATTTGATTCCCGTGTTCGGCAGCGATTCACCATAGCGCACGAGATCGGCCATGCTCAGCTACACCTTGCGGGTCGTCAGACTGCCTTCGTCGATTTGGCCGGGACCTTGAATCGTGCGACGAATAATGCGCTCGATAAAGCTGTAGACCGCAAAGAATTAGCTGCTAATCGATTTGGGGCTGCGTTACTGATGCCTGCCGAATGGGTGAAGCGCGCCGTGGCGCAACATCAGACGTTGGACCAACTTGCTTCCCGGTTTGGAGTTTCCCGGTCGGCCATGCGTCATCGGTTGAATAGCCTTGGATTGGTTCCGCAGATCTAAGGAGGTTCAGCCGCTCGCGGCCGAAGAGCTGACGAGCGTATCGACGGTGGAAGGCATGGCTGACGACTCTGAAAGACTCGAGAGAGCAGCGCTTGTTGCTCTGGTCCACCAGACCATCGAGGACCGCCGCAGTTATGCGAAGTGGCTCCTTCGCCTCGTAATCGTTCAGGTCATCGTACTGAACGTCATCTTGATCTTCATGGGTGCCGGCTACCTTCATATTCCGGACGATGTGTTCAAGACATTCGCGATTTCCGTCTTCGCCGAAGTCGTGGCCTTGCCGCTGATCGTTGCTCGCGGTCTATTTCCGACCAAGTCATCGCCCATAGAAGAGATCGTCCAGAAATTGCGATCGGCACACGGGGACGATTAAAGAAACTCCGACCGCTCAGGTCATCGTGACGGACTTCGTCACCAGGTAGCCCTCGAAGCCTTCGGTGCCGCCTTCCGAGCCGTAGCCGGAGTCTTTCACGCCGCCGAACGGCAGCTCCGCGAACGCGATCCCGAAGTGGTTGATCCCGACCATCCCCGACTCGATCCCGTTCGAGAGCGCGATCGCTTCGGAGAGGTCTTGCGTGAAGGCGTACGCGGCGAGCCCGTACGGGAGTGCGTTCGCGCGCGCGATCGCTTCGTCGAGCTCACGGTACGGCGTGATGACGGCGATCGGCCCGAACGGCTCTTCGGTCAGCACCCGCGCGTCGCCCGGGACGTCGCTGAAGACCGTCGGCGCGAAGAAATATCCGGGCGAGTCGAGCGGCGTCCCGCCGGTGTGCACTTTGCCGCCGCGCTTGCGCGCGTCCTCGACGAGGTCGCGGATCGCGCTGTGGCGGCGCTCGTTCGCGAGCGAGCCCATCTGGGTCTTTTCTTCGAGCCCGTGGCCGACGCGCAGCGACGACGCTTTTGCGGCGAACGCCTCGGTGAAGCGCTTCTCGATGCTCTCGTGCACGATGAAGCGTGTCGGCGAGACGCAGACTTGTCCGGCGTTGCGGAACTTCGAGGAGACCGACATCGCGACGGCGCGGTCGACGTCGGCTTTCTCGCTGACGATCACCGGCGCGTGGCCGCCCAGCTCGAGCGTCGCGCGCTTGAGCCCGTTCGCGGCCAGTCGCGCGAGATGCTTGCCGACCGCGGTCGAGCCCGTGAACGAGATCTTGCGGATGATCGGCGAGGCGATCAGCGTCTCCGAGATGTGCGGCGGATCGCCGAAGACGACGTTCACGACGTCCTCCGGCAGACCAGCGTCGCGCAGTGCGTCGACGAGCAGCAGCGCGGTCCCCGGCGTCTCCTCCGACGGCTTGATGATGATCGAGCAGCCCGCGCCGAGCGCGCCGGCGAGCTTGCGCCCCGGCGTGATCGCGGGGAAGTTCCACGGCGTGAACGCGGCGACCGGACCGATCGGCTCGCGCAGCACCGTCTGCCGCACGGTCTCCGAGCGCGGCGGGACGACGCGGCCGTACGTGCGCCGGCCTTCCTCGCCGCACCACTCGACGATGTCCGCGGTCGCCATGACTTCGAGCCGCGCTTCGCCGAGCGGTTTCCCTTGCTCGAGTGTGAGCGTGCGAGCGATCGCGTCCGCGCGCTCGCGGATCAGCTCGGCCGCTTTGCGCAGCACGATCGCGCGGTCGTACGCGGAGGTCTTGCGCCAGCGCACGAACCCGCGCTGCGCCGATTCCAGCGCGTTGCGCAGATCGGCGTCGGTCGCGACCGGCAGGCGCGCGATCTCCGCGCCCGAGCCGGGGTCGTGGACGGCGATCGTCTCGCGCGCACCCGCGCCGATCGACTCCCCGCCGATCAGCAGGCGCAGCTCGGTCTGGTACGTCGTGGGCGCGGTCGCGGTCGTCATCGTGCTCGGCTCCTCATGCGGGGGCGTCTGAACTTCGGATGCGGTCGGCAGCGCCCTCCGCGCGGGCGCTTCGCCGCCGTCCGGGCAAGTATTTCGGCGAACGGCGCGAACGGCACGCCGGATCGTGAGCGAGGAGATCGTCGCCGCGCGCCGCGGGCGCATCGGGCAGATTCTGATCGACCGGCCGCGCGCGCTGAACGCGCTGACCGGGCCGATGTTCGCCGAGGTCGGCCGCGTGCTCGACGCGTGGCGCGACGACGACGCCATCGAAGCGGTCGTCGTGCGCGGTGCCGGGAGCGCGTTCTCCGCGGGCGGCGACATCCGCTTCGTGCGCGAGCTCGTGCTCGCCGGCGATGACGCCGGAATCGCCACGATGTACTCGGACGAGTACCGCTTGAACGCACAGATCGCGGCGTTTCCGAAACCGTACGTCGCGGCGATCGACGGATACTGCATGGGCGGCGGCCTCGGCGTCGCGATGTACGCGGACGTGCGCGCGGTGACCGAACGCGCGCTGCTCGCGATGCCGGAGGTCGGGATCGGATTCTTCCCGGACGTCGGCGCGAGTTACGTCCTCCCGCGGCTACCCGACCGCATCGGCTGGTACATGGGCCTTACCGGCGCTCGCGTGAGCGGTGCGGACGGCGTGGCGTGCGGCTTGGCGACGCATCTCGTGGACGATGCGACGTTCGCGCGGATTGACGAGCTGGTCGAAGAGGCGCCTGCGCTCGATGCGCTGCTCGCGAACCTTCACGGCGTCGCGGTGCCGGGCTCCGCTCCGCTCGACACGCTGCGTCCCGGGATCGCGCGCTGTTTCGATCAGCCGGACTTGCGCAGCGTCCTCGGCGCGCTGGAGCGCGAGAACGGCGCGTGGGCGGCCGAGACGCTGGCGACGATGCGCCGCGCCTCTCCGACGAGCCTCGCGATCACGTTCGAGCTGTTCCGCCGCGGCAGCACGCTGACGCTGTCGGAGTCTCTGGAGATGGAATATCAGCTCGCCGTGCGGATCTGCAAGACGCCGGAGTTCCTCGAAGGCGTCCGCGCGATGGTGATCGACAAGGACCGCACCCCGCACTGGAACCCGCCCACGGTCGAAGAGCTCCGCAGCGAAGACCTGGACGCGCTCTGGAGCGAGATCGACGTGACGCGCGACGAGCTGCGACTCGCCCGAACGTCAGGATGACATCGCGGCTTGCCGCTGCAGGCGGCTGATCACCTCGTTGAGGCTCGCGTACGACTCGACGATCGCGCGGTTGCGTTCGCTGATGAACCCTTTCGCGTTCGCGGAGTCGATCAGCGCGATGAGCGGGTCGAAGTAACCGCCGGCGTTCGCGAGGATGCACGGCGCGTCGATCAGCCGCAGCTGCACCCAGGTCACGATCTCGAAAAACTCCTCGAACGTCCCGAACCCGCCCGGCAGCGCAACGAAGGCATCCGAGAGATCGGCCATCATTCGTTTGCGCTCGTGCATCGACTCGACCACGCGCAGATCGACGCCGGTGTGCGCGACCTCGCGCTCCTCCAGGAACCGGGGAATGATCCCGATCACCTCGCCGCCGGCCTCGAGCGCCGCGTCCGCGACGGCGCCCATCAGCCCGACGCGCCCGCCCCCGTACACGACGCCCATCCCGGCGCGCGCGAGCGCCGCGCCGAACGCGCGGGCGCTCGCGGCGAATCCCGGATCGTCGCCCGCGGACGAGCCGCAGTAGACGCAGACCCGCACGCTACTCGACCGGCGTCCCCTTGACGACCGTGCGGCTGAGCGCGAGCGGCCGCACGCCGTTCACCCCGAGCCGCACGAAGTGCTCGTGCCCGTAGTGCGTGTCGAGCGCCGCTTGATCGGCCCATTTCTCGTACAGCACGAACGTCCCCGGCGCATCCGCATCGCCGCGGCACACCTCGTATCCGAGACACCCCTCCTCGCGCACCGACGCCTCGCGCAGCTCGCGAAACAGCCGCTCCACCTCGTCGGCCTTGTCCTCGGGGAAGGTATACGTCACCGCGTTGATCAGCATCGCGGTGAGCCTTACGCCAGGGCGGCGACCTTTCCGCCCGCGCGGGCGACCGCTTCGCGGATCATCTCGTCCTGGAGCGCGGGGACGGCCCAGCGGGCCTGCGCCTCGGCGCCGAGCGTGTCGATCGGGTCGAAGTAGAGGAACGACTGCCCGGGCTTCACGGACGGCGCGCTGTAGACGACGGTGCCGTTCTCGCGGTCGTAGTAGTCGAACGAGTGCACGTCGCGCTTCCCGCCGCCGCCGGGCGCGTCGCAGATGAACAGCGGCGTGTTGAAGCCGGCGGTCGTGCCGCGGACGGTTTTCTCGAGGTCGATCGCGGTCTGGACGCGCGTGCGCATCTCCTCGACGCCCTTCACCAGGTCGTGCATGTAGACGTAGTACGGGTGCACGTTGATCCACGAGAGCCGCTTCACCAGCAGCGTCATCCGCTCGGCGTCGTCGTTCACGCCGCGGATCAGGACGCTCTGGTTGCGCACGGTGATCCCGCGCTGGAAGAGCACGTCCATCGCCTGCCGCGTGATCTCGGTGATCTCGCTCGGCGTGTTGAAGTGCGTGTGCAGCACGACGTCCTTGCCGAGCTTGCGGCCCTTCTCGACGACGCCGGTCAGCGCGTCGACCCACGCATGGTCGGTGAGGATCTTCATCGGCATCACCGCCGGGCCTTTGGTCGCGAAGCGCATCCGGCGCACGTGCGGGATCGCGAGCAGCGACTCACCGATCAGCGTAATGTTCTTCGGCGCGAGTTGGTACGTGTCGCCGCCGGAGATCACAATGTCCTCGATCTCCGGGCGCGATTCGATGTACGCGAACGCCTGTTTCCAGAGCTCGGGCGTCTTCGCGAGCGCCGCTTTGTCGACGAGCTCCGTGTCCGGCCCGATCGCGTACGAGCGCGTGCAGAAGCGGCAGTAGACCGGACACGTCTGCAGCGGCAGGAACAGCGCCTTGTCGACGTAGCGGTGGGTGAGCCCCTGCACCGGTGCGTCCTCCTGCTCGTGCAGCGAGTCCAGCGTCAGACGCGGGTGGTCGGGGAGCAGCTTCGAGGCGACCGGGATGAACTGCCGGCGAATCGGGTCTTCGTACGGGCGCGTCCAGTCGATCGTCGCGATCGCGTACGGCGAGACGCGCACCGCCATCGGCGCGAGCCGGAACCCTTCGCGCGCGTCCTCGAGGAACGTCGGGTCGACGATCGCGCCGATCGTCTCGAGCAGCTCCTCGGGCGTCTTGACGGAGTGCTTTCCCTGCCAGATGTGGTCGAGGAACGTCTTCTCGTCGACGTGCTCGTACGCCGGGATCGCACGCCAGAACTCGCCCGTGCGCAGGTTGCGGTGCTCGAGCAGCGCGGGGTCGGCGGGCGGTTTGACGTGGTGGTGGTTCACGGTTGCTCCGGGGTGCGCCGCGCGCCGTAGCGCGCGACGAAATGATCCTTGATCGCGGGGTGGTCGCGCAGCGTCTGCAGCGCGACGGCGGCATGCCCTTTCGCATACCCGTTGCCGACCATCATGGTGACGTCTTTCCCGACCCCCTCGGCGCCGAGCGCCGCGGCCGTGAACGAGGTCGCCATCGAGAAGAAGTAGCCGGTTCCGCCGTCCTTGCATGACAGCACCGAGGCCAGCTCGGTTCCGCCGACGTTCACGCAGTTCACCACCACGTCGGCGAGCAGCGGGAGCGCCTCCGGCAGCGCGGCGAGGACTGCGAGCGCGTCGCGCGCGTCGGCTTCGATCAAGCGGTCGGCGTAGCCGTGCTCGCGCAGCAGCCGCGCCCCGGTCGTCCCCGCGTCGGGGACGATCCCGACGACCGCGCCGTCCGGCCCGACGCGCTCGCGGGCCTGCGCGCATGCGAGCAGCCCCGACTTCCCGTCGGCGCCGATCACGCACACCGTCTGTCCGGGCTGCGCCAGCCGCCGCACCTGCGCCGGCGCACCGGCGACGTCGAGCACCGCGAGCGCTACGTCGGTCGGCAGATCACCGGGCAGCCGCGCGTAGATCCCGCTCTCGAACAAGATCGCCTGGCCGCGCACGCGCACTTGCCCAGTTGCGACGTCCACGTCGTCGATCGCGTCGAGCCGCAGCGGCGTGAGCGTCAGCGAGACGAGCGAGGCGATGCGATCGCCCGACGCAATGTCCGCGCGCGCCGACAGCGCGGGACCGATCTCCGTGACGCGGCCGACGAACATCCCGCCGCTCCCCGTCACCGGGTTGTGCTGCTTTCCGCGCTCGCTCACCGTCGCGAGGATGTGCGCGCCGATCGCGAACGCGTCGCCGCCGCACGCCTCGGCGATCTGCTTGAACGACGCCGAGTCGACGTTCAGCCGCTCGACCTCACACAGGATCTCGTTGGCGTACGGGCGCGGCGTGTTGTCGAGCCGCCAGGCCGACTGCGGCAGCGCGCCCTTCGGCTCGAGGACGCGGTGCGAGCCGAGCCGGCAGCCGCTGCCGAGCGGCGCGACGAGGCGCGCGTCGTCGAGCGCGTGCGTCATGCCAGCGCTTCGACGGGCAGGCCGCCGCGCTCGAACGGCGTCGCGAGGACGACCGTCGTGCGCGTCCGCGCGACGCCGGGGACGCGCTTGAGCTTGGTGAGGAACTCGTCGAGATGCGCGGTCGAGCGCGTCACTACTTTCAGCATGAACGTCTCGTCGCCCGCGACGCTGTGGACTTCGAGCACCTCGGGGAACGCCTGCACCGCGGCGGTGAAGGCGTCGTAGTCGAGGTCGGCCGCGCAGTACGTGCCGACGAACGCGGTGAGCTCGTAGCCGACGCGGCGCGCGTCGACCTGGGCGGCGTAGCGCATCACGAACCCGCGCGACTCCAGCCGCTTCACGCGGTCGTGGACCGCCGGCGGCTTCAAGTTGACCAGGGTGCCGAGCTCGGCGTACGTCGAGCGCGCGTTCCGCTGCAGGGCTTCGAGGAGGCGCAGGTCGGTGCGGTCCAGCTCCGGATGCCCGGCGGTCGACCGGCCGTTTCGGCCCTCCATCGATTCGGGCTTCACGATCATAGACCCAAGATTTCTTCGGCACCCTCGCCCGCTCCTCGGGTGACCGCGGGAGTGTCCGGGCCTAGTATCTCCGCACTATCCGGGTGGACGTCGGCCTAGCGAGGGTGAGCGAGAAGGCACGATACGGTGCAAACGATTCGCAGGAACGTACGAAATCGTACCGATGCTCGGCACGGCGAGCGAATACCATAACAGTCTGATGTCGAGTGAGAAGGCGAGCGTTCGGGTGCGGCTTCTCGGAGCGTCGCGATGCACGTGATCTCCGAGGCTGAAGCCTGTCGCTGGCTCGGCCGCCGCGTCTCGCTCCTGCCCGCCGAAGGCGCGGCGTTGGGGACCGGGCGGCTGCAGCACGTCTCCTCGCGCAGTGCCTTCCTGCTGCAAGAAGATCGCAGCATCGAGCCGTTCGGGGCCGCGGTTCGTTTGATCCCGCTGGCACGGATCGACCGTATCGTGCCGGCCGACGACGAGGGTTCTCGATGAAATATCTGGTCTTCTGCCAATGCGGCCACAGCCTCGACCGTCACGGCGCCGATGGGTGCGCCGGCGAGGGGCGGATGCCGTGCCGCTGCCGCAACGACCAGGAACGCGCGCTCGACAGCGCGGTCGAGCACGCCCGCCGTCATCCCTGGGGCGGCGCGATCGCCGATCTCGGCGAGTCCGAGATCGCCTAGACAGGGCCGAATCGCCCGCGCGAGGGAACGCTCGCGCGATGTCCGTCTCACGCTCCGCCGGTTTTCGCGCCGTCGTCGTCGCATGCGCGCTCGCCGCGGCAACGGGGTGCTCGCGGGTCGGCGGTGACGGCGGAGCTGCGAATGCGCCCGTGCGGACGGTGCGGTTCGCGATCTCGGCCGATCCGCAGACGCTGAACCCGCTCTTCGCGCACGTCGATGCGAGCAGCGTCGAGCAGCAGATCGCGCGGCTCGCGTTCGAGCCGTTCATCGACGTGGACGAGCGCGGTGCGCCGGTCCCGGTGCTGCTCGACCGCATCCCGACCGTCGAGAACGGCGGCCTCTCGCGCGACGGCCGCGTCATCACGTATCATCTGCGCGCCGGCGTGCGCTGGCAGGACGGCGTCCCGGTCACCGCGCGCGACGTCGTGTGGACGCTGCGCGCGATCCTCGACGACCGCAACGCGGTGCGCTCGCGCGCGGGCTACGACCGCGTCGCGCGGGCCGAAGCGCTGAACGAACGCACCGTGCGCGTCACGCTGAAGGAGCCGTGGGCGCCGGCGGTCGCGACGCTGTTCAGCTACGGCACGGCGCCGCAGTACGTGCTTCCCGCGCACCTGCTCGAGAAAGAGCCGAATCTCGAGCAGAGCGCGTTCTCCTCGCATCCGGTCGGGAACGGGCCGTACCGGTTCGTCTCGTGGTCGCGCGCCGACCATCTCGTGTACGAGCCGAACCCGTCGTACTGGCGCGGCGCGCCGAAGCTCGCGCAGCTGTACGTGCGCATCGTCCCCGATCCGGGGACGAACTTCACGCTGCTGCAGAGCGGCGGGCTCGACTGGAACCTGCTCTCGCCGGCGCAGCGCGCCTCGCTCGGGACGCCGCGCGCGCTCGATTTCCGCACGGTCCCGCTCGCGCTGGTCGCCGGGATCGCGATCAACGTGACGCACCCGCCGCTCGACGACGTCCGCGTGCGGCGCGCGATCGCCGCGTCGATCGACCGCGAGGGGATCGCGAAGAAGATCACCTTCGGGCGCTATCCGGTCGTCGACACGGCGCAGCCGCTGTGGTCGTGGGCGCGCGATCCGTCGGTGCACGAGCCGGCGTACGATCCCGCGGCGGCGGACCGGCTGCTCGACGCGGCCGGCTGGAAGCGCGGCGCGGACGGCGTGCGCGCAAAGGACGGCAGGCCGCTCGCGCTGACGTACGTGCAGTTCCCGGAGTCGGCGACCGGCGTGCGCGTCGCTACGCTCGTGCAGAGCGAGCTCGGCGCGCGCGGGATGCGGATCGCGATCAAGCAGATCTCGAACGCTCAGCTGTTCCTCCCGAAGTCGCAAGGCGGGACGCTCGCGAACGGCCGCTTCGACATGGCGTACGTCCCCTGGCCGATGGGCGCCGACCCGGACGACTCGTTTCTGCTGAGCTGCAACGGCAATGCGAACTCGATGCGCTGGTGCGATCCGCCGGTCGACGCACTGGAGCGCCGCGCGGTCGTGGCGCCGAGCCGCACCGAGCGGAAGCGGCTGTACTCGGCGATCGAGCGGCGCGTGGCCGATCAGGTGCCGATCGTGTACCTGTTCAACCCCTCGTACTCGTACGCGTACCGTACCGCGTTGCACGGCTTCGCGCCGAACGCGTTCAACCCGACCTGGAACGCGTACGCCTGGAGCACCGCCACCCCGTCACCCTGAGATCACGTCATCCTGAGCCTGTCGAAGGATGAGCCACGGTCGCGATGTCGGCTGGCGGCTCATGCTTCGACAGGCTCAGCATGACATTAGTCGCCGATGTGGCAAACCTCGAGCTTGTTGCCGTCGGGGTCGTCGAAGAAGACCGCGTAGTAGCGCGGGCCGTAGACGCCGTCCGAGCGTTCGATGTTCGTCGCGCCGATCGCCGGGAGGTAGGTCGCGATCGCGTCGACCGTTCCGCGCGAGGGCGCGTCGAAGGCGACGCGTGCCGGGCCTGGCGTCATCCCGGGGTCTTCGGTAATGCCGAACCACTCCGTCGCTTCCCAGTCGTCCGGTGCGTCGGACGGCGGGATCTGCCAGGTGGTGAACGTCTTCCCTTCGTCGCGCGTCGCGCCGAGCAGGTTCAGGATTGCGTCGTAGAACTCCGTCGCCTTGGCGCGGTCGCGCACGCGCAGGTCGACGTGCGAGATCAGGAGGGGCACGAGACGACTCCTTTTGCCAGCGTGCAGCGGGCGCGCTCGGTGCCGTCCGGTTCGCGCAGCGAGATGGACCAGCCCTCGGGCGTGCGCGTGTAGACGCCGAACCCGAAGTGAGCCGTGCCGAACACGTCGCCCTGCAAATGCAGCCCGCCGATCGCGAGCCCGAGGAAGGCGGAGTAGTTGGGGTCGAGCTTCGTCCCGCCTTCGCCGTTGATCAGCAGCGGCGGGTGCGCCGCGACGTTCATCGCCGCGAAAAAGTGGATGTGTCCGGACAGCACCGCGTCGAACGGCGCGAGCGCGTCGCCCATCGCCGTGCGCTCGTCGTCGTTCGTGTAGGGCGGCCGGTGCGTGACGAACCAGCGCTGCAGCGGCACCGGCCGCGCGCGGACCGGGCGCGCATCGGGCCGTGCGCCCATCCGCGCGACTTCGGCGAACTGGCGCCGGTAGACCGGTCCGCGGTCCACGGTGACCGTACGGTCTTCCGCAACCGCGGAGTCGAACGCGACGATGCGCAGGTCGCCCGTGTCGATCTCATACGGGTCAGTCGCGTCGGCACATGCGGTCGAGGCGCGCGGATCGAGATAGCGGAACCAGCCCGGGCCATTGCGGTCGCACTCCTCATGGTTGCCGCGAAGCAGCAGCAGCGGCGCGGCGGCGAAGACTGGAGCGGCGGGCGTGAGGAAGTCGGCGTACCACGCCGGCGCGTCGTCGCCGTGCGGGCTGCCTGCGCAGCGCGCTAGCAACGGGCACGCGCTCTCGCGGTACAGGTAATCGCCGACGTGGACGACGAGATCGGGATGCGCCGCGGCGATCGAGCGCGCGATCACCGGGAACGGCCACTCGGCGGGATCGTTACACGCCTGCGCGAGCGCACCGCTGATCCGGCAGCCGGTGTCGCCGAGGACGACGATCGTGCGCGGATCGTGCGCCGGCGCCGGCAGCTCTCGGTCGCCCACACGAACACGCTTCGCGCTCGCGCCGACCGCCGCGTCGCACACCGTATCGTCGAACTGTGCCGTCTTGCGCGCGCGCTCGGTCATGTGAAGCGCGCGCCCGTCCACGGTGAGCGCGGGACAGCTCGCCTCGGTGACGACCGCGCGCGCCTGCGGCTCGCCGTCGGCGCCGTACTGCAGCCAGGCGGCGATGATCGATGCAACGAGCATGGCTCGGGCTTATGCCGGACCGGTCGTGCCGGTTCCTACAATGCTTTCACTCCGGCGACGACGGCGTCGATCGACTTCTTCGCGTCTCCGAAGAGCATCACGGTTTTGGGGTCGTCGTAGAGCGGGTTGTCGATCCCGGCGAAGCCGGAGGCCATCGAGCGCTTCAGGACGACGACGTTCTGCGCTTTGTCGACGTTGAGGATCGGCATCCTGTAGATCGGGCTCGTCTTGTCCTCGCGCGCGGCGGGGTTCGTCACGTCGTTCGCGCCGACGACCAGCGCGACGTCGGCGCGCTCGAACTCGGGGTTGATGTCGTCCATGTCGTAGAGCGAGTCGTACGGAACGTTCGCCTCCGCGAGCAGCACGTTCATGTGCCCCGGCATGCGGCCCGCGACCGGGTGGATCGCGTACTTCACCTCGACCCCGCGCTTCTCGAGCTGGTCCGCGAGCTCGCGGATCGAGTGCTGCGCCTGCGCGACCGCCATCCCGTAGCCCGGCACGACGATCACCTCGTTCGCGTACGCGAGCATCGCCGCGACGTCGTCCGCGCTCACCGAGCGAACGTTGTGCCCGCCGGTCGCGCCTGCCGCCGCGCCGCCGGATTTCACCGCGCCGAACGCGCCGAAGAGCACGTTGGTGATCGAACGGTTCATCGCTTTGCCCATCAGCACGGTGAGCAGCGTCCCGGACGCGCCGACCAGCGCGCCGCTGATGATCAGCACGTTGTTCCCGAGCACGAACCCGGTCGACGCCGCCGCGAGCCCGGTGAACGAGTTCAGCAGCGAGATCACGACCGGCATGTCGGCCCCGCCGATCGGCAGCACGAACAGCACGCCGAGGACCAGCGAGCAGCCCAGCGCGATCCAGAACCATTGCAGCACCGGGGAGACGCCCGCGACGACGAGCCCCCACGACACCAGGATCACCAGCAGCAGCAGCGCGTTGACGACCTGCTGGCCGGGATACGTGATCGGCCGCCCGGTCATCAGCTCTTGCAGCTTCAGGAATGCGATGATCGACCCGGCGAACGACAGTGCGCCGATCACCGCCGAGAGCACGCTGGTGAACGACACGTCGTAGGTGATCGCGGTCCCCGAGTTCACGTACTTCAGCAGCTCGCCCGCCGCGACGAGCGCCGCCGCGCCGCCGCCCGCGCCGTTGAACGCGGCGACCATCTGCGGCATCGCGGTCATCTTCACGCGCTGCGCCGAGACGATCCCGATCGCCGCGCCGACGACCAGCGCCGCGCCGATCACGATCCAGTTGACGATCCCTTGGGTGAGCGTCGCGACGACCGCGATCAGCATCCCGACCGCGCTCAGCCGGTTGCCGAGCACCGCGGTCTTCGGCGAGCTGAGATACCGCAGGCCGAGGATGAACAAGATCCCCGTGATCAGATACGCGACGTCGACCGGGTTCGCGAGCGCGGTCGAGGCGGTGCTCATCGGCCGCCCTCCGCGGGCGGTTTCGGCGCCGGCTTTTTCGGCCGGAACATCTCGAGCATCCGTTCGGTGACGGTGTAGCCGCCGAAGACGTTCAGCGACGCCAGCAGCACCAGGAAGAAGCCGACGACCGAGCCGCCGATCCCGGCGTACGGCGTGTCGGCGGTTCCCGCGACCAGGATCGCGCCGACCAGCACGATGCCGTGGATCGCGTTCGTCGCGGACATCAGCGGCGTGTGCAGCGTCGTCGGGACCTTCGAGATCACCTCGAAGCCGACGAACACCGCGAGGATGAAGACGGTCAGCTCGGCGAGCAGATGGGCAGAGATCACGCGGCTCCTCCGGTGAGCGCGGCGCGCGTCGCCGCGTGCACGATCTCGCCGTCGCGTGTGATCGTCGTGCCTGCGACGATCTCGTCGGCGGGATCGAGCGCGAGCGCGCCGTCCTTGGTGATGTAGTCCAACAGCGCTTGCACGTTGCGCGCGTAAAGCCGGCTCGCGTCGTACGGCATCGTCGCCGGGAGGTTGAGCAGCCCGACGATCGTCACGCCGTTCTCGCTGGTCGCGACCTCGCCGGCTTTCGTGCCTTCGACGTTGCCGCCGGTCTCGGCGGCGAGGTCGACGATCACGCTTCCCGGGGCCATCGCCGCCACCGCTTCGCCCGTGACGAGGATCGGCGCGCGCTTCCCGGGGATCGCGGCGGTCGTGATGACGACGTCGCTCGCGCCGATCGCCTTCACCATCGCGGCGCGCTGTTTGGCGAGCGCTTCGGCGGAGAGCTCTTTCGCGTAGCCGCCCTGTCCTTCGCCGCTCTCGCCGACGTCGATGTCGAGGAACTTTGCGCCGAGCGACTTCACCTGCTCGGCGACGACCGCGCGCGTGTCGTACGCGGTGACGACCGCGCCGAGCCGGCGCGCCGTCGCGATCGCCTGCAAGCCCGCGACGCCGGCGCCGATGATCAGCGCTTTCGCGGGCTTCACCGTCCCGGCCGCGGTGGTGAGCATCGGGAAGAACTTCGGCAGGTGCACGGCGGCGAGCAGCACCGCTTTGTAACCGCCGATGTTCGCCTGCGAGCTGAGCGCGTCCATCGCCTGCGCCTTGGTGGTGCGAGGGATCGCGTCCATCGAGAGCGCGGTGATCCCGCGCTGCGCGTAGCGCTCGACCGAGCGCGGGTCGCCGAGCGGCGCGAGGAACCCGATCAGCGCCGCACCGCGCGGGATCCCGTCCAGCTCCTCGTCGGACGGTTTCACGACGCGCACCACCACGCCGGCGCCCTCGTACGCGGCCCGCGCATCGGGCGCGATCGTCGCGCCGGCGGCTTCGTACGCCGCGTCTGTATAGCCGGCGCTCGTCCCGGCGCCGCGCTCGATCACGACGGCGTGTCCGCCCTTGACGAAGCTCGCGACGACCTCGGGAACGAGCGCAACGCGTCGTTCACCTGGCGCGCGTTCCTTCGGGACCGCGATTCTCATGCGACCAATATCGGAGGCCGGAGCGCAGGTCCCTCCCGCGGGCCGCTACGTCTCCGCTAGGGTCTCCGGGGCGATCGGCATCGCGGTCGGGCGGGTCTCGCGGCGGCGTTTGCCCAGGCGCAGGATCGGCTGCTCGAAGCCGTAGGTGACGAGCGCCGCGGCGGCGAGCGCGAGCGGGAGCGCGACGAACTGGAATGCCAGCATCCAGCCTTTGTCGTCGTGCGGGTCGGCGGTCGCGTACGGCGGGATGTGGTGCTTGCGCAGCTCGAGCACGATCGGCAAGTGCCAGAGGTAGAGATTGTACGAGATCGCGGCGAGGAAGATCAGCAGCGGGTTCCCGAGGACGCGCTGCAGCAGGCGCGCGGCGAACAGCGCGCCGAGGCCCATCGCGAGGAATGCGAGCGCGAGCAGCGTGCGGTGCTCGACGTTCCACGGCTGCGCCCACTCGTTGTCGTAGCGATGCGCGTAGCAGTCGCTCAGCAGCAGCCAGAAGCCGAGGAAGCCCGCGAGCATCAGCGCCGAGAACCACAGTTTGCGCTCGCCGAGCGCGGGCCGCTTCACCGCGATCCAGACGTACGCGAACGCGCAGAGCATCCCGGCGGCGAAGAAGTCGAGGTGCGCGGGCAGCTGCGCGAGCCGCTGCTCGAAGAAGTAGTGGTTCGAGAGCAGGCACCAGATGCGCCAGCCGTTCGCGACCGCTACCATCCCGAGCGCCGTCACGAGCGGCATCCGCAAGAACGCGAGCGCGATCAGCGGGAAGAGGACGTAGAACTGGATCTCGACGCCGAGCGACCACATCGGGACCGTGATGCTCTCGTACGTCGCCGCGAACCAGTTGTGGATGAAGAGCAGGTGGAACGCGACGTCGCGCAGCGCCTCGTGCCAGCTCGCGTACGTCTGGAAGCCGAAGGCGATCAGCACGATCATGCAGAGCACGTACGACGGAACGATCTTCAGGCCGCGGCGCAAGTAGAAATGCTTCCAGCTCGGCGGGGTGCGGCCGGTGAGCCGCGCGTGCGCGAAGGGGAGCAGCAGCACGAAGCCCGAGATGAAGAAGAACAGCGGGACGCCGATGAACCCCGCTTCGGGGATCGGCTGCAGCGAGAAGTTGATCCCCGGGATCACCACCGACTGCCACGAGATCCCCCACACGTGCAGCCACACGACCATCACGATCGCGATCCCGCGCAGGCCGTCGAAGACCGCGATGCGGCCGTCCTTCAGGAGTTCCACGTCAGACGCGCTCCGGTGCCGGCGCCGGTTGCGCGGCGCGTGCGCGGTGCAGCAGCCGCGGCGTCTTCAGCCGCAGCAGCGGCCGCTCGAACCCGTAGGTGATTCCGGTCGCGACGACCAGCATCGCGGGGATCGCGACGAGCCAGTAGACGAGCTGCCACGTGTGGTCGTCGTGCGGGTCCGCGGTCGCGTGCGGCGGGATGCCGGCGACGAGCAGCGCGTGCGCGACACCGGGGTGGAAGAGATAGAGATTGTACGAGATCACCGCCAGGAACAGCAGCACGGGGTTCGCGAGCGCGAGCTGCAGCCGCCGCGCTGCGAAGACTGCGCCGACCGCGGTCGCCAGACAGACGAGCGCGAGCGCGGAGCGCCACTCGACGACCCACAGCTGCGGCCACTCCGTATCGAAGCGATGCTCGTAGCAGTTCTGCGCGAGCAGCCAGAACGCGACGAACCCGGCCAGCATCAGCAGCGAGAACCAAACCCGCCGTTCGGCGAAGTGCGGCTTGTGCGCGGCGATCGACGCGCAGATCCACGCGCCGAGCATCCCCGACGCGAAGAAGTCGAGGTAGGCGGGGAGCTGCGCGAGCTTCATCTCGTAATACGTGTGCGGCGAGAGCATGCACCACACGCGCCAAGCGTTCGCGACGGCGAACAGCGCGATCGCGCTGAGCACCGGTCGCCGCACGAACACGAACGCGATCAGCGGAAAGAGCGCGTAGAACTGCACCTCGACCGCGAGCGACCACAGCGCGGCGTTGATCGACCCGTAGGTCGACACGAACCACGTGTGCACGAACAGCAGGTGGGCCCCGACATCCTTCAGCGCGCTCGCGAGATCGGGGTACGTCTGATACCCGAACGCGATCATCGCGATGATGCACAGCACGTACGACGGGACGATCTTGATGAAGCGCCGCCAGTAGAAATGCCCCCACGTGTGCGCCGCGGTGCCCCCGATCCGCGCCTCCGCGTACGGCAGCATCAGCACGAACCCCGAGATGAAGAAGAACAGCGCCACGCCGAGGAAGCCGGTCTCCGCGAGCGGCTGCAGCGAGACGTTGACGACGGGGATGACCGCCGATTGCCAGGTGATCTGCCAGACGTGGAACCAGACCACCAGCAGGATCGCGATCCCGCGCAGCCCGTCGATCGTCGCGATGCGGCCGTCCCGCATTAGCGCCATCCCGCCCGCTTCGGCGGCGCGCGGAGCGTCTACTCGTCGAGCCGGAGCGCCAGCAAGCCGAGCGCGGCGAATCCGCCGAGATGCAGCGCATGCTGCCACCGAGGCCCGCGCAGCGCGGCCAGCGCGATCCCGTCGCTCAGCCCGATCAGCGACGTCAGCCCCAGCACACGCCGCAGCGTACCGCCCTCGTCGCCCGACGTCACGACGATCGCCCCGAGGATCGCGTCGCGCGCGCCCGCGGCCCGCACGAACACGAGCGCGTCCCCATCCACCGGAACCCCGAACATCGCCGCCGACGCCTTCGGATCGACGACCGCGCCGACACCGACCGCAATCAACGCGGCGCCGGTGCCGGTCGCGAGGAGCCGTCCACGGTTCACCTGTCGCCGTCTTCCGCTCAGAACCGTGCGACGAGGCGGACTTCGTTGAGTGGCGGTGAGTACGTGAGGATATGGTCGGCGAGGAACTCGCGTTGCATGTCCTCGAGCGTGCTCTGGTCGATGCGCAGGTCGGGCTTGAAATCGTAGCGCGGCGCGGCTTTGATCTGGTCGAGCGGCTGGCGCGTGTACTTCGCGTACGCCTCCACGTTCGCGGGCGCGTAGAAGCCGTCGCCGGCGATCTCCGCCGCCGCTTTGCGGAACGCGTTCATCACTGCGGTCGCGGCGCCGTGGTCGTGCAGCAGCGCGGGGCCGAAGAAGATCCCCGAGCCCGCGATTCCGGGCGGCGGCGAGCCGACGATCGTGCCGAGGCGCTTCTGCTGGAACTCGTCGCTGAACGGCGCCGAGGTGAAGAGCGCGTCGATCGCCTTGTGCTCGAGCGCGGTCTGCTGCTCGGGATTCGGCACGTTGAGCGACTCGATGTCGGTCAGGCGCAGGTTCACGCCGCGCAGAATGCGCGCGACGTAGTACGCCGACGCCGCGCCGGCGTTGCCGATCCAGCCGATCTTCTTCCCTCTCAGTCCCGCGAGGCGGAGGCCGCCCTCGTACAGATCCTGGCGGATCAGCAGCGCCGACGGACGCCCGCGGCGCGGCTGGTAGCCGGTCGCGGCGACGAACTTCACCTCGAGCCCGCGGTTCACCGCGTTGTAGAACGCCGCCGACAACGCGGCCGCCGCGACGTCGATCTGGCCTTGCGCGACCAGGCTCATCGAGTCCGCGCCGGCGGTGATCGGCGACATCGTCGTATCGAACCCGGCCTCGCGCAGATAGCCCTTCTCGACCGCCACGAACACGGGCGCGAACAGCGTCGAGGGCACGTAGCCGATCGTCAGCCGCCGGCTCTCCGCGAAAACGGCGCGCGGGAGCGCCGCGGCCGCGGCTCCCACCGCGGCGGCGCGCACGAAACGGGAGCGGGAGATCATCTAGACGCTGGCGCCGACCGGGGCGGCGATCGCGACCGTGTTGCGCAGCACGCCGACCTGCGAGACGTCGACCTCCATCACGTCGCCGTCTTTGAGAAACTCGGGCGGGTTGCGCGCGAAGCCGACGCCTTCCGGCGTCCCGGTCGCGATCACGTCGCCCGGCTCGAGCGTGCAGCCCTTCGACAATTCCGCGATGATGCGCGCGATCGGGAAGATCATCACCGCGGTGCTCGCGTGCTGTTTCGTCTCACCGTTCAGCCGCAGCGAGACGTCGAGCGCCTGCGGGTCGGCGATCTCGTCGGCGGTCACGATCCACGGGCCCATCGGGCAGGTGTCGTCGAGCGTCTTCCCCTTGAACCACTGCGTCGTCGCGTTCTGCACGTCGCGCGCGCTCACGTCGTTCACGCAGGTGTAGCCGAAGATCACGCTCAGCGCGTCGTCCTCCGAGACGTTCTTGCAGCGCGTCCCGATCACCACGCCGAGCTCGGCCTCCCAGTCGTACTTCTGCGAGACGGCACCGTCGAGGCGCAGCGTCGCGTCAGGGTCGGCGATCGCGGTCGGCGCCTTCGAGAAGAAGGTCGGGACCGTCGGCAGCTTCAGCTCCTCGCCGCGCACCCGCGCGCCTTCCTCGGCGTGCGCGAGGTAGTTGCGGCCGACGCAGAAGACGTTCTTGTGCGGGTGGAGCGGTGCGTGCAGCCGCGCCTGGGCGAGCGGCACCGGGTCGCCGAGGTCCGCGAGCGCCGCCTTGCGGGCCGCGGGATCAAGCGCGACCAGCGCGTCGAGCGAGGCGACCCCGCGCAGCGGGCGGATCGACTCGCCGTCGACGACTCCGGGCTGCGGGCCGGCCGACGACGGGGTGCTGAACAGGGCGAAGCGCAAGGGGACCTCCGGGTTCGGGAATGCTGGGGGCGGATGCTTCCCGCCCGGACGGAATCACCCCGCTCCCCGCACGGCGAAAGGACGGTTATGATCGAGACGACGGACTCGCTTGACCGGTTGTTCTCGGACGCGGCCCGCCACGACGCGCAGCCGCTCTGGACGATGATGGAGGCGATGGTCCCGCCGCACCCGCAGCCCAAGGCCGTGCCGCACCTGTGGCGCTATGCGACGATGCGCCCGCTTCTCGAACGGTCGGGGAACCTGGTCGGGACGCGCGACGCCGAGCGCCGCGTGCTGATGCTCGTGAACCCCGCGCTCGAGCCGCCGCACACGACCGACACGCTCTACGCCGGCCTGCAGCTGATCCTCCCCGGCGAGGTCGCGCGCGCGCACCGGCACGTCGCGTTCGCGCTGCGGTTCATCATCGAAGGCGACGCGGCGTACACCGCGGTCGGCGGCGAGAAGGTCACGATGCGGCGCGGCGATCTCGTGCTCACGCCGTCGTGGGAGTTTCACGATCACGGCCACGAGGGCGAGGGGCCGATGGTGTGGCTCGACGGTCTCGATCTCCCGCTGTACCAGTTCTTCCCGGCGAACTTCGCGCAGCCGTACGCGCAGGAGCGTTTCCCCTCGGAGCCCGCGCCCGCCGACTCGCATCTGAGCTATCCGTGGGACGACATGCAGGCGCGGCTCGACGCCGAGGACGGGCCGTACTCGTACGCGGACTACGTGCACAAGCAGAGCGGCGAGGCGATCTCGCGCGTCATCGGCGCGGCGGCGGAGCGGATCGTGAAAGGCGGCTGGTCGCCGACGCGGCGCGAGACGGCGGGGATCGTCTACCACGTCTACAAGGGGCGCGGCTCGACGGTCGTCGGCACGGCGCGGCTCGACTGGGAGAAGGGCGACACGTTCTGCGTCCCGTCGTGGATGCCGTACCGCCACGAAGCGGCGCGCGACTCGTACCTGTTCCGCTACGACGACCGCCCGGTGCTCGAAGCGATCGGCGCGTACCGCAGCGAGGCCTCCGCGTCGTGAGCGACACGACTGGGAGCACGCCGTCCGGCGAGACGCTGCCGTATCCGGACGCCGATCTGCGCGCGCATCCGCCGCGCAGCCCGCGCGTGATGCTCGGCGGGCTCTACTTCTTGGCGCGCACGATCGACAAGACGCGCGCGAAGCTGCAAGGGACGCTCGGCCCGTACAAGATCGGCCCCGGCCTCTCCGCCTATCTGCTCGAATGGCTCGGCATAACGGAGGACGATTTCACCGAAGCCGTGCGCACCGCGACGAACGACGACGAGGTCGTCGCCTGGCTGCACGCGCGCTCCGACCTCGGGACGTTCCCGGCGATCAACGAGCGCCTCTCCGAGCGCGGCATCCGCGACGACGAGCACTTCCGCGAAGTGCTACCGCGCTACCCCGTCCTCGCCGACTACCCGCACCTGCGAAACTGGTTCGAGATCCTCGAAGTCGACGACCGCTGGATCTTCGACCCCGCTCACGCGTCCGGCCCTTCGACGTAGAGCTCCCAACGATAACCGTCGCCATCGTGAAACCATAAGCCGACGCTCGCGGAGCCTGGGGCGACCGGCCCGATCTCGTTGCCTGGATCTTCGAGATCGACGCCGTTGGCCCGAAGTGCGTCGCGTGCGACGACGAGCGCGTCGACGTCGCTCGTGCGAAATGCCAAGTGGCCGAGCACCCCGGACACCGGGGTTCCCTTGGTGAGCCCGATCATGATCGCATCGTTTCCGAGCAGGATGCCTTTCTCGGAGCGCGACCATTCGTCGAGATCGAAATTCGAGACCCACCAGGCGGCACTCGCGCCGGGGTCCTCGACGCTGATATTGAAGTGCGAAACCGTGCCAAGCTGAACGCGCATTGTGTCTTTGACTCTTTCACATGGGCTAGTTCGGGCGCCGGGTGAGGTGCCAGAAGCCGCAGTAGCGGCACTCGTACGAGAACAGCACGTCGCCCATCCCGTTCATCAGCGCGTGGGCGCGCGCGTCAGCTTCATCGGCGTACTGCTGCTTCGAGGTGCACGAGCGCTCCACGTCCGCGTCGGCGCGCGGATCCGGGCGCATCCGTTCCTTCACGAACCACTCCATCAGCGGTTCGGGCTCGCCGTTTCTCTTACGCGGAACGTTGCGCCGCGGCACCGTCTCGCACCGTCAGTGCGGGGCGGGGGACGGGGACTTCATCACCTGCGGCAGGTCGGGCATCCGGTTCCTGGTCACGCTCGGCACCGGGCCCGGGGTGACGTAGCGGATCGGCGGCGGGGTGAGGTTGCGGTTGCGGCGCGCGATCTCCATCAGCTCGGTCGCGGCGCCCTTCGCGTTCGGGTTCACGCCGCCGGCCCTGATCAGCGCGACGTCGCGGTGGACCCGCAGCGTCTTCGGGTCGTAGTCGTAGGTCAGGCGGTAGGTGCCGGCGACCGCGTGGCCGTCGGGCGTCCGGATGAAGGCCTGCAGCGCGTTCCCGTACGTGTGCGTGTCGAAGCCCTCGTCGTGCGACGGCTTGACGGAGCGCACGCGGGCGACCTGGCCCATCTTGTTCACCTCGACCGTGTACTCGACGTGAAGGGGGCGGTTCGGGGCCAGCTCGCGGGGCTGCATCTTCGTGACGTCGATCGGCTTGGGGGCCGGCTTCGGCGAGGAGGCGGCCAGCGCCGAGACACCGCAGGCGAGGACCGCCGCGGCGGTGAGCAGGGGGATTCGCATCAGTTCCTCGAGAGGGCGGCGAACGCGGCGCCGCAGGACGCGCAGGCGACGATCACTTGGAACGTCGCGCCCCGGTCGCGGAGGTCGCTCGAGCGCAGGTCGGTCTCATGGCTCCCGCAGTAACGGCAGCGGGTCGAGGTTGAGTTCCCTCCCGAACGATCGTCGGTCACTCCCAACCTGTTCCCGGATCGCGGGGTCCCACCCTCGGAAGCGCGCGGGACGCCCGCCGAGAGCCGCCGAACGCACGGCCCGTCATGATCCACCGTCTGGCCGCGGCGCTGCTCCTCGCGCTCGGCCTCGCCGCCTGCAAAGAGCCCGACTCCAGCCCGCTCGGGCAGCAATTCTTCCAAGGGCAGGGCGACGTGCGGGTGATCGACGCGCACATCGTCCCGACCGGCGAGTCCTCGGCGCAGACCGGCGGCGGGCAGCTGCAGTACGTGATCGCGCGCATCGAGTTCACCAACGACCTCGGCTACGACCTCACGCCGGACGTCACGCACTTCTACCTGCTCGACCGCAACAACAACCGCTATCAGGCGAAGGACAGCGGCTCCTCGGTGTTCACCGGCGTGAGCAACTCGACGATGCCGCTCAAGCAGGGCGAGAAGCGTGAGTACACGATCGGCTTCCGCACGAACGACCCCAGCGTCTCGGGGACGATCTTCTACGAGCGCTGAAGGCTTCCGACTCGCGTCGGAAGCCGTTGCGTTCGCGCTTCGCGCGAGCCGCCTTCTTACGCTGAGCATCGTCGCAGTATCGCTGGCGGTTGCGCCGGTCATGGCGGCGCGGCCGCTGCCGGACTCGGGGAAATGGGACCGCACGTTCGCGCTCTACGCGCGCGACGTCGCCGTGCCGTGGAAGCGGATCGCGGTCCGTCTCGACACGTACAGCGGCGCGCCGGTCGACTTCGCGGCGTACGAGGTCGATCCGGCCGACGTCCTCGTCGCCGGGACCGCGCGCGTCCGCGCGATCGACACCTCGCACCGCAAGCCGGTCGCACGCTGGCGCTTCACCCCGCCCGCCGGACTGCGCTACACGCCGAACGACGTCGAGGTCCCGTTGCAGAACCGCGAAGGGTTCTACGTCGTCGAGGCACGGCGCGGAGACGCCGTGCAGCAGGCCTGGCTCGACGTCACGCGCGTCGGCCTGCTGACGAAAGAGTCGCCGGGCGGGATCGTGCTGTACGCCGCGGATCTGGGCAGCGGGCGCGCGCTGAGCGGGATGCGGATCACGTATCTGGTCGGGACGTCGTTCCAGTACGGCAAGACGGACGCGCACGGGATCGCGCGCGCGCCCTCGCCGCGCCCGCGCTTCGCGCTCGCGGAGTGGGGGAAGAGCAAGACCTTCGTCTCGTTCCTGCCGCAGCCGCCGGTGCCGTCGACGCTGATCGGCGTCCGCGCCGACCGCGCCAACGTCCGCGCCGGCGAACGTCTGCACGTCGTCGGGTTCGCGCGTCGGCGCGCGGGCGCGGCGTACCGGCCCGCGTCGGGTGAGGTGCGCGTGACGGCGGCCGCGCGCGGCCGCACGGTCGCGAGCGCCGAGGCGAAGCTCGACGCGGCCGGCGCGTTCGCCGCCGAGCTCGCGCTGCCCGCGGATACGCCGGCGGGCGATGCGGCGGTCCTGGCGACGATGGGCGGCGCGAGCGGCGGCGCCGCGATCCACGTGGACGGCGTCGGCGACGTCGTGCTCTCCGTAGCCACCGCGTGCGGCACGTCGTGCGCGCCCGACGACGCGGTGCCGGTGACGGTCGTCGCGCGGCGGCGCGACGACGGGACGCTCGCGCCGAACCGCGAGGTGCGCGTGCGCGTCGTGCGCTCGCCGCACGTGCTCGCGCCCGGCGGGAGCGACGACGCCGCGAGCGCCTGGGGGACCGCGCAGGTCGCCGACGTCCGGCTCCGCACCGACGAGAACGGGGCCGCGCGCTTCGCCATCCCCGCGCCGACCGACGGGCTGCCCTCGACGTACGGGATCGTCGCCTCGAGCGGCGCGTCGACCGCCTCGGCGCGCGCCGTCGCCCCGACCGCGCGCGTCGCGCTCGAGGTCGTGCCGCAGGAGAGCTCGGTCGACATCGGCGGGCCGGCGACGTTCGAGCTGCGCGGGTTCGACGCGGCCGACGGGCGGCCGGCGAGCGGGCTCGCGGTGCGTTTGCGGCTCGTGCACGGCCCGACCGAGCAGTCGCAGCAGGTCGCGCTCGACGCGGACGGGCGGGCGCGGGCGACGTTCCACAATGTCGTGCCGGGGACGAACCTCGCGTTCGCCGAGGCGGCGGTCGACGGGAAGACCGCGCGCGACGTGAACGCCGTGACCGTCGCGCCGCAGGCCGCGGTCGGCGGCCGCTCGCGGCGCAGCGTCGAGGTGCAGATCGCGACCGACAAGCCGCGCTACCGCGTCGGCGAGCGCGTGCGCGTCGACGCCACGCTGAGCGGCGCGGCGGGCGATGCGTTCGTCGACTTCGAGGGGGCGCGCGCGATGGGCGAGCAGACCGTCGGGTCGAGCGGCGGGCGCGCGACCGCGGCGTTCACCGTCCCCGAGACGGTCGGCGACGCGGCGGTCGGCGTCGCGTTCGTCCGCGACGGCGCGCTCGAGTACGCGACGCAGCGGCTCACGATCGACGGCCCCGGCCACGCGCGCGCGACCGCGCTCGCCGCCGACAAGCCGGCGTACCCGCCGGGGAGCGTCGCGCACATCGCGATCGCCGACGGGAACGAGTCCGCGGGCGCGACGCTCGCGATCCGGCTCGCCGACGCGCGCGCGTCGAGCGGCGCCTCCTTCGAGGACGCCGCCGCGGTGCTCGCCGGGACCGGGACGACGACGCAGAACCCCGCCTCCGCCGATCCGGCCTGGCACGCCTCGGTCGCGCCGACCCGCTCGACCGCGGTCGACCTCGCGGCGAACGAGCGCGCCGCGCCGGCGGCCGAGACGCTCGGCGCGCCCTCCGAGCGTGCGCTGGTGTGGCGGATCGACCGCGCCGCCAAGGAAGGGTTCGACGTGACGCTTCCCACCACGCCCGGGCGCTACGTCGTCTCCGTGCTCAAGGTCTCCGACGACGGCGACGTCGGCGCGGCGACGCTCGCACTGGAGGTGCGCGGATGAGCGCGCAGACCGAGATGGCGCTCGCGCTCGCGCCGCAGACCGCGCGGCTGATGCTGCTCGACACCTACGGTCTGGTCTACCGCGCGTTCTTCGCGCTCCCCGAGCTGACGACGACGCGCGGGATGCGGATCGAAGCGGCCTACGGCTTCACGATGATGCTGAACAAGCTCATCACCGACGAGAAGCCGACGCACGTGATCGCGGCGTTCGACAAAGGGCTGCCGCACGCGCGCGTCGCGCTCTATCCTGAGTACAAGGCGCAGCGCAGCGAGACGCCGGACGAGCTGCGCGAGCAGTTCGCGCTGGTGCGGCGGATCCTCGCGACGTTCGCGATCCCGATCATCGAGATCGACGGCGAGGAGGCCGACGACGTCATCGCGACGCTCGCGCGGCAGGCGGAGGCCGCGGAGCAGGCGACGATCGTCGTCACCGGCGACCTCGACCTGCTGCAGATCGTCGACGAGCGCACGACGGTGCTGACGACGCGGCGCGGGATCACCGAGCTGGGCCGCTACGACGAGGCGAAGGTGCGCGAGCGGTTCGACCTCGAGCCGCATCAGCTCCCGGACTACCGCGGGCTGAAAGGCGATCCGTCCGACAATCTTCCCGGGATCCCGGGCGTCGGCGAGAAGACCGCGACGAAGCTGATCAAGAACGCCGGCTCGCTCGACGAATTGCTCGCGAACCCGAGGCTCGCGGGGACCGCGAAGCTCGAGGCGCTCGTGCGCGAGTACGGCGAGCAGGCGCGCGTGTGCCGTGACGTCTCGCTCATCAAGCGCGATCTGCCGGTGAGCGTCGACTGGGAGAGCGCGCGCTTCGTGCCGCCGCCGAACGACGCGCTCTACACGCTCTACCGCGATCTCGAGTTCAAGACGCTGCTCAACAAGCTCGAACCGCCGGCGGCGCCGCAGCCGGTTCGAAGCGACGAGGTGCTGCAGGGCGAGTACGCGTCGTACCTCGCGATCACCGACCCGCCCGACTACGCGAAGCTCGCGAAGCTGATCGGCGAGGCCGCATCGCACGCGCGCGTCGCCGTTGCGCAGCGCGGCGAGGTCTACGCGGTCTCGACCGGCGACGGCGTCGGGTTCGCGTTCAACGCGTCGGCGGCGAAGAGCGCGCCCGAGGTCGGCGCGGCGTTCGGCGAGCTGTGGACGCGCGTCCCGCAGCTCGTCGTGCACGACGCGAAGTCGGTCGCGAACGGCGGCGATTTGGAGCCCCGCGCGTTCGCCGACGACCCGATGGTCGGCGCGCATCTGCTGAACCCGTCGCGCACGTTCGCCGACATCGGCGCGGCGTCGAGCGAGTTCCTCGACCGGCTGCTGCCCGAAGACGGGCCCGCGGCCGCGGCCGACGCCGCCGGACTCCTCGCGCGCAAGACGCGCGAAGAGCTGGAGCGGCGCGATCAGCTCGCGCTCTACACGGACGTCGAGCTGCCGCTGGTCTCGGTGCTCGCGAACATGGAGCGCGCGGGGATCGCGCTCGACCCCGAGGCGCTGCGCGAGCTCGCCGTGCAGGTCGACGCCGACGTCGAGCGGCTGCAGCGCGAGATCTACGAGATCGCCGGCGAAGAGTTCAACCTCGGCTCGCCGCAGCAGCTCGGCCGCATTTTGTTCGACAAGCTCGGCCTCCCCGCGGGCCGCCAGAACAAGACCGGCTACGCGACCGGCGCCGACGTACTGCAAGGGCTCGCAAAGAGCTTCCCGGTCGCCGCGAAGGTGCTGGAGTGGCGCGAGGTATCGAAGCTCAAGAGCACCTACGTCGACGTGCTCCCGACGCTCGTCGACGCGAACGGCCGCATCCACACGGTCTTCAACCAGACCGCGACCGCGACCGGACGGCTCTCGTCGACGAACCCGAACTTGCAGAACATCCCCGTGCGCACCGAGCTCGGGCGGCAGGTGCGCAAGGCGTTCGTCGCGCCGTCCGAGGAGCGCGTGCTGCTCGCCGCGGACTACTCGCAGATCGAGCTGCGGCTGATGGCGCACCTGAGCGGCGACGAAGCGATGCGGCAGGCCTTCCACGAAGGCCAGGACATCCACGACTTCACCGCGCGGCGCATCTTCGACGTCGGGCCGTTCGCGGAGGTGACGCGCGGCCAGCGCACGATGGCGAAGTCGGTCAACTTCGGCCTGCTGTACGGGATGTCGGATTTCGGGCTCGCGCAGCGGCTCGAGATCGACCGCGGGACCGCGCGCGCGATGACCGAGGCGTACTTCGCACGCTTCCCCGGCGTGCGCGGCTACATCGACCGCTGCTTGGAGGAGGCGCGCGAGCGCGGGTACGTGCGGACGCTGCTCGGGCGGCGCCGCTTCATGCCGGACCTGCGCTCGAAGAACTACATGCTGCGTGCGGCGGCGGAGCGCGAGGCGACCAACGCCCCGCTGCAAGGCTCGGCCGCCGACCTGATGAAGCTCGCGATGGTCCGGCTCGACCGGCGGCTCGCATCGGCGGGCCTCGACGCCACCATGCTGCTGCAGATCCACGACGAATTGATCTTCGAGGTCGCGCGGCGGGACTTGGACGCGGTCGCGCGCGTTGTGAAGTACGAGATGGAGCACGCCTACGAGCTGAGCGTCCCGCTCGAAGCGACGCTGAAGGCGGGAAGGAACTGGTACGACGTTGAGAGCTACGACCTCGATCATGCGCAAGCGGTCGACTGATCGCGGGCCCGCCGTTCCGGCCGCGGCCGCGCTGCTCCTCGCCGCCGTCTCGCTGCTCGCGGCGCCGCCGGCGTGCGCGCAGCAGATGGACCAGCTGCCGTACTGCACGCGCATCCCGCTCCCGGTCGCGTCGTGCCGTCCGCTCGACGTGTCGTCCGGGCGCGTGACGCTGCACCTCGCGCTCGCGTCGGACGAGGCGCAGCGCGAGCAGGGGCTCATGAACGTGCGCGCGGTCCCGCGCGGGCAGGGGATGCTGTTCGTCTTCCCCGACGGCGACCAGACGCGCGAGTTCTGGATGAAGGACACGATCACGCCGCTCGACATGCTGTTCGTCGACAGCGCCGGCACGGTGACCGGCGTCGCGGCGAACGTCCCCGCGACCAAGCGCGGGACGCCCGACGAGAAAGTCGCGCGCCGCCGCGGTCTCGCCCAGTACGTGATCGAGCTCGGCGCCGGTCAGGCGAGCGCGCTCGGGCTGAGCGCGGGATCGCGTCTGTCGATCCCGCCGCTCCGCGCAAAATGAGCCGCGCGGCGCGCTTGCTCGCGGCGTTCGGCGTCGCGGTCGCGTGCGCCGCGCAATCGCCCGCGCCGCTCACCGGCGATCAGGTCCTCGCGCGCGTCAAGGCGGTGTTCCGCTCGTATCCGCGCCCGCCGTACGTCGCCTACACGCTGGTCCGGCGCGACCGCCACGACGGCGTCCCGGACTTCGAGAACAGCTACACGCTGAAGATCTGGTGCCGCACCGCGGACCGTTCGGCGCTCGCACGCCGCGCCTGGCACGGCAAAGCGTACGGCGACCTGCAGAACATCACGGTGATGTTCGACAAGGAGGTCGATCCCGGACCGCCGACCGCCGACATGTTCGAGAAGCGTCTCTTCGGCGCGACGCACGCGAGCACGGATACGCCGGTTTCCTCTTCCGCCAACGACGCATCGGCCGCATCGAACGCCGCTGAGTCCGCGGCGCTGCCGGAGATCGGCCGCGTCTCGGCGCACGACGGCGACTACCGCGCGGTCCGCGTCGCGCGCGAGGGCGGTCTGCTGCATCTCTGGCTCGTCCCGAAGACCGACCCGGACCGCAACCGGCTCGACGAGCTGTGGGTCGACGCGCAGACGTACGACATCCGGCGCGCGACCGTCCGCGATCATCTCTACCTCGGCCTGACCGGCCAGTCGCTCGAGGACGAGTTCGACGTCCGCTTCACGCCCGGCCCGGGCGGTCTCCCGCTGATCGCGTCGATCCACGGCGCGACGAAGTCGGACCAGTTCGAGACCGACTACACCTTCACCGACGTGACCTTCCCCGAGGCGCTCCCCGACTGGTACTTCGCGCCGAAGCAATACGGGCTCCACCGCGCCGACGCGCCCGCGTAGGGCTTGCTCCGCCGGGGTCCGAAGCGCCGCCCATCGAGGCGCGGTGCTCGTCCGCTTGCAGCGAAAGGGGTTTTCGACCATGGCCAACGGTTCGGTCACGATTCCCGTCCCCGCGAACACCACGGTCAGCATCGTCGGGATCACGAACTCCGGCAGCTGGAGCCAGCAGATCACGGTCGCTCCCAGCTGGGCCGGCGGCGCGACGTGGACCGGCCGCGGCTTCCAGTCGAATCAGGTCGTCGGCACGATCAACCTGCCGCCGTACGGCGGTCCTGGACCCGACGCGACGATTCAGATCTCGATGGC
>DATAQE010000160.1:0-5540 GCA_036264835.1 Candidatus Elarobacter sp.
CCGTTCCGGACGCATACGCCGGGCCGAGAGTTGAGAACGTTCCTCATGCACCAATTTCTGCTGCTGATCATCGCGGCGGCTTCAACCGTCCTAGCCGCTCTGCGCATCATGTCGGTACTCGTGCCACAGATTAGCGTCCCAGTCTCCGCCCAACATATTCACCAGATGTATGTATCCCTTATCCTGAACTCCCCACTGATATTGCTCGATGTAGTCTGGTTGATTATATTGTTCATTTATATTCGCAAGCAGATCTCGCAAGCCGACGAAGCAATTCACCGTCTGACGCTGAATTGGTTAAGGTACGAAGAGAATCGTAAGTTCTGGGACGAGGAGTATCTGCGGACGAAAGGGTATCATGTTCCCCCTTTCGAACCCAATCCGTTCGGGAATTAGCGCGCCTGACTCCGCGGCCTCATGTCGACGCGCGTTCATCTGTAATTGATCTTCGCTCCGTCTCCGCGCCGCTTAAGGACGCCGCACTCGGCGCAGCAGCTCGCGGACCGCGGCGTCGAGCTGCGGGTCCTCGCCGCGTTCTTCGGCGCCCGGCGGGTAGGCGGCGCGCACGTCGACCGGGCGCGGGTGCAATTCCAAGTCGACGCCGTCGTGCCCGATCACGCGTGTCGACGGGAGGCGCACCGTTCCGCCGTCGGCGAGCTGCGCCGCGCTGGTGAAGATGATCCAGCCCGCCGTCGGCTCGCCGACGACCGGCCCCGCGTGCAGCTGCCGATAGGCCTCGGTGAAGTTCTCGGCGTCGGAGAGGCTGTGCTCGTTGGTCACGAGCGCCGTCGGCTTGTCGAGCGCGCGTTCGCCGAGCGAGGTCCGTTCCGGCGGATCGTAGCCGAACCGGGACTTGAACCGCGCGTACTCGCGCCGCGTCAGCACGTCGATCGCGTACGGGTCGACGAACCCGCCGAGGTTGTTGCGCACGTCGACGATCACGCCGGCCTTCGCGCGGTTCTGCACGTCGAGGTCGGTGTAGAACTTCGCCAGCGACTGCTCGCCCATGTCGTAGATGTGCACGTAGCCAAGCCGCCCGCCGCTGACGCGTTCGACGTACGCGCGCCGCTGCGCGACCCACGCGAGATAACGCAGCCGCTCTTCCGCGGACCGGTCGACGGGGAGCACGAACACGCTGCGCGCAGCCGCCGCGTCGCCGCGCGGCGCCACGCGCAATTCGGTGCGCTTGCCGATGCGGTTCGCGAGCAGCGCGTCGACGTCCGTGGTGCGGTCGACCGGCGTGCCGTCGACCGCGAGGATCTCGTCGCCGGGCACGATGTGGCCGGCGACCGCGGCCGGGCCGAGCGGGACGACCGAGGCGACGCGCAGCCGCCCGGTTCGTTCGTACGCGGCCGCGTCCCAATCGACGCCGAGGCGTCCGAGCGTGAACGGCGGAACGTTCGTCGGGCGCTGCGGGCCGATCCCGGTGTGCGAGGAGTTCAGCTCGCCGATCATCAGCGAGAGCACGCGGTAGAGCTCTTGCGGCGTGCGCGCGCCGAGCGCGTACGGCTCGTAGTCGGCGCGCACGGCGTTCCAGTTCGCGCCGTGGAAATTCGGATCGGCGTACCATCGGTCGAGCAGCGACCACGCCTGGTCGAAGACGAGGCGCTTGTCCTGCGTGAAGTTCACGTCCAGCTCGGCCGCCAGCGGGATCGGGCGCGAGCCTTTTCCGGTGATGTCCGCGACGAACGCGCGGCCCGCGTCGAGATAGACGACGTTCTTGCCGTCGGGCGTGATCGAGACGCTCCGCTTCGGGCCCGGCGCACTGGTGATCTGCTTCGCGACCTGCGGCTCCTCCGACGTCTCGTCGACCGAGAACGTGTAGACGTTCTCCTGGCCGGCGGCGTTCGCGACGAGCACCAGCGTCTTCGAGTCCGGCGTCACCGCGACGCGCGTCACGTCGAGCCCGGTCTGCACGAAGCTCACCCGCTCGCGGATGTTCGTGAAGTCGATCTCGGTGCGGCGCGCCGGCGACGACGTCGCAGCCGGCGACGGTGACGCCGACGGCCGCGGCGCTCCGCTCGGAACCGGCGTGGGCACGGTGCGCGAGGGCAGCTCCGGACGCACCGGCTCGTCGAACAAGCGCCGGAACGTCTCCTCGCGGAAACGCGGCGTGCGCGGGATGAGATCGACCTGCGCGATCCCGCCGTTCTCGGTGCGCTGCGAGGTCGTCATGAACAGCCGCGTGCCGTCGGGCGACCACGCGAGCGGGCCGCTGTTGGCGTTCGGCAGGAACGTGACGGCGCGCGGCGTCCCGCCGCTCGTGCGCACGACGTACGCGTTGCCGAAGCCCTCGGGATCGGTCTCGACGTACGCGATCCAGTCGCCGGCCGGCGAGAACGCGACGTCGCCGAGATCGCCGAACGGCCGGCGGTCCATGATTCCGCGCGCGACGATGCGGTCGGCGCGCGAGGCGACGTCGAGCAGATGCAGCTCGCGGCCGTCGCGGACGAACGCGAGGGTCTTCCCGTCGGGCGACCAGTGCGGGTAGTCGTCGTGATGACCGGCCGGCGTGACGACTCGCTGCGGGCCGTCGGGGAAATCGTACGTCGCGATCGCGGTCTCGGTGCCGCGGTCGATCGTGTACGCGATGCGGCGGCTCCCGGGCGCCCACACCGGAAGATCGTACGCCGCGTCTCCGTGCGTCGTGACGAGCTGCGCCGCACCGCCTTCCTGCGCGGCCGCGGCGAAGATGCGGCCGCGCGCGACGAACGCGATCTTCTTCCCGTCGGGCGAGAGATCGAGCGAGCTGAAGCGGTTCGCCAGCGTCAGATGCCGCTCGCCGGCGACGTCCGGGAGACCGCGCGGAACGATCGCGAGCTCCCGCGCGCTCCCGCTCTCGACGTCGTAGGTCCAGATGCGCATCCCGCGCTCGAACGCGACGACGCGCCCGTCCCGCGAGATCGTCGGCCAGAGCACGCGCCCGCCGGTGAACGCGGTCAGCTTGCGCATGCGGCCGTCTGAAGTGCGTGCCCACAGATTGTCGGCGCCGCTGCGGTCCGAGACGAAATACAGCGTGCGGCCGTCGGGGGACCACATCGGCCACTGGTCCTTCGCGTCGCCGTTCGTGATCGTGTCGAAGCGGTTCGTTCCGGGATGCGCGACGACGAGCTCGGTCTCGTCCATGTGGCTGTGGCCGCGCCGCCACCACTGCGTGAAGCCGTTGCGGACGAACGCGAGCGACGCGCCGTCGGGCGAGGGCGCCGCGAACATCTCGTTGATGTACGGTTCGTGGAGGACGTGCATCGGCGTCCCGCCGTCCGCCGAGACGCGGTAGACGTCGCCGAAGTACGCGATCTGGTGCGAGGACGTCGAGAAGTAGACGTAGCGCCCGTCCGGCGACCATCCGCTCACGTCGGGGACGACGTCGTCGTGGGTGAGCCGGCGCAGCGCGCCGCCGTCGAGCGTGAGCACGTAGACGCCGGCCTCGCCCGGCTGCGTGTCGACGAACGCGAGGCGTTTCCCGTCGGGGGAGAACAGCGGCCGGTGCGCCCCGCCGCCGACCGCCGCGAGCAGCCGCGCCGTGCCGCCGCCCGACGGGACGCTCCACACGTCGCCGCCCGAGACGAACGCGATCTCGGCGTGGTCCGGCGAGACCGACGGCTCGCCGAAGCTGTGCGTGCCGGCGACGACCGTGTCGGCGGCGTTCGTGGTGATCGGGATCCCGGAGAGCACGCAAGCGAGCAGTGCCGCTGCGGTCAGAGCACGACGGACGAGCATCGGGGCGGCATTCGCAGCCGCCCGCCGGGAGCCTCCGTATTCGTGCGGAGTCTTCGCCTACGAGGCGGCTGCGCCGGCGCGCTGCGCGAACAGGACGCGCGTCAGCCAGAGTGCGGCGAGCGCGGGCTTCGGCGCGTCGCGGATCTCGACGTCCACGCGCCACGTCATGTCGGCGCCGCCCTCGATCTCGCGCACGTCCTCGAGCGCGAACGTGCCGCGAATCTGCGCGCCGATCGGGACGGGCGCGACGAAACGCACGCGGTCGAAGCCGTAGTTGAACGCCATCCGCGCGGTCGGGAAGACGATGCACTCTTCGATCATGCTCGAGAGCAGGCTCAGCGTCAGGAAGCCGTGCGCGATCGTCGTCCCGAGCGGCGACTCGCGCCGTGCGCGCTCCGGATCGACGTGGATCCACTGCGGGTCGTTGGTGAGCCGTGCGAACTCGTCCACGAGGTCTTGCGTGACCGTGAACCACGCGCTCTCGCCGACGCGCTGACCGCGGACGCGCTGCAGATCGGCGAGGCTGGTGAACGAGACGCGCTCCATCCCGGCGCGGTTCGCACGAGGAACGCCCGGTCCCGCTTCGCAACGACTGCACGATGCAAGCGATTCTCTGCCGCGCGTACGGCCCGCCCGAGACGCTGGTCATGGACGAGGCGCCCGACCCGCACGCCGGACCGGGCCAGATCGTGATCGACGTGCACGCCGCCGGCCTGAACTTCCCCGACGTGCTGCTGATCCAGGGCAAGTACCAGGTGAAGCCGCCGCTCCCGTTCAGCCCGGGCGTCGAGGTCGCGGGCGTCGTCGCGGAAGTCGGTGAAGGCGTGCGCGATCTGCACGCCGGCGATCGCGTTGCGGCGGGTGTGTCGGGCGGGTTCGCGGAGAAGGCGGTCGCGAACGCGGCGACCGCGATCCTCCTGCCGGACACCGTCGGCTTCATCACCGCGGCCGGGATGGTGCTGACGTACGGCACCGCGTATCACGCGCTCGTCGACCGCGCCAAATTGCACGGCGGCGAATGGCTGTTCGTCAGCGGCGCGGGCGGCGGGGTCGGAACGGCGTCGTGCGATCTCGCCAAGGCGCTCTACGCGCACGCGATCGCGAGCGCCAGCTCGCCGGCGAAGCGCGATGCCGCCGAACGCGCCGGCGCGGAGGTCGTCCTCGACGCCGGCGCGCCGGATCTCGTCGACGCGATCAAGAGCGCGAGCGGCGGCGGGATCGACGTCGCGATCGACAACGTCGGCGGCGAGCAGTTCGACGCCGCGCTGCGCGCCGCGAAGCGCGACGCGCGATTGCTCGTCGTCGGCTTCGCCGGCGGCACGATCCCGCAGATCCCCGCGAACCGCATCCTGCTCAAAGAGCTGGACGTGCTCGGCGTCTACTGGGGCGACTGGACGGCGCGCAACCCCGAGCGCAACCGCGCCAACTTCACGGCGATGTTCGACCTCATCGCGGCCGGCAAGCTGCACCCGCGCGTCGACACGACGTACGCCTTCGCCGACGCGCCGCGCGCGATCGCGGACCTCATGGAACGCCGGCTCGTCGGAAAGGGCGTGGTGCGCGTCCGCGACTGAAGGCACATCCTTCGACAGGCTCAGGATGACACTGAGGCGAGGCGCGATTCGTCGATCACGCATTGCCACCATGTCATCCTGAGCTTGTCGAAGGATGCGCCGAAGCCGTAACCCTTACGCGAGGGCGGTGAGCGGTGTGAATCCCGCGCCGACGACCGCGGCCGACGGGCGGCCAAGCCAGCGCTCGAGCACGGTCGCGTAGACGTTCCGGAAGTCGGTCGTGAAACCGAGGTTGCCGTTGTTGAG
>DATAQE010000156.1:0-15080 GCA_036264835.1 Candidatus Elarobacter sp.
GGCCCCGAGTTCTACGAGATGATCGGGCGCAAGGGCGGCCAAGCCACCAAGAAAGCCCACGGCCACGCCTTCTACGAAGCCATCGGGAAGAAGGGCGGCAAAAAGGGCGGCGAGGCGACTCGCGACCGCTACGGCCCGGAATTCTACGAGACGATCGGTCAGAAGGGCGGCCAGAAGGTCAAAGCGCTGATCGAGCAGGGCAAGAAGGCTGCGGCGGAGGCCGCCGAGGCAGAGAAGAAGGCCAGCTAGGAGGATGCCCGGCATCCGCCGGACGGCCGCCACCGCGGCGGCCTTCCTCCTGCTGTCCGCAACTTGGGCGACCGCTCAATCCTCACGGGAGCACGTGCTCCCCGCGGGAACGGCGGTCGTCTTCGTCACCGATGCCCCGCTCGACGCCGGCCGGCGCGAGGGTGACGTCGTCGCGGTCCACCTCCGCGACGACCTGAGGCTCGACGGCTCCGTGCTGGCCCCGGCCGGCACGCGGGCCTATCTTTTGGTCGGCAGCGTCGAAGGGCCGAACGGGACGCGCCGTCCCACCGTCTCGCTCGAGCGCTTCTCGATCAGCGCCGGCCTGCTGCCGGTGACCTCCGTCCAGCCGATCGTCGCACCGGTCCCGGCCGGAACGCAGATCGACGCGCGGACCGCCGCCGCGATCGAGCACATCGGCGACCGGTACTCGATCCGGGTTCCGTTCCCGTACCGGCTCTCCAACGACGCCCCGGCGTCGGCCTACACGCCGACCCCGGCCCGTACCGCCTCGCCCGCACAGCTGTTGCAGAAGCGGCGGTCAACGCCGTCGCCCGCGCCGACGGCCCCGGCCGAGACGCCCGCGCCGGCGCCCGCCGCCTCCAAGGCGCCGGGCTCGTCATAGCGAACGGCGGCGCCATGATGCGCCGTCGTCCGGTCCTCGTCTTCGCGTGCGCGCTGGCGCTCGCGCCGTTCCCCGCGGGCGCGCAGTCGCAGATGCCGATGCCGATGCCGTCCGGAAGCGCCCGCCCGGCGCCGACCGCGCGGCCCGCCCCGACGCCGGCGCCCTCGCCGAGCGCCGCGGAGGCGGCGTTCCTGCGCCGCGTCATGACGAATCTTCCGAAGCGGTATCCGAACCCGCAGGCCGCGACGGCGGCCGGCTGGATGCGGTACAGCCGCGAGGACCGCACCGGCGCGATCAGCTACGTGAACCCGAAGTACTGGGACACGACCGATCCCGATCTTCCCGCACAGCTCTGGTACGACGTGAACGGGCGTCTGCTCGGCGCCGACTTCAGCATCCCGCAGGCCGAGTCGGTCACCGGACCGCCGAACCGCTTCGGGATCGACCCGTCGCGCTGGTTCAAGATCCCCGCGCACGTGCACTACGTGCAGCGCATGCCGAACGGGACGATCGCCTACGGGAAGGCGATGAGCGCGGCGCGCTACGGCACGGCGAACGGCGGCGACTACTCGCATCCGACGGCCGCCGGGCTGGTCGCCGCCGGCGTGGTGACCGACGCGTCGACGGTGCCATTCGTGTTCCTGTATCCGGCGATCTGGGACGTCACCGTGTGGGTCGTGCCGAACCCGCTCGGGCAGTTCGCCGACGCGAATCCCGCGGTCACGCCGAGCCCGCGCGCCGGCCGCGGAGAAGACGAGGCAATGTAGTGTTCGCGCAAAGTGCGCGAACACGCGCGCCCCTCCTGGGCGCGCTGGTGTGCGTCGTGGTCGCTACGCAGGCGCAGGCGCCTGCGCCGGCGCCGGCGGCGAGAGGGTTGCCTGAGATTGGGCGGACGCGGGCGAAGGGGTTCTGCACGACGGTGCGTGACAACGTCGCGCCGTCGGTGCTCGGGCTGATGAAGACCGACGACTTGATCGCGGCGGGACACCGCGGCGTGCTCAAGGCCGCCGACGACCAGCGCGGCTCATCGCCGGGCGCGCTCGATCTCGACTATGCCTATCTGCGCGCGGTCGCGGCGCGGATGGCGCACAACCTCGACGTCATGAAGAAGCTGCTCGCCGACGAGAAGCGCTTCCCGAAGGCGCCGGTGACCGAGGACGACAAGTTCGCGCTGCTGCTCAAAGCGCAGCTGCAGGCGGCGATCGACCGGCAGACGGTCGCGCTCAACCACGTCAGCGGGATCGTGGAGACGGTCGCGATCGGGACGAGCATGAAGGACGTCGACACGAACATGACGGCCTCGACCTCGCAGCTCAGCGCGGCCCCGAAGTCCGCGCCGGCCGCGCCGCCGTCGACCGCCGATCAGTTCCTCGGCGCGACGTCGCTGCCGGGTTCCGGTCCGAGCGCGATGTTCCAGCACGGCAGCGTCGCGCCGTCGAACACGCCGGGCCAGACGATCTGGAACAAGCTCGCGCTCGACATCGAGGCGCAGCAAAAGAACATCGCCGGCGCCGAGCAGATCCTCACGCCGACGGTCGTCGCCGCCGCGGCGGCGTGCCGCGAGGACGCCCCGGCCCGCTAAACTTCGGCGGCGACCCGGTTCCGCAGCACGCCGATCGACTCGATCTCGACCTCGATCAGATCGCCGTCGCGCATGAAGACCGGCGGCTTGCGGGTGTGCCCGACGCCGCCCGGCGTCCCCATCACCAGCAGATCGCCGGGCTCGAGCGTCATGCACTCGGTGAGCAGCGCGATCGTCTCGTCGACGGGGAAGATCATGTCGCGCGTGTTCGCGTGCTGCATCACCTGCCCGTTCAGACGCGACTCGATGGTGAGACCGGCCGCGCCGGGCGGGAGCTCGTCGGCCGTGACGAACCACGGGCCGAACGCGCCGGTGCGGTCGAAGTTCTTCCCGATCGTCCACTGCGCGGTGAAGTGCTGGTAGTCGCGGATGCTCGCGTCGTCGAAGCACGAGTACCCCGCGACGTAACGCAGCGCGTCCGCTTTCGCGACGTGGCGCGCGGTCGTGCCGACGACGGCGACGAGCTCGGCTTCGTAGTCGAGCTTGTCGGAACAGCGCGGGAGCAGGATCGGCTGCTCGTGCGCGACGAGCGAGGTCGCGGAGCGCAGGAAGATGCTCGGATAATCGGGCTTCGCGTGACCGCCTTCCGCCGCGTGGTCGACGTAGTTCAGCCCGAGACAGACGATCTTGCCGGGCCGCGCGATCGGCGGCAGCAGGCGAAGGTCGCGCAGCGGGCGCCACGCGCCGTCCGGCGCGCCGCGCAGCGCCTCCACGACGGCGGCTCGCGCCGCCTCGCCGCCGCGCACGAATTCCATCACGTCGCGCGGCAGAGCGCCGCCGAGCCACGCGAGGTCGACGGCGCGGTCGCCCTCGCAGACGCCGAGCCGCTCTTCGCCGCGCTCTTCGAACATCACCAATCGCATGCGTCTCTCCGAATCGGAACGGGTCAGCCGCGGCCGATGAACGGCATCGCGGTCGCCATCACCGTGATGAACTGAACGTTGGCCTCGAGCGGGAGGCTCGCCATCGAGAGCACCGCGCTCGCGACGTGCGCGACGTCCATCCGCGGCTCCGGACGCCGCGTCCCGTCGGCCTGCACGTCGCCCACGGTGAGGCGGTCGGTCATCTCGGTCGCCGCGTTCCCGATGTCGATCTGCCCGCACGCGATGTCGAACGCGCGCCCGTCGAGCGAGGTCGACTTGGTCAGCCCGCTGATCGCGTGCTTCGTCGCGGTGTACGCGATCGTGTTCGGGCGCGGCGTGTGCGCGGCGAGCGAGCCGTTGTTGATGATCCGGCCGCCGCGCGGCTGCTGATTTTTCATCATGCGCACCGCTTCTCGCGTGCACAAGAACGTGCCGGTGAGATTCGTGTCGACGACCGCGCGCCATTGCTCGACGGAAATCTCGTCGATCGGCGTCGCCGGCGGGTTCAGCCCTGCGTTGTTGAAGAGCAGGTCGAGCCGGCCGAACGCGGAGCGCGTCGCGGCGAACAGCGCCTCGACCGAGGCGGCGTCCGCGATGTCGGTCGGAATGGCCAGCGCCTTGCCGCCGAGCGCCTCGATCTCCGCGGCGACCGTCTCGAGCGGCGCGGCACGCCGCCCGGCGAGAACGACCGCGTAGCCCGCGCCGCCGAGCGCGCGCGCGACGGCGCGCCCGATCCCGGAACCTGCGCCGGTGACGACGGCGATCTTTGCCTCGGAGCTCACGACGCGGCTCTTCTTCGGGAGGTCGGCCTCCGGCCTCTAACAAACGTTCGGTCGATGCCGAGACGGCCACCCGCGTCGCACGGAAAAGCTTCGCCCGAGCGAATCCGAGCCGTGGCGACCGCGTTGTTCCGATCCCGCGGATATCACGGCACGCCGGTTCGCGCGCTCGCCTCGAACTTGAAGATGGAGGCGGGCAGCCTCTACTACCACTTTCCGTCGAAGCAGCAGCTGCTCTTCGACGGCTTCGAGCAGACGATGGACGAGCTGCTCGCCGGTTTGCGCGACGCGGTCGAGCGCGAGTCGACCGCGCCCCGCCGCCTCTGCGCCGCGGTGCGGTTCCACGTGCGCTATCACACCGAGCACCAGAGCGAGGCGTTCGTCAGCCACACCGAGATCCGTGCGCTGACGGGACGGAACCGCGCCGCGATCCTCGAAAAGCGCGACGAGTACGAAGCGATGTTCCGCGCGCTGATCGACGCCGGTGTTGCGACGGGCGAGTTCGACGTGCCGGACACCGGACTGACCAACATCGCGATCCTGACGATGTGCAGCGGCGTCGCGGACTGGTTCTCTCCGAAAGGGCGGCTCGACGGCGCGGCGGTCGCCGACCGCTACGCGGAGCTCGTGCTGCGGATGGTGCGGTACTCCGGCGCGGCGGGGCGCGCGCGCGGTACGCGCGCACGATGACCGCGCCCGCCGCGGCGGCGCAAGGATCGGCGTCGCTCGCGATCGCCGGGCTCACGAAATACTACGGCGCGACCGTCGCGCTGCGCGACGTCTCGCTCGAGGTGCGGAGCGGCGAGATCCACGCGCTGCTCGGCGAGAACGGCGCGGGGAAGTCGACGCTGGTGAAGATCCTGAACGGGATCGTCGTCCCGGACGCCGGGACGATCCTCGTCGGCGGCGCACCGTTCCGCGCGGCGTCGCCGGCGGCGGCGCAGCGCGCCGGCGTCGCGACCGCGTTTCAGGAGCTGAGCCTGCTCCCGAACCTCTCGGTCGCGACGAACCTGATGCTGCCGCGGCTGGTGAAAGGCTTCGCCGGTCTCGCTTCGCCGGCGGCGAACGAGCGCGCGGCGCGCGCGATCCTGCGCGAGTTCGGCGCCGCCGAGATCGATCCGAACGCGACCGCCGGCGAGCTCTCGCTGGGCGAGCGTCAGCGCATCGAGATTGTGCGCGCGCTCAGCCGCGAGCCGCGGCTGCTGCTGCTCGACGAGCCGACGGCCGCGCTCGCCGATCCGGCGTGGCTCTTCGCGGCGATCCGGCGGCTCGCCGCCGGCGGCACCGCGGTGCTGTACATCACGCACCGCCTCGCCGAGGTGCGCGCGCTCTGCGCGCGCGCGACGATCCTGCGCAACGGCGCGAACGTGGGCACCGTCGATCTCGCGAGCACCGGCGACGCGGAGATCTTCCGCATGATCGCGGGCGGCTCGCTCGCGGGCCGCGCGAACGGCGCGCTCCCCGCGCACCGCGCCGCGTCCGCTCCCGCGCTCGAGGCGCGCGGGCTGAGCGGCACGTCGCTCTCCGAGATCGGCTTCACGCTGCACCGCGGCGAGATTCTGGGCGTCGCGGCCCTCGAAGGCCAGGGCCAGCGCGAGCTGTTCGCGATCCTCGGCGGATCGGCGCGTGCCGCGGGCGGCACGGTCACCGCGAACGGCGACGAGTTGCGGCACGCGACGCCGGCCGCCGCGCTGCGCGACGGGATCGGCGTCCTCCCCGAAGAGCGCAAGACCGAGGCGATCTTCCCGGGCCTGCGCACCTCGGCGAACATCTCGCTGCCGATCCTCGCCCGCCTGCGGCGCTTCGGCTTGATCGACTCCTCGCGCGAACGCCGCACCGTCGACGCCGAAGCGACCGCGGTCGATCTCCCGCCGCGCTACCTCGGCATGGACGTCACGGCGCTCTCCGGGGGCAACCAGCAGAAAGCGCTCGTCGCGCGCGTCCTCCTCTCCGGCGCGCGGACCCTCGTGCTCTACGATCCGACGCGCGGCGTCGACGTCGCGACGAAGCAGGTGATCTACGAGGTCGTGCGCCGCTTCGTCCGCGACGAGGGCAGCGTGCTGCTGTACTCCACCGAGCTCGCGGAGCTGGTCGAGCTCGCCGACCGGTGCTTGGTGATGTACCGCGGACGGATCGTCGCCGAGGTCGCGGGCGACGCACTCTCCGAGACGCACCTCATCGCGCTCGCGACCGGTCACGCCGTGAACGGCGAGACGCCGCGCGAGGAGGCGCCGCCGCCGGCGCCGCGGCGCGCGTTCGCGTGGAACGGCACGGCGGTCGCGTTTGCGATCTATCTGGTGCTCCTGGCGTTCTTCGCCGCGCGCGAGCCGCACGCGCTGAGCGCCGCCGCCGTGAACGATCTCTTCGACAACGCGCTCCCGCTCGCGCTCGCCGCCGCCGGCGGCGCGCTCGTCGTGCTGACGCGCAACTTCGATCTCTCGGTCGCCGGCGTCGTCGCGCTCACCAACGTCCTCATGGCGACCGCGCTCCCCGACGGCCCGCGCGGCGCGCTCCTCGGCCTGCTGCTCGCGAGCGCGGTCGGGCTCGGCGTCGGCGCGGTGAACGGCGTCCTGGTCGCGTTCGCCGGTTTGCAGTCGGTCGCATCGACGCTCGCGACGATGACGATCTGCTCGGGCGCCGCGCTGCTGATCCTCGACGCGCCGGGCGGCACGGTGCCGAGCGCGATCGGCGATCTCATCACCGGGAACGCCGCCGGTTACGTCCCCGCCGCCGCGCTCGTCGCGCTCGCCGTCGCGCTAGGCTGGATCGCGCTGCGCCGAACCGACTGGGGCGTCGGGCTGTACGCGGTCGGCGCGGACGAGTACGCCGCCTCGCTCGCCGGGATCGACGCGCGCCGGACGAAGATGCTCGCGTTCTGCCTCGCCGGCGTGCTCTACGGCTGGGCGGGCTACGCGCTGAGCGGAGTCACGACGACCGGCGATCCGAACGCCGGGAACGTCTACCTGATCCTGACCTACGCCGCGATCGCGGTCGGCGGCGTCTCGTTCCGCGGCGGCAGAGGCGGCGTGATCGGCGCGATGATCGGCGCTGCGACGCTGAGCCTGCTGCAGAAAGTCCTGTTCTCCGCCGGCGTCGTCTCGTTCTACACCGGGATCGCCCAGGGCGTCGCGATGATCGTCGCCGTGCTGATCGGAACGCTCTCCGAGCGCGCGCCGTCGAGGCGCGCGCGATGACGGGCCTGCGCAACGACGATCTGCGCGCGGCCGCGCTGTTCGCGCTCGCCTTTGCGCTCCTGCTGGTCTCGAGCCGGTTCGCGCAAGGAGCGCGGCTGTGGGATCAAGCGCTCGCGATCCTCGCGCTGTCCTCGTTCGTGGTGATCGTTGCGTTCGGCCAGCACTTCGTCGTGCTGCTCGGCGGCCTCGACCTCGCGGTCGCCTCGGTGATGACGCTCGGCGGCATCCTGATCTTCGGCTGGGCGCAAGCCTCGCCGAGCGCGCTGCTCTGGGCCGTCCCCGCCGTTCTGCTGATCACGGCGCTGATCGGCGCGCTCAGCGGCGCCGGCGTGAGCCTGGTCCGCATCCCGCCGTTCATCATGACGCTCGCGATGGGGATCATCATCGCGAGCGCGGTCCTCGGCATCACGCAAGGCGTCCCGCACGGCGCGGCCTCACCGGTCCTCTCCGCGCTGTTCACGGCGAGCTGGCTCGGCGTCCCGCGCGTCATCGTGCTGACGATCGCGCTGACCGCGCTCGGCACGCTCGTCGAACGCCGCACCGTCCTCGGCCGGCGCATCTACGCGATCGGCGCGAACCGCGAGGCGGCCCACCTCGCCGGCCTACCGGTGAATACCGTGACGGTGCTCTGCTACGCGATCAGCGGCGCCGCGTCGGGGCTAGCCGGCATCCTGATGGTCGGGTACGCGAGCGGCGCGACGCTGGAGCTCGGACAGAGCTACCTGCTCCCGTCGATCGCCGCGGTGATCGTCGGCGGAACGTCGATCGCGGGCGGCCGCGGAACGCTCCTCGGCGTCGCCGGCGGCGCGGTCCTGCTCACGACGCTCTCCGCGACGATCTCCGCGCTCGCGATCGCCGAGGGCTGGCGCATCGTCATCTACGGCTTCGTGATCCTCGCCGCGCTGCTGCTGCTGCGCGGAGAGCTCTACGGATCGATTCGGGCCCGCATCACCCACACCCGGAACCTCGAAAGGAACCCCGCATGACCGACCCGGTACGCCTCCGGCGAGCGCTCCGCACCACCGCGCGATGGTCGTTCTTCGCGCTTGCGCTCTTCGCGCTGGTGCTGCTGCGCGGCGGCGCCGGCGGCTCCGCGATCGCGCAGACCCCGCACAAGTTCAAGATCTACCTCAGCTTGAGCGTCAGCGGCAACGCGTGGCTCAGCGAGGCCGCGAACAGCGTGAAAGCGCTCGCCGCGACGCCGCCGTACGACAAGCAGGTCGAGATCCACGAAGTGATCTCCGGGCTGGATCCGCAGAAGCAGATCTCGGACTACGAGAGCATGATCGACAGCGGGGCCGACGCGATCATCAGCATGCCGGTCTCGACGACCGCGCTGAACCGCACGATCAAGCGCGGCTGCGACAAGGGCGTCATGTTCATGATGTTCGAGCTGACCGTGCTCGAGCCGTGCGCGTACAACGTCAGCACGCTGACCTCCGGCTTCGGCGAGAACTCCGCGCAGGCGCTCGTCAACGAGCTGCACGGAAAGGGCACCGTCTTCGTGGTGCGGCTGATCCCCGGCTTCATCGCCGACAAGCGCCACTACGCCGGCGCGATGTCGGTCTTCAAGAAGTACCCCGGGATCCACACGATCGAGTTCTACGGGAACGCGAGCGACGAGACGGTGCAGGTCGAGACCTCGAAGATGCTCGCCGCGCACCCGAACCCCGACGGCGTTTGGTCGACGGCCGGCGAGTCGGGCGTGATCAAGGCGCTGCTCGCCACCGGCCGGCAGAGGCTCGTCCCCGTCACCGGCGAGTCCTCGAACGGCTTCCGGCTCGCGCTGGCGAACCCCGAGTACCAGCGACGCGGGTTGCGCGGCGTCTCGTCCGGCGGCACGCCGGCGACCGCGGCCTACGCGTTCAAGCTCATGATGGAGATGCTGACAAAGCAACGGACGAACGTCCCGCACTACGTCGAATACCCGCTGCCGTGGGTCCCCGCGAACGCGGTGAAGCTCTGCAGCGGAGACCGCTTCGCGAACGGCTGCAACGCGTTCCCGCGCACGCGCGTGCAGGACTCGTTCTTCGACGAGATCTTCTCGCCGGCGATCCTCCCGGAGCTCTCGCTCCGCGCCGCGTCCGAGGGCAAACCGACGCCCGGCATGCGGATCCACAAGCTCACGAACCCGATCGTCCCGGCGCCGAACGAGCCGGGCATCACCTGCGACCGCTGCACGCCGCCGCCGAACCTCTACCATCTCACCAAGGTGAAGCCCACTGTCTGACGCGATGCGGGCCGACGCCGAACAGGGGCTCATCGATCGCCGGATCTTCGCCGATCCGGCGATCTACGAGCAGGAGCTCGAGCGGATCTTCGCGCGGTGCTGGCTGTTCTTGTGCCACGAGAGCCAGATCCCGCGGCTCGGCGACTTCTTCACCACCTGGATGGGCGAGGACGCCGTGCTCGTCGTGCGCGACAGCGCCGGCAAGGTCGGCGCGTTCCTCAACTCGTGCCGGCACCGCGGCAACCGGGTCTGCCGTGCGGACTCGGGGAACGCGCTGACGTTCACGTGCGCGTATCACGGCTGGACGTACCGCAACGACGGTGCGCTGATCGGCGTGCCGTTCTGGGAGCAGGCGTACTACCGCGAGCTGCGGCGCGAAGACTGGGGCTTGGTCCCGGTCGCGCAGCTCGACTCGTACAAGGGCTTCGTGTTCGCGACGTTCGACGCCGCGGCGCCGCCGCTCGCCGAGTATCTCGGCGAGATGCGCTGGTATCTCGACGCGCTCTTCGACCGGCGTGACGGCGGCATCGAAGTGCTCGGCGGCGTCCAGAAGTGGACGATGCCGTGCAACTGGAAATTCCCCGGCGAGAACTTGGGCGGCGACGGCTATCACGTCGGCTGGAGCCATCTCTCCGGGATCACGACCGGGTTCGACACCGGCCCGACGACGAGCGCGTCGCCGGGCAGCCTGGTCTCGCCGGGGAACGGGCACGTGATGATCTGCGTCGGCGTCGACAGCCTCGACGGGATCGCCGCGCCCGAGGTGATCGCGTACGAGGCCGAGATCGCGGCCGAGGCGCGCGAGCGGCTCGGCCCGCGCTGGGACCGCATCAAGCCGATCGTCGGGACGGTGTTCCCGAACTTCGCGGTCCTGCGCGCGGGCGCGCGGACGTTCCGCGTCTGGCATCCGCGCGGCCCCGGCAAGACCGAGGTGTGGTCGTGGACGTTCACCGACAAAGCGGCGCCGCAGCCCGTCAAGGACGCGATCCGGCTCGCCGGGATGCAGGTCTTCGGCCCGGGCGGGACGTTCGAGCAGGACGACATGGACAACTGGCAAGAGTGCACGCGCTCCTGCCGCGGCGTCGTCGCGCAGCGCTACCCGCTGAACACGCAGATGGGGCTGGGGCACGAGCGCTACCGTGAGGACCTCGGCGCGTGGGCGAGCGATTTCAGCCTGAGCGAGAGCAACCACCGCCAGTTCTACCGCCGCTGGGCCGAGTTGATGGCGGGCGAGACGGGCACATGAGAACGGCGAGGAGCACCGGCATGCAGCAAACGATCGAGACGGCCGCCGCGGACGACGAGCGCACGATCCGCGAGATCGAGCAGTTCCTGTACCGCGAGGCGCGGATGCTCGACGAGCGGCGCTTCCACGAGTGGCTCGAGCTCTTCACGGCCGACGTCCGCTATTGGATGCCGATGCGCAGCAACCGGTATCCGGCGAACAGCAAGGCGATCAAACGCCTCGACCGCACCGCGCCGCCGGCCGAGGAGCTCACCGGAGACGCCGACGCCGGGCTGCTCGACGAGTCCAAGGACACGCTCACGCGGCGGATCGCGCGGCTCGACACCGGGATGGCGTGGGCCGAGGACCCGCCCTCGCGAACGCGGCACTGCATCACGAACGTCGAGATCGCGCCGGGCGGCGCCGCGAACGAGCTGACCGTCTACTCGAACTTCGTCGTCTACCGCACGCGCGCCGAGCGCGAGCGCGAGCTCTTCGTCGGCTCGCGCCGCGACACGCTGCGCCGCGAGTCCGGCGGCTGGAAGATCGCGGCGCGCCGCATCGTCCTCGACGACACGGTGCTCTCCGTCAAGAACATCAGCATCTTCTTCTGATGATCGCGGAACGGGCGGCCGGCCTCGTCGACCTCGAGCACGGCTTGGTGAGCCGGCGCATCTTCATCGAGCGCGCGATCTACGAGCAGGAGCTGGAACGGATCTTCGCGCGCTGCTGGCTGTTCCTGTGCCACGAGAGCCAGGTCGCGAAGCCGGGCGATTTCTTCACGACCTACATGGGCGAAGATCCCGTGCTCGTCGTGCGCGACACCGACGGAACGATTCGCGCCTTCCTCAACTCGTGCCGCCACCGCGGCAACCGGCTGTGCCGCGCGGAGGACGGCAACGCGCTCACCTTCACCTGCGCGTACCACGGCTGGACCTACCGCAACGACGGCTCGCTCCTCGGCGTCCCGTTCTGGGAGCAGGCCTATTACCGCGAGCTGCGCCGCGAGGACTGGGGGCTCGTCCCGGTCGCGCAGCTCGACGCGTACAACGGCTTCGTGTACGCGACGTTCGACGCCACAGCGCCGCCGCTCGCCGAATACCTGGGCGAGATGCGCTGGTATCTCGACGCGCTCTTCGACCGGCGCGAAGGCGGGATCGAGGTGCTCGGCGGCGTGCAGAAGTGGACGATGCCGTGCAACTGGAAGTTCCCGGCCGAGAACATCGGCGGCGACGGCTACCACGTCGGCTGGACCCACCTCTCGGCGATTCAAACCGGGTTCGACACCGGCCCAACGACGAGCGCCTCGCCGGGGAGCATCGTCTCACCCGGCAACGGCCACATGATGACGTGCGTCGGTCCCGACAACCTCGACGGGATCTCGATGCCCGAGGTGATCGCGTACGAGCGCGAGATCGACGACGAAGCGCGCATGCGGCTCGGCGAGCGCTGGGCCATCGTCCGCCCGATCGTCGGAACGGTCTTCCCGCACTTCTCGGTCCTGCGCGCCGGCGCGCGCACGTTCCGCGTCTGGCACCCGCGCGGACCCGACACGACCGAAGTGTGGTCGTGGACCTTCGTCGACAAGGCCGCGCCGCAGCACGTCAAGGACGCGATCCGGCTCGCGGGGATGCAGGTGTTCGGCCCCGGCGGGACGTTCGAGCAGGACGACATGGACAACTGGCAAGAGTGCACGCGCTCGTGCCGCGGCGTCGTCACGCGCCGCTACCCGCTGAATACGCAGATGGGATTGCGCCACGAACGCTTTCGTGAAGACCTCGGCGGCGTCGCGAGCGACTTCAACTTGAGCGAGACGTGTCACCGCGAGTTCTACCGCCGCTGGGCGGCGCTGATGGACGCGCCGACCTGGGCGGACGTCTAGCGCGCGGCGCTAGTCCGGCTCTTCGAAGTTCGCGCCGAAATCCGGCGGCGGGACGGGGCCCCAGCGGTAGTGCGCGTCTTCCGCCGGATAGTCGCGCGGCTGCCACGATCCGTCGGCCGGGATGCGGTCCATGTCGCAGAACAGCTCCGCGAGGCTGTTCCACGGATCGCGCAGGTAGTGGAAGTAGTTCGCGCCGATCACGTGGCGGCCCAAGCCCCAGCCGTCGCGGTAGCCGGCCTCGAGCACCGCTTGCGCGCCCATCCCGATCTCGTCGACCGACGCGACCTCGAAGCTGGCGTGATGGAAACCGCGGCGCTCGTCGTCGGCGAACGCGATCACGTGATGGTCGCCGCCCTGCGGCAGGTGCATGAACGCGTTGATCCCGGGACAGCGGTCGGAGAGACGCAGCCCGAGGACGTCGCGGTAGAACGCGAGCATCTCCTCGAGCCGCGGCGTCTGCAGCACTACGTGCCCGAGCCGGTACGGTGCGACCGGCGCCTTCGGCGGACAGCCCGCGACGCCGACGCGCGCGTAGCGCCCCGGCGCGTTGACCGCGGCGAGCGACGCCGAACGCGGTGAAGCGGGCTCCGCGCGCGACACGTTGATCGCGTTGCCGTCCGGATCGCGCAGCCACACGCCGCCGCCGTCGCCGAGCGCGGGATGCGGCGGATCGGTCTCCGCGACGCCTCGCGCCGCCATCCGCGCGCGAACCGCCGCGAGCCCCGCCTCGTCGGCGCCGTAGCGCAGGTGGTTCAACCGCTTGCGCGGTCCTTCGACGAGCCGCACCTGATCGTCGGGCAGGCCCCCGCACCGAAACGCAAGGGTCCCGTCGCGCTCGCGCGCGTCGAGACCCAGCGTGGTGTAGAACCGGCGACCCGCCTCGAGGTCGGGGACCGTCAGCCCGTAGCCGAGGAACGCGTCGACCGACACGGCGCTCCGCTACTCGTTCGACCAGTAGTCTTTGAGCGCTTTGCCGCGGCTCGGGTGGCGCAGCTTGCGCAGCGCCTTCGCCTCGATCTGCCGGATGCGCTCGCGCGTCACGCCGAACTCCTGACCGACCTCCTCGAGCGTCCGCTGATGCCCGTCCTCGAGCCCGAACCGCAGCACGAGTACCTTGCGCTCGCGCTCGGTGAGGTTCTTGAGGACGTCCTGCATCTTCTCTTTGAGGAGCATCACGGACGCCGCTTCGGCCGGCGCGACCGCTTCCTGGTCCTCGATGAAGTCGCCGAGATGCGAGTCTTCCTCTTCGCCGATCGGGGTCTCGAGCGAGATCGGCTCCTGCGAGATCTTGATGACCTCGCGCACCTTCTCGGGCGTGAGCCCCATCTCGTTCGCGATCTCTTCGACGGTCGGATCGCGGCCGAGCTCTTGCAGCAGCTGCCGCGAGATCTTGATCAAACGGTTGATCGTCTCGACCATGTGCACGGGGATGCGAATCGTCCGCGCCTGGTCGGCGAGCGCGCGCGTGATCGCCTGGCGGATCCACCACGTCGCGTAGGTCGAGAACTTGTAGCCCTTGCGGTAGTCGAACTTCTCGACCGCGCGGATCAGCCCGAGATTCCCTTCCTGGATCAGGTCGAGGAAGAGCATGCCGCGGCCGACGTACTTCTTCGCGATCGAGACGACGAGCCGCAGGTTCGCCTCGGTCAGCGCGCGCTTCGCCTCGTCGCCGCCGAGGATCACCGCATTGTTGGCGGTGCCGTTCTTGAGCGCTTCTTTCTCACCGGCTTCGATCGCCATCGCCAGACGGCGCTCGTCCTCCATCGAGAGCAGCGGCACGCGGCCGATCTCTTTGAGATACATCCGGACCGGGTCGTCGAGGGCGAGACCGGCCGGCACCGCGACCTCTTCGGACTCCTCGCGGTCGGGGGGCTTCTCGTCCTTCGCCTGCTCTTCGACGATCTCGATCCCGAGCGAGGCGATCTCCTCGAGGAGATCGTCCATCCGTTCGGGCGCGACGTCTTCCGCCGTGTCGAACACGGCGTTGATCTCTTCGTAGGTGAGCGTGCCGCGCTTCTTCCCGGCCGCGAGCAGCTTTTTGATCTGCTCGTCGAGCGAGAGCTGCGGCTGTTCCGGCGGCGGTCCTCCGGACGGTTTCTTCGTGCGTGCCATGCTGATCTTCACCCCCTTTCCTCGGTGGGAATCCGGGCTATCCTTTCAGTTCGGCGGCGAGCGCCGAATGTTCTGCGCGTAGGTCGGTCGGAACCGGCTCACCGGACGCGAAGAGGCGGTCGATCCGTTCTCCGAGCTCCCGGTAACGGCGCTCGACGTCGTCACGCGCGAAGCGCGCGACGACGCGATCGAGCTTCGCTCGCCGCTCCTCGGAGTCGTTCAGCCGAACGGCGCCCGAGACGGAAGCGAGCGTGGCCGCCGCGTCATCATCTCCTGCAAACACGGCGTGAACGTCGGACGGTTGCACCAGCGAGCGAGCGTGCCCCCGAAGCGTCTCCCACA
>DATAQE010000171.1:0-72084 GCA_036264835.1 Candidatus Elarobacter sp.
AACCGGCGCCTCGGTTGGGGCATAAGGAACCACCGCGCCCTGCGGTTCGCCCAAGGGGTATTGACCGATATGAGCCGTGCGTTCACCAAAGAGCGCGACGATGCGCCTCCGCCGGAGCCCGTCCTCGTCCCGCGCCGCCGAACGACCGAGGCGCCCGAGCCGCCGGCCGACCGCCGTCTGGTCGGATACGGTGCGCAGGTCGTTGTCGAGGGCGTCGGCCCGGAGCCGAAGACCTTCACGATCGCCGACGAGGACGAGACCGATCTCGCCGCCGGGAAGATCGGGCTGGACTCGCCGCTCGCCCAGGCGTTGATCGGCGCACGCGCCGGCTCGAAGGTGACCTGGCACCGGCCCGCCGGAGACCGCCGTCTGAAGATCGTCTCGGTCAAGTACGACGGGCCGGCCTAACTTAATTTTATAGTTCGCGATCCTCCGAGCGCCGCGCCTCGGGCGGTTCGCCCGGCAGACGTGTTTCGATCGACCGCCTAGTCCGATAGCGGGGACTGCTCAGCCGCGGGGCGGCGGCGGCGTGCTCGGCGCCGCGGGCTTCCAGCCCTCATGGAGCTGCGTATTGAGTGGCGGAGGCGGCGGCACTGCCGACGTCGGCTGGGGTTTATCGGGCACGTTGCTGCTCCTCACACGAAATTCGCACGGCGGCGCCGCTGCGGAACGAACCGCTTTGCGCCTTACAGTTTACCACAGTCTTCGGACTCTCGTGCGGCGTCAGATGACTTGCGAAATGGATCAGTATCGCGAAGACAGCCAGGATAAGCGAGCCCTGCGCGACGGCCCAGGCAATCGGGTCGAACCGCCGCCGGCCGGCCAGTTCGATCGATGCTCGATTATAGGCCTCCGCGAGGCTGAGGGCGATGTGAAACCGCGACTTCGACGCATATGCAGCCAGAGGAGAGATATACGCGGACGCGCTCGGATATGAGCGAAGTTTCGGCCGCACGATGAATAGACAACATAGCAGCGCGCCGAACGCCGCGATGATTGCGAGAAACAAGAACGGCCCCGACTCGACGTGGGCTTTGTCGCCTTGACTGCCGGCGAACACGGTCAAGAGTCCAGCACCGCCGGCGAGAAAGCCCGTTAACCACGTCGCCTTTGCTTCGATTCGCGCGTTCCCCTCGACCCAGCCATCGTAGTCACGACGGCTCTCTTCGAGAAGAAATAGCGCGGTGTCGGGGTCATCTTCCGGGAAATCCGGATAGACCGACCACAGTTCGGTAATCGCCTTCTCACGCTCGGCCTCCGTCGGTGTGGAGGACGGCAAGACGTCTCGGCGCTGACGATCGAATGTGTAGAGCGCAACCACGAGCCATGCTATGCCAAGCACCGCCGCTGCCCATGGCAATGCGACGTTTGCAAAAGACGCCATCTCTGCTCCTGCCCAAAGTACGCCGTGATCGTACACGAGCAAGATGCCAGGAGCATGGCATTCGTGTCACCTAATGTCGGAACGGATTCGACCGCCGTGCTATTACTTCGGCACGGTGCTCCAATGCTGCAGCGCGCGTTGCGCGTCGGCGTGTAATGTCGTCCAGCGGGTGCGCTGGTCGGTGGTCGGGGCGGTGTCGGCGCTTTCGACCGAGTCGAAGAGATCGCCGAGCGCGCTCGCGTACCAGCGCAAGGTGGTGAACGTCGTCGCCGGCGTGCCGACGGAGTTGCGCGGGTCGCTCGAGGGCGGGGCTCCGGCGATCGCGTCGGTCTGCGTGAGGTTCGCGCCGGGTTTCTTGCGGGCTTCGACGGATTCGGCGACTGCGGCTTGGACGCGGGCGAGGAGCGCGTCGATCTCGCGTGCGAGCGCGTATTGCGCGCGCAGGTCGGCGTCGGTCGCGTGGAGGCGCGGGTCGCGGCGGATGACGATCGGTTGCGTCATCGTGCGGCCGCCCGCGGTGAGCCCGACGGTGTAGCGGCCGGGCGGGACGAGCGGTCCGGCGCCACCGCGGCGTCGCCGTCCGGTCGCGCTGCCCGCGGCGTGGAAGTCCCAGGCGAAGCGGTGCATGCCCGGCTGCGCGGACGGGCGCTGCGGCGTGACGAGCCAGTACGCGGGATAGTCGACGGTGTTCGGGTCCGTCGTTGCCGGCGCGTCGGCGCTCGACCACGTGCGAAGCATCGTGCCGGAGGCGTCGGCGATCGATAGCTGCACCGGACCGCTCGTGCCCGGCGGGACGATGTAGTCGATCAGCGCGCCGTACGGCGGGTTCTCGCCGAGCGGCGTCTCGGGCGGCGAGGCTTCGGCTTCGTCGTTGTACGGGCGCAGGCGAACCGCCGCGCGGGGCGCGAACAGCCAGGCGCCGTTCGGCGGTCCGGCGGCGAGTTGGCGCAGCGGTTCGACGTCGTCGAGGATCCAGAACGCGCGGCCGTGCGTCGCGATCGCGAGGTCGTCGTCGTGGACGATCAGATCGTGCACGGAGACGACCGGCATGTTGAGCCGCAGCGATCGCCACGACGCGCCGTCGTCGAACGAGGCGTAGACGCCGTGCTCGGTACCGGCGTAGAGCAATCCGCGGCGCTTGGGGTCTTCGCGCACGACGTAGACGAAGTCGTCGGCGGCGATCCCGTTCATCGCCGCGTGCCACGTGCGGCCGCCGTCGTGCGTCACGTAGATGTACGGACGATCGTCGTCGAGTCGGTGGCGGTCGACCGCGGCGTACGCGGTCTGCGGATCAAAGTGGGAGGCCTCGATCGCGTCGACGTGGGTCCATGACGTCATCGCCGGCGGCGTCACGTTCCGCCACGTGCGGCCGCCGTCGCGCGTAAGGTGGACGAGCCCGTCGTCGGTGCCGGCCCACAGCAGATCGGCGCGCACCGGCGACGGCGCGAGCGAGTACACCAGTCCGCGCGCTTCGCCGCCGCCGGAGACGTCCTTCGCTGCTGGTGCGTCGAGCGTTGCGGGGACGCCCGGATGCGCGCGGGTGAGGTCGTTGGAGATGCGCTGCCAGTGCTTGCCGCCGTCGCGCGTGCGGTAGACGTACTGGTTCGCGGTATAGAGTGCTCGGTCGCGGCCGAAGGACATCGGCTGCGTCCACTCCTCGCGCCAGACGCCGGGAAGCCCCGTCGTCGGCGCCAGGAGCTGCGTCTGCGCAATGCCGGTATCCTCGCGGAGCACGGGGTTGTTGCCATAGACCACGTTCGCATCGGCAGGATCGGGCGCGACCGAACCGCTCTCGCCGCCCGCGTTGATCGGCCGCCAGTCGCGTTCCTGGATCCCTTTGTGGCTGCTGCGCGAAGCGATCATCGCCGCGCCGCTGTCCTGCTGCGCGCCGTAGAGCCGGTAGGGGAACGCGTTGTCGGCGCGCACGTTGTAGAACTGCGCCGTCGGCTGGTTGAACCACGAGCTCCACGTCCGGGCGCCGTCGATGCTGACCGAAGCGCCTTGGTCGCTGCCGAGGACGATGCGTGACGGTTCGGTCGGATCGATCCAGATGCCGTGGAAATCGTCGCCGTCGGGCGAGCCTTTGATCGCGGTGAACGACGCGCCGCCGTTCGTCGAGCGGTAGAACGCGGTGTCCGAGATGTAGACGACGTCGGCGTTCTTCGGGTCGACGGCGACATGGCAGAAATACCAGCCGCGCTGCCAGATGCGCGTGTCCTTGTCGACGAGCTTCCACGAGGCGCCCGCGTCGTCGCTGCGGTAGAGCCCGCCGGCTTTCGCATCGACGATCGCGTAGACGCGGTTCGGATCGCTCGGCGCCACCGCGAGCCCGATCTTTCCGAGCGACTCGGACGGGAAGCCGTTGCCGTGCAGCTGCGTCCACGTCGCGCCGCCGTCGGTCGACTTGTACAAGCCGCTGCCGGGCCCGTTCGAGGGCGGGTAGACGCTCCACGGCGGGCGCCGGGTCTGCCACAGCGAGGCGTACACCGTGCGCATCGACGGATCGCTCGCGAGATCGATCGCGCCGGTGTCGCGGTCGTGGAAAAGCGTGCGCGTCCACGTCGCGCCGCCGTCGGTCGAGCGGTAGACGCCGCGCACCTCGTTCGGCCCGTACTGATGCCCGAGCGCCGCGACGAGCAGCGTCTTCGGATCGCGCGGATCGACGAGGATGCGCCCGATCTGGCGCGAGTCCTCGAGCCCGGTACGCGTCCACGTCTTGCCGGCGTCGGTCGAGCGGTACATGCCGTTCCCGTGCTGGATATCGGATCGCATGTCGGCTTCGCCGCTGCCCGCGTACACGGTGTTCGGATCGCTCGGTGCGACGGCCAGCGCGCCGATCGACGCGACCGGCTGCGAGTCCATGATCGGATTCCACGTGCGCCCGGCGTTCTCGGTCTTCCACACGCCGCCGCCGACCGCGCCGAAGTAGAACGTCCGCGGATCGCCGGCGACACCGCTCACGGCGACCGCGCGCCCGCCGCGGAACGGCCCGATCATCCGCCACCGCATCCCGCTGTACAGCGAAGGATCGATCGCGCGCGCGGTTTGCGCCGGCGTGGCGATCGGGATCGCAAGAACCGCGAGCAGTGCGCTCACGACCGCGATGCGCAGCACCGGCGTGAGACGCTTACGGCAACGCATCGGCACTCTCGCCCGGGAGCGGGCCGAACAATGCGCCCGCCTCGTTCGGCGCCGGTTCGATGCCGGCCGGTTTGAGGTGGCGGATGAACCAGTGGGCGATCGCGCGCAGGCGGAAGATGCGGCTGCGCGGTTTGCCGGCGCGCGAGAGCTCGTGGCCGGTCTGCGCGAAGCGCACGAACTCCGTGTCGGTCTTGCCGAGGCGGCGCAGGATCGTGAAGAGCTGTTCGCCCTGATCGATCGCGCAGCGGTAGTCGCGCTCGCTGTGCTCGACCAGCAGCGGCGCGTCGATCGAGCTCGCCGCGCGCATCGGCGAGCCCTCGAACAGCTTTCGCCCGGCGTCGGCGGCGTACGGCGCTTCCAGCTCGCGCTCCAAGAACCAGCCGATGTCGGTCGCGCCGACCTCGCTGACGAAGTCGTTCACCGCGCGCATCGAGACGCCCGCGGCGAAGCGGTCGCTGTGACCGAGCAGCCAGGTCGTCATGAAGCCGCCGTACGAGCCGCCTGCGACGCCGATCCGCGCGGTGTCGAACGATCCTTGCTCGAGCGCGCCGTCGAGGATGCGCAGCACGTCGGCCGCATCGATCCCGCCCCACTGGCCGAGGATCGCGTTCGCATAGTCGTGACCGTACGACTGCGAGCCGCGCGGATTGCCGTACGCGACGGCGATCCCCTGCGCCGCGAGCACCTGGAACTCGAAGAAGAACGCCTGCCCGTACGCCGCGTGCGGGCCGCCGTGCACCTGCAGCACGAGCGGCGGCTTCGCTTCGCTCGTCTGCGCCGGTGCGATCAGCCACGCGTCGAGGACCGTCCCGTCGTCGGCGCGCGGGCGATACCGTTTCGGCGCGACGACGCTCTTCTCGGCGAGCCAGGGGTTCGCGTCGGTCAGTTTCCGTTCGCCGCCGTACGGCTCGAGCAGCGCGATCTCGTTCGGCACGGTCGGCGTGCCGTACGCGAACGCGATCGCACCGTCGTTCGACGTCGAGTACGCGAAGATCTGGCGCTCGCCGCCCGCGACGATCCGCGTCCCGCCCCCGTCGCGCGCGAACGCGCGGATCTGCGCGCTCCCCTCGTCGGAGACCAGCGCGAGGATCTCGCGGTCGTCGGCGCTCCACACCGGCGGCAGCGGCACGCCGCTGCGCAAGTCGCCGGCGATCGTGTCGCTCACCGTGCGCCCGAGTCCCGCGGAGAGCGAGCGAATCTCGCCGCCTTCGGCCGGCACGACGAGCAGCTCGTAGTCGAACCGCCCGCCGCCGTCGTCGCCGTGCCGGTGGCCGGCGAACGCGATCTCCTTGCCGTCGTGCGAGAACGCCGGCGGCTGCATCGGCCCGTCGCTCGACGTCAGCTTCGTGTGCGCGCCGCTCGCCACGTCGACCACGAACACGTCGCTCAGCGAGGTCGACGTCTCGGTGACGGCGGGCGGCAGGTCGAGGCGCGAGGAGAACGCGATCTTCGTCCCGTCCGGCGACCATGACGGCGGGCTCACGTCGAAGTCGCCGCTGGTGATCTGGCGCGCCGCGCCGCCGCCGTCGGCGTCGATCACGAAGAGATGCTTGCGCGTCCCGTCGAGCAGGCCGTCGGCGTCGCTCTTGAACGGCAGCATGCGGATGTGCCGCGCGCCCGTCTTCTCGTCGTGGAACGCGCGCGCGGTCCGCGCGTCGTGCGCCGCGGTCGCGACGAAGGCGATCCGCTTCGCGTCCGGCGACCATGCGAGCGCGACGATCTTCGGATACTCCGTGCCGAGCTGCACCGCTTCGCCGCCGTCCAGCCGCAGCACGAACAGTCGCGTCTTGCCGTCGCGGTCGCCGACGAACGCAAGCGCCGAGCCGTCCGGCGCGACGCGCGGAAGGCGGTCGTTCGTCCCGCTCGTGAACGCGCGGTCGGCGCCGTCGCGCTCGACGCGGCGGATCGCGCCCCGGACCTCGTCGGCGTCGCGGTCGAACCACGCGCGGCGGTAGTAGACGGCGGCGCCGTCGGGGGCGATCTGCGGATCGGAGACGAGCGCGAACTGCAAGAGGTCGCTCGGAACGAGAGGAGTGGCCATCGAAGCCGGGCATTATCGCCGAGTGATCCGGCTTCCCGCGTTCGCCGCCGTCTCCGCCGCGCTGCTGCTCGCCGTCCCGGCGCTCGCCTCCGCCGACGACGGCGACGTCCTGGTGCAAGCCGGGCACGAAGGGCGCCCGGCGAGCTGCGCGCGGCTGCACGTCAAGAAGTGCAATCTCGGCACGGCCGCGAGCGGCGCGCGCGAGGTGCAGTGGACGACCGCGGTCGCTGACGAGACGACCCGCGTGCTGCGCGCGCATGGCTATACCGTCGTGCGGCGGCCCGCGGACTACGAAGGGCGCGACCGCGTCCGCGCCGCGGTGTTCCTGCACTTCGACGGCGCGACGCCGTGCGCGAGCGGCGCGTCGGTCGGTTTTCCGAGCACGACCAGCCGTGCGTTCATCGACGGCTGGGAGAGCGCGTACCGGGCGTGGTTCCCGTTTCGCTTCGTCGGCGAGAACTTCACCGAGAACGAGCACAAGTACTACGGTTTCCGAAAAGTGGACGCACCGGAGAAGCTGCTGATCGAGTTCGGCGAGATGACCTGTCCCGAGCAGTTCGCGTGGATGTCGCCGCGATTGCGCGTGATGGGCGACCGGCTCGCCGCGTTCCTGATGGCGCAGGTGCCGCGGTGAGGCGCGCCGCGTTCGTCGGCGGCGGACTCGCCGCGTTCGCGCTCCCCGCGCTCGCCGTGCCGCGGGCCTCGGCGGCGACCGCGATCGACGTGAGCGACATCGTCGCGCGCATCCCCGGGAAGACCGGCGTCGTCGTGCGCACGATGGACGGCGCGCCGCCGCTCGTGGCCGAGCGCGCCGACGAGGCGTTTCCGTCGGCGTCGGTGATAAAGCTCGCGATCATGGCGACCGTCTACCGCGCCTATGACGCGGGGACCGCGAAGCCGAGCGATCTGGTGAAGACGCGCGCGTCCGATCTCATCGGCGGCTCGGACGTGCTCGCAGGCTCGCCGCCGGGCAAGGAATGGAGCATCGGTTCGCTCGTCCGCGCGATGATCGAAGTGAGCGACAACTCGGCCTCGAACACGCTGATGACCGCGTTCGGACTCGGGACGATCAACGCGACGATGCAGCTGGTCGGGATGGCCGGCTCGCGGCTCGCGCGGCACTTCGCCGACACGGTGCCGTCGTGGCGGCGCGCCGAGAACCACATGACGCCGAGCGACACCGCGGCGCTGCTCTTCGCGATCGAGCGCGGCGCGCGCGAGGGGATCCCGACCGTCGCCTCGCCGCAGAGCTGCCGCGCGATGATCGGCGTGCTGCTCGGCAACGAGGACCGCACGAAGATCGTGCGCGGTCTCCCGCCCGGCACGCCCTGCGCGCACAAGACCGGCGAGATCGACTACACGCGGAACGACGCCGGAATCGTCGATCCGTTCGGCGACGTGCCCTACGTGCTCGTCGTGCTCACCAAAGAGCTGCGCAACCACGAAGCCGGAAACGCCGGGATCGCGGCGATCGCGCGCCGCGTCGACGCCGCGCTCCGCGGAACCGGAGCGTCAGCGGGCTGAATCGGCCCTCGGCGGCGTAGCCGATCGCGCCAGCGCTCCCAGCCGCGGGCCGAGCACGATCACGATCGCGGCGGCGAGCACCATCGGCAGGAATGCCGCGGCGGGCGCGCGCGTGGCGTCCCACGCGGCTCCGGAGAGGAGCGTCGTCAGGAACGAGATCGTATAGCCGAGCGTAAACGTTCCGGCCGCGAGGCGCGCGATCTCGTCGGGCGACGCAACGAGGGCGGGCAGCGCGAACGTCATGGTGAGCACGTACGCGCCGGTCAAGCCCAGCAGCGCCGCGGCCGCGACCGTCGCGGCCCCGCCAAGCAACAGCACGCCGGCGAGCGCGGCGACGATTAGCGCGGCCACGAGCAGTGAGGTGCGCCGCAGACCGAGGATGCGCATCGGGATCAGGCCGACGGCGAGCGAGGCGGGTATCTGGCCGATGTTCAACGCGGCGAGCGAAGCGGCCACGAGTTGCGGCTGGCCGGTCGCGTGCAGAAAGTCCGGCAGAAACGTGTTCGCGCCGAAGTACGTCAAGCTCGCGGCGGATTGGAACGTGCCGAGCATCCAGACGCGCTTGTCGCGGAAGTCGGGGAGCCACGCGGCGCTCGCCGTGCCGTTCTCGCCTTCCGGTTCGCGCACGAGGCCGAGCGCGAGCGCGGTGAATGCGACGGGGACGCTCCACACGACGAAGCTCCGCTCCCACGAGCCGCCGGCGAGCGGGAGCATGAGCGGGATCGTCAGCGACGCGCTGATCGCCTCGCCGCAGAGCAGCCCGTTCGCCCACACCCCGGTCGCGAACGCGCTGCGCGCGCCGAACCACGCGCGCGAGAGCGACGGAAACGCCGGCTGGATCAGCCCGATCCCGACGCCCATCACGAACGTCATCGCGAACAGCATCGCGACCGACGGCCCGAAACCGCGCAGCGCCGATGAGATCGCGATCACCCACAGCCCGAACACCATCGCGCGCCGCGCGCCGAACCGCGCGGTGAGCAGCGCCCCGAACATCGACGAGCCCGCGAGCACGAGCACCGGCAGATTCGAGAGCGCCGCGATCCCGGACTCGCTCAGGCCCAGGTCGCGATGAATTAAGGGGATGACGGGCGGAACCGCGAGCAGCGTGAGCCGGAGATCGCTGCCTGCGAGCCACAGCAACGCGGCTCGAACGGCGGCGGTGGAGCGCGTCACGCCGGCACGATTGCCGCGGCCGCGGCGACGTCCTCGATGCCGAGCCCCAGTGACTCGAAGACCGTGACGCGCCCCGCGCGCGGCGACCCATGCCCTGCGAGGACGGCGCCGAGCGAGACGACGCCGTCCCAGGATGCCGCGCCGTCCGCGACGGCGAGCACGATGTCGCCCGCCTCCGCATGCGCGGCGTCGAGATCGTCGACGACGAGCGCCGCCTCGCCGACGAGCTGCGCGGGCAGCTCGCGCTTATGCCCGACGCATGCCCCGACCGCATTGACGTGCGCGCCGTCCTTCACCGCGGTCGCGTCGAACAGCGGCTCGGCGCTCGCGGTGCACGTCGTGACGACGTCCGCACCGCGCACGGCGTCGACGGGGTCGTTCGCGACGCGCGTGTCGATGCGCAGCGCGCTCGCGGCATGTGCGAGCGCCTCGGCATGCCGGCGCGTGCGTGACCAGACGGCGAGCGACCGTATCGTCGCCGCACCGGCGAACGCGTCGAGATGCGCGTGTCCTTGCGCTCCGGCACCGAGGATCGCATGGGCACCGCCCGGTGCGCGCGCGAGGACCTGCGTCGCGACGACCGAGACCGCCGCCGTGCGCGCGCGCGTGAGCGCCTCTGCCTCCACCCACGCCGTGAAGTCGCCCGTCTGCGAATCGATCAGCACGACGACAGCGCGATGCGTCGGCAAGCCGCGTTCCGCGTTCCAGGGAACCGCAACGACGAGCTTGGCGCCGATCGCACGCCGAGCCGAACCAGCCTCACGCCGCATCGCACCCGTCCAGGCCGGCATTGCCGCAAACCAGACGCCGTCCGGCGTCGTAAGCGCCGCCCGCACCGGCGACTCACCGTCGCCGCACACCGCGGCGCACAGCGTCTCGCGCATCAGCGCGACGAGATCGACCGCGCGCAGCCTGCGCTCTACTTCGGCTTCGTCGAGAACGATCACGTCACCGAGCGGATTCTGCTGCGGCGAACGGCAACCTCGTACGCCTCGTCATGCGGACCGACGGAAACGATGTATACCTCGCGGAGGTGCTCGTCAACTTGAAAAACCAAGCGCCACGCCGCCGTTTCGCGATATCGCAAGGATGCGGCCCGCAACGTTCGCAGTTGCCCCGACTTCTTGGGGAACTGTTTCGGATTCCGTTGCAGCTCCGCGATCAACGCGGCAAACGTGGGTCGAAAGTCAGGGTTCGTCAGACGATACTCGCTTAGGTCCTTGACGACTTTCGGGTGAGCGGTCACGCGCCACTCGGCGCCGTCCGCGCTTGGAATACCGGAGCCCGCCTTCGGCTTCGTCCAGTGCCCGGAGAACGTCCTCGATATCGATGTATTCCGAGCGCGGTGTGCGCATACGGCGCCGCAACTCTGCGTCGGAAGCCTCCGCTGGCGGCGCGACCGGCTCCAACAGCGAATGGACCGGTACCTCGAAGGCGCCTGCGATGCGGACCAGCACGTCGAGACGCGGGTTCGTTTCTTCGCCGGACTCGAGACGCACGATCGTGTACCGGGCAACGCCTGAGCGTTTGGCGAGCTCGGCCTGAGAGAAGCGCTTTCGCGCCCGCTCCGTGATGAGATGTGCACGTAGGGACCTCGAGAGAGGCAGTGCACCCTCGAGGCGTTTCGTAGTCGCGGTCATCATTGCGCCTCCGCCAAGAGCCTAGCGCGCACGAGCCGAAATGTCAATAGTAAGTGACAATTCGGAGGCCGGGGCGTCAATCAAAGAGCGAGGTCTGCTCGATGCGCTTCGGGCGTTCGTGGGGGATGCCCAGTGCGGTGTAGAGCATGCGGATCGTGCCGGGGGAGAAGCCTGCGTACTGGTTGTTGGCGTACCCGGCGAGGCGGGTGAGTTGCGGGGCGGCGTCGCGGATCGCTTCCACCCATTGTGTGATCTCGGCGCTGCGGTCGATCACGAGCTCGTCGAACCGGGCGACGGAGGCGCGCGTGCCGAGCCAGCGCACGTAGGCGTGCGACGCGGTCGGGCGGCGCAGCTCGTGCAGCATCGTCTCGAGCGGGATGAAGGGGCCGTCGCTGACGGCGAGCGCGACGCCGTTCGTTCCGAGCGCGTCGCGCAAGCGGCCGTGCGCCTCGCCGTGGAACCAGTCGCGGTCGCGCACCTCGAATGCCCAGCGCGGTCCGCGCGGCAGCTCGCGCACGAACGTCTCGACGGCTTCGATCTCCGCGGGAACGAAGTCGGGCGCGCACTGGATCAAGATCGCTTCCAGCTTCTCCTCGAACTCCAGCGCGCTCGCGACGAACTCCTCGACCAGCTTGCGCGAGGCCATCAGCCGGCGCTCGTGCGTGATCTCGCGCGGCAGCTTCAGCGCGAACGTGAACCCGGCCGGCACCTGCGCCGCCCACTTCCGCACGCGCTCGGGCTGCGGCGTCCCGTAGAACGTCGAGTCGACCTCGACGCTCGCGAACTCGTCGGCGTACTCGCGCAGATAACCCTCGGGACGCGTCCCCGCGTCGTACATCGGACCGACCCAGTCCGGATACGACCACCCCTGCGTCCCAAGGGCGAGGTGCGGCAGGTTCAGCCGCCGCCCTCCTTCACGCCTTCGATCGTGACTTTGTTCATCACGTCGCCGGCGCGGATCTTGTCGACGACGTCCTGGCCTTCGACGACCTGGCCGAAGACGGTGTACTGGCGGTTCAGGAACGGCGCGTCGTCCAACACGATGTAGAATTGCGAGCCGGCGGAGTTGGGGTTCTGCGCGCGCGCCATCGCGACCGTGCCCTTCACGTGCGGCCGTTCGCTGAACTCCGCATCGAGGTTGTAACCAGGTCCGCCGGTGCCGTTGCCGCTCGGGTCGCCGCCTTGGATCACGAAACCCGGCTCGTAGCGGTGGAACTTCAGGCCGTCGTAGAAGCCGGCGCGCGCCAGCTTGATGAACGCCGCGCTGTGCTGCGGCGCGACGTCGGGATAGAACGCGAAGACGATCTCGCCCTTGGCGGTCGAGATGCGCGCGCGGGCGGTCTTCGCTTCCTCCGCGAGCGCGGTCAGTTCGTCGCCGGTGGGCTTGGTGTTCGTTGCCATCGCCCCCGTCCTACGGCGTCCGGTCTCGTTCCACCCCGCGCTCGCAGGGTCCGAGCGCGGCCGCGCGGTACGCCGCCGACCATGCCGTCGTATCGCCCGCTCGCGCTCGCGCTGCTCCTTCCGCTTGCCGCCGTCGTCCCGGCCGGCGCCGCCGTCCCCGCGCCTCCGGTCGATCCGGTGATCGCCGCGGCGCTCGCGCGCGTCTCGGCGGCGCAGCTGCGCGCGACCGACGAACGGCTGGTCGCGTTCGGGACGCGCTCGACGTTCTCGGAGAAGTCGGCGCCGGGCCGCGGCGTCTTCGCGGCGCGCGCGTACCTTGTCGGGCGCTTCCGGCAGATCGCGCGCACGACCCGCGGCCGGATGACCGTCGGCCTCGACACGTACACGCAGCCGGCCGACCCCGCGAAGCGCATCCCGCGCGAGGTCGTCATCTCCTCGGTCATCGCGACGCTCAAGGGCGACGAGCCGTCGACCCGCACCTACGTGATCACGAGCCACTACGACTCGCGCAACACCGACAACTACGACGGCATCCACGACGCGCCGGGAGCCGACGACAACGGCTCGGCGGTCGCGCAGGCGGTCGAGGCGGCGCGCGTGCTGGCGAACGTCCCGCTGCACGCGACGGTCGTGTTCGCGTGCTTCGACGCGGAGGAGCAGGGCCTGTTCGGCAGCGCGCACTACGCGAAGACGCTGAAGGACGCGCACACCGACGTCGAGGGCAACCTCAACAGCGACATCATCGGCGCGTCGGTCGGCGACGACGGCGTGAAGCGCGACGACGTCGTGCGCATCTTCTCCGAGTCGCTGCCGCCCGGGACCGAGCCGGCCCGGATCAACGTGATCGGCGGCGAGAACGACTCGCCCTCACGCGAGCTCGCGCGCTTCGCGAAGGAGACGGGCGACGCGTACGGCACCGGGCTCCACGGCGAGCTGATCTACCGCGCGGACCGCTTCCTGCGCGGCGGCGACCACGAGTCGTTCAACGCCCAGGGCTTCCCGGCGATCCGCTTCGTCGAGCCGCGCGAGAACTTCGATCACCAGCACCAGAACGTGCGCGTGGAGAACGGCATCCAGTACGGCGACCTGCTCCAGTACGTCGACTTCGACTATCTCGCCAAGGTCACGCGCTACAACGTCGCGGCGCTCGCCACGCTCGCGCTCGCGCCGGCGACGCCGAAGGTCGGCGTCGAGACGAAGCTGCTGACGAACGACACGACGCTCACCTGGCAGCCGGTCCCGCGCGCGGTGCGCTACGAGGTCGTGCGCCGCTCGACGACCGACCCGCTGTGGACCGACGTGCAAGACGCGGGCAACGCGACGACCGCGATGCTGAAGTACTCGAAGGACAACTGGCTCTTCGGCGTCCGCGCGGTCGACGCGCAAGGCCACCGCTCGCCCGCGGGGTATCCGACGCCGATACGCTGAGGGCCCGGCTAGACGGCCCCGTTCACGCGCAGCTCGCGCAGCGATGCCTCGACGGCGGCCGCGGTGAGCGCGACGTCGTCGTCGCGGTGCGCGGTGGAGAGGAACATCACCTCGTTGTGCGAGGGCGGCAGCAGCACGCCGCGCGCGCGCATCGCGTGGTAGAAGGCGGCGTACGCGCGCTGGTCGTCGCGCCGCTGGTCGTCGTACGAGCGCGTCGGCGGGCCGAGGCGGAACTTGAAGTCGACGATGGACTCGAGCTGCAGGACGGCGTAGTCCAAGCCTAGCGCGCGCAGCGATGCGCGGATCGCGTCGGCGAGCGTGCGCGCGCGGCGGTCCAGCGCGGCGTAGAGCGACGGATTCGTTTCGAGGTGGTCGAGGACGCGCAGCGAGATCGCGACGGCGAACGGCATCCCCGCGTGCGTCCCGCCGGTGAAGCACGGACCGTCGGGCGCGAGCACCGCCATCACGTCGGCGCGCCCGCCGAACGCGGCGATCGGGAAGCCGCCGCCCATCACCTTGCCGATCGTCGTCAGGTCCGGCGTCACGCCGAGGCGCGCTTGCGCGCCGCCGAGTCCGAGCCGAAGCCAGGTGATCACCTCGTCGAAGATCAGCAGCGCCCCGCAACGGTCCGCGCGCTCGCGCAATCCTTCGAGAAATCCCGGAACGGTGTCGACGAGCCCCATGTTGCCGCAGATCGGCTCGACCACGATCGCGGCGAGCCGGTCGCCCATGCGCGCCAGATGCCGGTCGACGTCGTCGAGATCGTTGTAGCGCGCGACGGCGACGTCCGCGACGACGGCGCGCGGGATCCCGGAGCGCTCCGCGTGCGGCGTCTCGGCCGACGCGCCCGCGTCTTGCAGCGCGAGATCGAAATGCCCGTGGTAGTTCCCCGAGAACTTCAGCGCCGCGTCGCGGCCCGTGAACGCGCGCGCGAGGCGGATCGCGCTCTGCACGGCCTCGCTGCCGGTCGTGGTGAACCGCACCTTCTCCATCGCGGGCAGATGCCCGCGCACGCGGCGCGCGAGCTCGAGCTCGTCCGGCGCCGTCGAGCCGTAGACGACGCCGCGCGCGGCGAGCTCGTCGAGGCCGCGCAAGAACGGCGGCGTGTGCCCGAAGAGCAGCGGTCCGTACGCCATCACGTAGTCGACGTAGCGTCGTCCCTCGGCGTCGTACGCGTACGGTCCCTCCGCGCGCGCGCAGACGAACGGCTCGCCGCCGACGCGGCGCCCGGCGCGGACCGGCGAGCTCGCGCCGCCGGCGAGGACGTCGTCCAGACGGGTCGGTAATGGTCGGATCGCGGCGGCCCTCACGGCTTCGGCTCATCCTTCAACAAGCTCAGGATGACGTTGGAGACGATCGCCGCCGCTTCGCCGATGCTCCACGGCAGCGCTACCGCTCCGTTTTCGAGCGCGGCGCGATTTCCGCTTGCACCGGTGTCGAGCGCGAAGCGCGCACGCCGGAGCCGCTGCGCGAAGCGCATCGTGTGCATCGCGCCGCCGTCCGCGTCGGAGCCGACCAGCACGACGGCCGCCGCGTGCGCGGCTTGTAGGCGGTCGCGGCGCATCAGCGACCACGGCGTCGCGCGGTCGTGCGGCGCGTTCTCCGACGCCAGCGCGCCGCGGCTCGCGACGATCGCTTCGGCGAGCTCTTCGTGCTCCGGCGGATAAGTCAGCGCGATCCCGGTCCCGACGTACGATATCGTCGAGAGGCCCGCGTCGAGCGCGCCGCGGTGCGCCGCGGCGTCGATCCCGCGCGCGAGCCCGCTCACCACCGTGCGCCGGAGCCGCATCGCCAGCTCGTGCGCGAACGCGCACGCCGCTTCGCCCGCATCGCGCGCGCCGACGATCGCCACCGCGTCGCGGCCGATCGCACTGCCGAGCACGCCGCGCACCGCGAGAAACGCGGGCGGATCGCGCAAATCCGCGAATCCGGCGGGCCATTCGGCGTCGTCCGGCGTGACCAGCCGGGCGCTCAAACGCTCCAACAGCGCGAGGTCTTCGTACGCGTCACGGCGCGCCTCCGCCAGCCGCAGGGCGGACTCGCTTCGCAGCCAGGCCCGCAACGGCGCGTGATCGCCGCGAGCGAGCGGGCGCAGCGCCCGCGACGGGACGCGCAGCCGCCACGCCGCCAGCAGCGGAAGATCGCGCGCCGGGTTCATCGGGACGCACTTGGCGGACGCGCCGGACGTCGCCCCCGCATCACGGGGCGTTCTCGTTTGCGCGCCGGGACACGCCGGGTACACCGGCGACATGAAATTCCGGGACCGCGCGGTCGCCGCGGGCGTGCTGTGGGTGGCGTTCGCGGCGATCGAAGCGCTGCTCGTCGGCAAGATCGACCCGCAAGAGACGCCGGTCGGGATCGCGATCGCCGCGCTCGCCGCGATCGTCACCGTCGCCTCGCTCGCGGCGGCGGACGCCTGGTACGCGGTGCCGCTCGGCGCGTTCGCGCAGCTGCCGGTTATCGCATGGTCGGTCGTCCGGGACACGGTGATCGTCACCGGCGCGCTGCTGCGCGCGCTGAGCGGGAGACCGCCCGAGGACCGGCTGCAGCGGATCGCGTTCGATCCGGGCGGCGACGACGCCGTCTCGGCCGCGCGCCGCGCGCTGGCGGTCGCCGGGACGTCGGCCGCGCCGAACTCGATCGTCGTCGACGCAGACGCCGAGCACGGCGTCCTGATCGTCCACCGGCTGGCGCGATGAGCGTCTGGCTGCTCGCGAGCGCCGCGCTGATGCTCGGCATCCTGCCGTGCGTGCTCCTCGCCGCGCGCGGAAACGCGATCGACCGCCTCGTCGCGCTCGAGCTCGCGAGCGTCTTCACCGTCCTCGCGCTGCTCACGTTCGAGCAGGGCGAACAGCGGCAGTCGTTCTTCGACCTCTCGCTCGCGCTCGCCGTCGTCACGTTCCCCTCCTCGCTCATCTTCGCGCGGGTGTTCCGCCGGTGGCTGTGAGCGTCGACCACGCCGCCATCACGGTGCTGCTCGCGCTCGCCGTGCTGATCGAGCTGATCTGCTGCGCGGGGATCCTGGTGATGAAGACGCCGCTGCAGCGCCTGCACTACGTCGGACCCGCGGCGATGGTGTGCCCGGTGCTCGTCGCGATCGCGATCGCGGTCTCGAAGAACCCACTCTCGGGCGCGGGGCTCAAAGGCTTCTTCATCGCGGTCGTGATGGTCGCGTTCGGTCCGGTGCTCTCGCACGCGACCGCCGATGCGGCGGTGTCGCGGCGCGGGCCGGCGCATCCGGAGCCGCAATGACCGAGCAGGTCGTGCAAGGGATCGCGCTCGCGATGACGGCGGTCGTCGCGACGGTCGTCGTGCTGGCGCGCGAGCCGAAGCGGCAGATCTTCTGCTTCATGCTCTACGGACTCGTCCTCACGCTGCTGTTCGCGGCGCTGCAGGCGCCGGACGTCGCACTCTCCGAGCTCGCGGTCGGCTCGATCGCGATCCCGTTCGCGGTGCTCGCGACGCTCGTCCGCATCGAGAACGGCCGGCGATGAGCTCGCGCGCGCGCACCGCGATGATTCTCGTCTCCGGCGCGGTGATGCTGGTGCTGATCCTGTTCGCCGTTGCCGGGCTGCCGCCGTTCGGCCACTATCCGGGGCCGTACGGCGACGTGCTGAACACCGTCGCGCCGCACGAGCGGCAGATCCCGAACATCGTCACCGCGGTGAACTTCGACTACCGCGGCGTCGACACGCTGGGCGAGGAGTACATCCTCTTCGCCGCGGTCGCGGGGATCGCGCTCGTGCTGCGCCAGGACCGCAAGCGCACGAAGGACGAGCCGCTCGCGCCGAGCCGCACGCTGCACACGACCGCGCGCACCGACGCCGTGAGCGCGTTCGCCGCGCTCGCGATCGCCGTGACCATCGCGTTCGGGGCGTATCTCGGGATCCACGCGTCGCAGACGCCGGGCGGCGGGTTCCAGGGCGGGACGATCCTCTCCGGCGTCGGCGTGCTGATCTTCTTCGGCCTCGGCTACCGCGCATTCGCGAAGCTCACACGCAAAGAGCCGCTCGAGACCGTCGAAGCGATCGGCGCGGGCGCGTACGCGGTGATCGGGCTCGCGACGCTGGTCGCGACCGGCGCGTTCCTGAAGAACGCGCTCCCGCTCGGCGGCGAGGGGCAGCTCTTCTCCACCGGGACGATCGGTGTGATCAATCTGTGCGTGCTGGTCGAGGTCTGCGCGGGGTTCCTGCTGCTGTACCTCGACTTCGCGCACCAGACGCGGGTCGAAGAGCCGGAGCCGAGCCAAGAATGATCGGCTTCCTCGCGTTCGCCGTCGCGGCGTGGGTCTTCGTCGTCGGGCTGTACGGGATGGCGACGAGCCGCAACTTGATCCATCTGATCCTGTGCCTCTCGGTGACGCAGTCGTCGACCTACGTGCTGATCCTGGAGGTCGGGTACCGGCTCGGCGCCACCGCGCCGGTGTTCAGCGACGTGCTCCCCGGCGTGCGCGCGGTCGACCCGGTCGTCGACGCGCTCACGCTCACCGACATCGTCGTCGGTGCGACCGCGACGGCGCTGCTGCTCGCGTTCGCGCTGCGCGTCCACAAGAAGCGGCAGACCCTCGACCCCGAGGCGCTGCGGCCGATGCAAGGATGACGCCCGAGACGCTCGCGCCGCTCGCGTTCGCCGTGCCGCTCGCGGTCGCGGCGCTGTGCGCGGCGATCGGACCGTTCGTGCCCCGGCGGGTCCTTGACGCGCTCGCGATCGCGACCGGGCTCTTCTGCACGGTTGCGTGCGCGCTGCTCGCGCAAGCGGCCACGCGCGGCACGATCGTGCACTGGTTCGGCGGCTGGACGCCGCGCCACGGGATCGCGCTCGGGATCGCGTTCACCGTCGATCCGGCCGGCGGCGCGCTCGCCGCGTTCGCCGCGTTCCTCAGCACCGCCGCGCTGCTGTTCGCGTGGACCTACTACGACGAGTCGGGCCCGCCGTTCCCCGTCCTGATGCTGACGTTCATGTCGGCCCTGATCGGGTTCTTCCTGACCGGCGATCTCTTCAACATGTTCGTCTTCTTCGAGCTGATGGGCGTCGCCGCGTACGCGCTGACGGCGTACCGCACCGAGGACGAGTCGGCGGTGCTCGGCGCGTTCGCGTTCGGCGTGCTGAATAGCGTGGGCGCGTTCCTCGTCCTGCTCGGGATCGCGCTGGTGTACGGCCGCACCGGGGCGCTCAACATGGCGCAGATCTCGCACGCGCTCGGGACGCACGCCGACGCGCTGATCGTCCTCGCGTTCGCATTCGTCGCGGCCGGGCTGCTGGTGAAAGCCGCGCTCGCGCCGTTCCACTTCTGGCTCGCCGACGCGCACGCCGTCGCGCCGACGCCGCTGTGCGTGCTGTTCTCCGGGATCATGGTGCAGGCGGGGCTCTACGCCGTCGCGCGCGTCTACTGGAGCGTCTTCTCCGGCGCGCTCGGCGGGCACGAGCAGACGCTGCGCACGGTGCTGATCGTCTTCGGCCTGGTGACGGCGTTCACCGGCGCGTTCATGTGCTTCGGTCAGCGCCACTTCAAGCGGCTGCTCGCGTTCTCGACGATCGCGCACACCGGGATCCTCGTCTGCGCGTTCGCGCTGCTGAGCGCGCACGGCGTCGCCGGGATGATCGTCTACGTGCTCGGCCACGGGCTCACCAAAGGCGGGCTCTTCATGTGCAGCGGCATCCTGCTGAACCGGCTCGGCACCGTGGACGTGGAGCAGCTGCGCGGGAAGCTGAGCGGCGAGTGGGTCGGAATCGTTGCGATCGCGCTCGGCGCGCTGGCGCTAGCCGGGATGCCGCCGTTCGGCACGTTCCTGGGCAGCTCGCTGATCGAGCACGCCGCGGAAGATGTGGGGCTCGGCTGGCTGCCGTGGGTGCTGCTGATCGCCGCGGCGCTCACCGGCGGCTCGGTGCTGAACGCGCTCGGTCGGATGGCGTTCGGTTGGGGACCGCCGCCCGATCCCGAGGCGAAGACGCCGCAGTTCGAGTCGCCCGAGGCGAACCAGGGCGACAAGGGGTTCCCGCTGATGATGTACGCGTGCGCGGCCTTCCTCATCGTGTGCGCGTGTGCGATCGGTCTCATCCCGCGCGCCGCGTCCGCCGCGCTCGGCGCGGGAGAACGGTTCGTCGACCGCGCCGGCCAGCTCGCGATCGTGCTGAAGGAGACGCCGGGCGCGCCGCTCGCGCTGCCGCCGGCCGAGCCGATCACCTCCTCGCTCGCGTCGGGGCTCCTCGCAGCGGTGCTCGCGGTCGCGTTCGCCGCGCTGGCGCTGTTCGCGCACCGTCTGCCGAGCGGCGCCGATGCGACGAAGGTGCTCGAAACGATGCTGAAACCGTTGCGCCGGATCCATGACGGCGTCGTGACCGACTACGTCGCCTGGCTCGCCGCCGGGACCGCCGCGCTCGGCACGGCGCTCGCGGCGTGGATGCGATAAACGCCACGCCGGTCTCGCATGGCTCGCAGCGCTCGTCCACGAAGCGCGCGGCATGACGACCACGGGCACGTATCGCGCCGACCACGTCGGCAGCTTCCTGCGCCCCAAAGAGCTCCTGGACGCGCGGCATGCCGGCGCTGATTCCGAGACGCTGCGGGCGATCGAGGACCGCGAGATCCTGCGCGTCCTGTCGAAGCAGCGCGAGCTCGGGTTCGAGCTGTTCACCGACGGCGAGTTCCGGCGCGGCGGCTTCATGACCGACCTCACCGACGCGGTCGAAGGGTTCGACGAAGGCGAAGGTGTCGCGCGCTCGTGGAACGCGGGCGGCACGGCGGCGACGGTCGCGCCGAGCGCCGTGAAAGGGATCGTCACGCAGAAGCTGCGGCAGACGCGGCGGCTCACGGCGCTCGAGCTGCCGTTCCTCAAAGAGCACAGCCCGGGGCCGATCAAGATGACGCTGCCGAGCGCGTCGCAGTTCCCGGCGATCGCGTACAAGAAGGGGATCAGCGAGAGCGCGTACCCGAACCACTCGGCGTTCTTGCAGGACGTCGTCGACATCGTGAAGCGCGAGACCGAGGCGCTCGCGAACGAGGGCGTGGCGTACATCCAGATCGACGCGCCGCGCTACAGCTACTACCTCGATCCGAAATGGCGCGACTTCCTGCGCGCGGAGTTCGGTGAGCCGGAGGCGCTCCTCGACGAAGCGATCGCCGCCGACAACGCGTGCTTCCGCGCCGCGCGCAAGCCGGGCGTCACGCTCGCGATCCATCTCTGCCGCGGCAACAACCGCAGCCAGTGGTACGCCGCCGGCGGCTACGACGCGATCGCCGAGAAGCTCTTCAACGAGCTCGAGGTCGACCGCTTCCTGCTCGAGTACGACGACGAGCGTTCGGGCACGTTCGAGCCGCTGCGCTTCGTCCCGAAAGGCAAGACCGTCGTGCTCGGCCTGATCAGCTCGAAGAAGCCCGAGCTCGAAGATCAAGCGGAGCTGATCCGGCGCATCGAAGACGCGAGCAAGTACATCCCGCTCGAATACCTCGCGCTCAGCCCGCAGTGCGGCTTCGCCTCGATGGCCGAGGGCAATCTTCTCACGGAAGACGATCAGTGGGCGAAGCTGCGGCTCGTGGTCGACACGGCGCGGAAGGTCTGGGGCTGACCGCGCCTATCGGACGAGGGCGGTCACCAGCGCGATGGCGGCCTTCGACCGGAGCGGGACGAACGCGCGGCGCGTGAACACGTCCGCGCCGTTCGCCTCGATGCGCGCGAGGATACCGCGGTACAGCGCCAGCGCGAGGCGCACGGTGTAGCGCGCGTCGCGCGAGAGCAGCGCGATCCCCGGCGCCGCTTCACGGTACATCGCGCGGACGCGCGCGATCTCGAACGCCATCAGCGCGCGAAACCGCTCGTCGGCGATCCCCGCGACGATCGCCTCGCGAGTGACGCCGAAGCGAACCAAATCCTCGTCGGGAAGGTAGACGCGCCCGAGAGACGCATCCTCGCCGACGTCGCGGAGCACGTTCGTCATCTGCATCGCGCGGCCGAGCGCGACTGCGTACGGCTCGGCCTCCGGCGACGCCGCGCCTAGCACGGGAAGGACGAGCAGACCGACCGTCGAGGCGACGAGATAGCAGTACTCGCGCAGTTGCTCGAAGGTCGCGTAGCGCGTCGTCGTGACGTCCGATCGCGCGCCGCGCAGCAGGTCGAGAGCGGGCTCGACCGGGATGGCGAAGCGTGCGGCCGCGTCGGCGAGCGCGGTGAAGACCGGGCCGGAAGGGCGGCCCTCGTACGCATCGCGCAAGCCGCGCTCCCAGGCGTCCAGCGCGGCGAGGCGCTCGGCGGGCGCCGCATCGCGGTCGGCGATGTCGTCCGCGGTCCGGCAGAACGCGTACACCGCCCAGATCGCGCGCCGTTTCGCCGGCGCCAGGAAGAGCGAGCTCAAATAGAACGTCTTCGAGTGCACGCGCGTGATGTCGCGGCAGGCGCGGTACGCGTCAGCGAGCAGCACGCGGAGACTCCAGCAGCGCGTCCGCGGCCATGCGCGCGCTTCGCACCGCGCCTTCGATGCTCGCCGGGAACTTCGTGTCGACGTAACAGCCCGCCAGGAAGAGATTGCGCACCGGCGTTCGCACGCCGGGACGGAGCTTCTCGGCGCCCGGGCTCGCGCGGTAGACGCTCTTCGGGACGCGGACGAGCTTCGCTTTGACCAAGTGCGCGCGGTTCGCGAGCGGGTACAGCTTCTCCAGGTCGCGCATCACCGCGGCGATGACCATGTCGTCGTCCTGCGCGATCAGCTCGTCGGCCGGCGCGACGCACGCCTCGATGAACGATCTTCCCGCCCACTCGTAGCCCGGCGAGACCATCCCGAGATCGGCGTGCACCGCTAGCAGCGTCCCCGGCGAGAACATCAGGTTCGTGAACCGGGAGACCGGCCGGTCGAACCACAGGTGCGCGTTGATCACCGGCGAGCTCTCCAGCTTCGCAACGCCGTGCACCAGCGGATCGCGCTGCATCTCGGCGGGGAGCAGCTTCTTCGCGTCGTGCACCGGCGTCGCGAGGATCACGTTCTCCGCCTCGAACACGCGGCCGTCGCGCGTGCGCACGCCCGTGCAGCGGTCGTCCGAGAACAGCAGCTCGCCGGCCGGGGCGTTCGTCTCGATCGCGACGCCGCGCGCGCGGACGTGCTCGGCGAGCGGCTCGACGAAGCGCGGACCGGGCGGGCCGTCGAGGAAGCCCGCGCGGCTCGCGTCGCGCGAGGATGCGAAGTACGCCATCACGCGCAGCATCGCTTCGGCCGAGATGCGGTCGACGGGCGTGAAGTTCAGCGCGAGCGCCATCGGCGCGAAGAACGTGCGCAGCATGTGCTCGGACATCCCGCGCCGCCGGTGCCACTCCGCGTAGGTGAGCTCGTCCTGCGCTTCGGCGTACGCGTGGTCGCGCAGCAGCACAGGGAGCGTCCCCTTCGCAAAGAGCAGCTTCTCCCACAGGTTGAACACGTAGCGCGCGTTGAGCACCGCGCCGACCCCGTTGAACGGCGAGGGCGCGTCGACGAACCGGAACTCCTCGTAGACCGGCGCGCCGTTCCAGCGCGGCGAGAACCCGGGCGGCATCGCCCACGTCAGCGCGTGCGGCTGCCACAGCACACGGTGCGCGATCCCGACCTCGCGCAGCAGCGCGTGCAGCTCGGTGTAGCCGCCGAAGATCGCGTGCAGCCCGGTCTCGAGGACGTCGCCGTCGCGATCGCGCCACGACGAGAGCTTGCCGCCGAGGATCGGCCGCTTCTCCAGCACGGTCACGCTGCGGCCTGCTTCGGCGAGAAGGCGGGCGGCGGCCAGTCCGGCGGGCCCGCCGCCGACGATCAGGGTGTCAACCATCATCCGTATGAGACGTGTTGTGATGACGGGTCGTCTCAGGCCCGTCCCCGAACCTGCTCATCCCGTCCGCGTCTTGTCCTCCGACGAAGGTAGCAGCTCCCGCCACATGCCGCTCTCCACCGAGATCTCCCCAAAGACCAACATCCGCGAGCTCGTCGCGTCGTTCCCGATCGCCGAGGACGTGCTCACCGAGTTCGGCTTGCACTGCGCCGGCTGCGGGGTGAACAAGTACGAGACGATCGAGCAGGGCGCGAAAGCGCACGGGCTGCGCGTCGAGCCGATCGTCGCCGCGCTCGTGCAGGCGCGCCTCTCGGGCCGCGTCCCGCTGATCATGAACGAGGACAAGACGCCGCCCCGCCGCGCGCCCGGCCAGTTCTCGCGGCGCGCGCGCTTCGCGTACGTCGTCCCGGTGATGTCCGGGAAGGGCGGCGTCGGGAAGTCGCTGACGACCGCGCTGCTCGCCGTCGGCCTGCGCCGCGCGGGAAAGAAGGTCGGGATCCTCGATGCGGACATCACCGGCCCGTCGATCCCGCGGCTGTTCGGCCTGACGGAGCCGCTCGGCCTCGAGCCCGATCCGGCGACGCCGCCCGGGCAGCAGCCGAAGCCGCTGATGGTCCCGGCGACGTCGCGCTCGGCGATCGAGGTCGTGAGCTCGAACCTGCTCACCGACAAGGAAGACACGGCGATGATCTGGCGCGGACCGATCCTCTCCGGCGTGATCCGGCAGTTCTACGAGGCGCTGTGGAGCGATCTCGACTACCTGCTGATCGATCTCCCGCCGGGGACGAGCGATGCGCCGCTCACCGTGCTGCAGTCGCTCGCGGTTGACGGCGTCGTGCTGGTCACGATGCCGCAGCGGCTGGCGACGATGATCGTGCGCAAAGCGGCGAACCTCGTGCACCAGCTCGGCAAGCCGATCGTCGGCGTGATCGAGAACATGTCGTACTTCGTCGCGCCCGACACCGGGAAGCGCTACGACGTCTTCGGCCCCTCGTACGCCGATCAAGTCGCCGAGCTCGCCGGCGCGCCGGTCTTCGCGCGCATGCCGATCGACCCGAACCTCGTCGCGCTCGCCGACACCGGGCGCGTCGAGGAGATCGACGACCCGATCGTCGACCTGCTCGCCGAGAAGCTCCAAGCCGCGATGGCCGCCCGCCCGCCGAAACCCGCGGAGACGATCTCGCTCATCTAGCCGGCGCGCCGCGCGTACCGGCTGCGCCCGCCGCCACATCCGGGGCGAGGCCGAGTTTCCGCTCGCGGTGAGAAGCCGTCGCTGCCGTGCATCTGCCGCCCGCGCCGCCGAACTTCCGGGAATTTTCGTTCGACGAAGAGTACGAACCGATCCCCCGCCCGCAGCGACACGACGACGGAGGTTCTCGCATGCGCCGCTCTCCCATCATCGCGCTCAGCCTGCTCATGACGCTCGGCACGACGGCCGTCGCCGACACCGGCGAGCGCGTCAGCACACTCGGTGACCAGCGCGCGGTCGGCATCACGATCTACAACGCCGACCTCGCGCTGGTCCGCGACCGCCGGCACGTCACGCTCCCGAAGGGCGAGTCGCACCTCGCGCTCCGCGACGTCAGCGCGCGGATCCAGCCCGAGACGGCGCTGCTCACCAGCATCACCGCGCCGAGCCGCCTCAACGTGATCGAGCAGAACTTCGACTACGACCTGCTCTCTCCGCACAAGCTGCTCGAGAAGTACGTCGGGCGCGACGTCGACGTGGTTCGATTCGACCGCAACGGCGAGCGGCGCGTCGAGCGCGCGCGCGTCATGTCGACCAACGAGGGCGTCGTGCTGCGCTACGCCGACCGGATCGAGACCTCGGTGAACGGCACGCTCTCGTTTCCCTCGCTGCCGCCCGATCTGCGCGACCGGCCGACGCTCGTGACCGACATTTCGAACGGGAGCGAGGGCGCGCAGGACGTCGAGCTCACCTATCTCAGCGGCGGGCTGAGCTGGAAGGCCGACTACACCGCGCTGCTCTCCGGGAACGACGACCGGCTCGATCTCCACGGCTTGATCACGCTGCAGAACGCGAGCGGGACGGAGTACCGCGACGCCGCGGTGCAGCTCGTCGCCGGCGACGTCAACGTGGTGCAGAACCAGCTGAAACAGATCGGCGCAGTGCGCTCCACCGCGGATGTGTACAACGTCGCCTCGCGGCCCACCGAACAGGCGCTCTTCGAGTACCATCTCTACACGCTGCCGCGCCGCACGACAGTCCTCGACAACCAGACGAAACAGGTGGAGCTGATGAGCGCGCCCGGTGTTGCGGTGACCAAGACGCTCGAGCTGCGCGGCCAGCCGTACTATTACCGAACCTCGGCGGCCGACCTCGGAACGCGGCTGAAGGTGGGGACGTACGTGACGTTCCGCAACCAGGGCGGCGCGCTCGGCGTCCCGCTGCCGAAGGGCGCCGTGCGCGTCTACAAGCGCGACGCCTCGGGGACCGCGCAGTTCGTCGGCTCCGACACGATCGATCACACGCCGAAGAACGAGACGGTCAGGCTCCATCTGGGCGACTCGTTCGACGTGACCGCGAGCAAGAAGCAGACCTACTACGGGGCTCTCGATCGGGAATTCTACGACAGCGGATACGAGATCGTGCTGCGCAACGCGAAGCCGGTGCCCGAGACGGTGCAGGTGATCGAGCCGATCCCGGGCGACTGGACGATGCTCTCCTCGTCGGCGCATTACGAGAAGACGTCGGCGTCGACGGCGACGTGGTCGCTGCGCGTCCCGGCCGAGGGCTCCACGACGCTGACCTACCGCGTGCGCGTCAAGTACTGAGGAGTGGGTACACGGCCCAGGTGGCCGGTACGACGACGGTTCGCGGGATCGCGCTCGGTGCGGCGACGGGGTTCGCGCTCGGGTTTGCGGCGCTGCGCGCGGTGCAGGCGCTGCGCGATCTGCGCGCGCCCTATCCCGCCCTGCGCGAGCCCAATCCCCGGCGCTACGGCGCGCGACGGCGGGCGCTCGCGCTGGCCGGCGTCGTGCGCGGGACGGCGGCGCTCGCGACGACCGCGTTCGTCCTGGCGGACCCGCTCGACCGCGCGCTGCACCCGCTGCCGCGGCGGCTGCGCGCGCCGGCGTTCGCGCTCGCGGTGCTCGCGCTCGACACGGTGCGCGATCTCGCGAGCGACTACGTCGAAGGGCACGTGCTGGAGCGCGTGAACGGGACTTCGGAGCAGAGCGCGCGCAGTTGGCTCGCCGATCAGGCGAAAAGCGCGGCGGTTGGCGCGGTCGTCACCGCGGTTCTCGTCGAGCTCGCCGACGCGGTCGTCGTGCGCGCGCCGCGGCGCTGGCCGCTGATCGCGCTCGGCGCAGCGGCGCCGCTGCTCGCGTTCGCGACGGTGGTCGCGCCCACGTTCGTGATGCCGCTGTTCAACCGCTACGAGCCGCTCACCGGCGAGCTCGAAGCGCGGATTCGCGCGCTCGCGGCGCGCTACGGCGTCGGGGGCGCGTCGATACTGCGCTTCGACATGAGCCGCCAGACGAAGAAGGCGAACGCGTTCGTGACCGGCGTGCTGGGCACCGAGCGGATCGCGCTCGCCGACACGCTGATCGAGAGCTTCGCCGACGACGAGACGTTGTTCGTGGTCGCCCACGAGCTCGGCCACTACGTCCGGCGCGACCCGTGGCTCGGGATCGCGCTCGGCACGGGCGGGATCGCCGTGACGCTCCTCGGCGCCGACGCGGCGCTGCGCCTCACCACGCGGCACGGGTTGGACTCGCCGGCCCAGGGCGCGCGGCTCGCGTTCTTCGCGCTGCTGATCCAGCTCGCGCTGATGCCGCTCCTCAACGCCGCGCTGCGCGCGATGGAGCGCCGCGCCGACGGCTTCGCACTCGCCGCCACGGGTGATGCGGATGCGGGGATTCGCGCGTTCCGCCGCCTCGGCGAACAGAACCTCGCCGAGCTCGACCCGCCGCGCTGGTCGGAGCTGCTGTTCGCCTCGCACCCCTCGCTCGCGGCCCGCATCCGCGCGCTCGAGGCTGCGCCGCCCGCGTAAACGGCGCGCTCACTCCTCGAAGCCGAACGGATCGCCGGCGTCACGCTCGTGCGCCGCATGCGCGTCGAGCCAGCGCACGAACGGCGCGGTGTCGCGGATGAAGTCGCGGAAGACAGCGAAGGCGCCGCGCCGCTGCAGCTCGGCGTCCGGGACGTCGCGGCTGAGCATGTAGTTGCGCGCGCGGATCAGCGGCAGACGCGGATGCGACTTTGCGAAGCCGCGCGGCGTGACGCGCAGGGCATGCGTCTCGAGCGGCAGATACGGGTGGATCGCGCGGCTCGCCAGGATGCGGTCGAACGCGCGCGCATCGGCACCGTCCTCGGCGAAGGTCGTGCGCAGCGCGTGCAGCGAGGGTTTGTCCGGGACCCACACGCCGGCGGAGACGTGCGACGCGCCGGGCGCGAGATGGACGTAATAGCCGGGGTAGGCGCCGTTCTTCCCGCCCGGCGACATCCAGGCGGAGAGCCACGTCTTGTAGGGATTCTTCTGCTTGTGGAAGCGCGTGTCGTTCGCGATGCGGAACAGGCACGCGCGCGGGTCGACGTGCGCGAGGCGGTCGTCGGCTTGCGCGCCCGCGAGCAGCAGCATCGTGACCAGATCCTCGAAGCCGTGCCGGACGTGGTCGTCCCACGCGGCGCGGTTCGCATGGAACCACGTCCGGTCGTTGTTCCGCTTCAGCCCGCGCAGGAAGCGGAACGCGACCGCGAGGTCGAGCGGCTCGGTGCGTCGCGCCATCCGAGGCTCAGCGCACGGGGCTGGTGCGCAGGAGCCCGTCCAGGTACGAGCCCCAGATCGCGGGCAGCGTGTGCGTCCCGTGGCCGCGCGTCTGCGGGGTGATCGGCAGCAGGACGTAGCGGCCGCGACGCACCTTCGTGATCTCGCGCTCCATGACGCCGAGCTCGGGCGGGTTGATCTGATCGTCGGCGCTGTTGATCGCGAGCAGCGGCGCGGTGATCGAGCCGAGGGCGGGCTCCGGGTCGTAGTCGCGCGAGGACTCGAACTGGTAGATCATGTCGTTCGCGTCGTAATGCGGGACGAGCTTCTTCACCGTGTTCTCGTAGTACGCGTCGGCGGCGTCGCGGGTCGGGAGCAGCGACTGGTCGTAGAGCGGCGCCGAGCCGAAGATCCACAGCATGTCGACCGCCGCTTTCATGCCGTGCGGCTCGGTCGTGTAGTCGCCGCCCGCGTACCCCGGATCGTTGCGCAGGTCGTCGACGATCATGTCGCGCCAGACGCGATTGCGACCGCTGATCTGGATCGGCAGGCTCGCGAGCGGCAGCAGCGCGTCCATCATCGACGGATAGGTCTCGCCCCACAACCATGTCTGCATCCCGCCCATCGACGTCCCCATCACGAGCCGCAGATGATCGACGTGCAGGGCGCGGACCAGAACCTCGTGCTGCGCGCGCACCATGTCGCGGTACCCGTAGTGCGGGAACCGCGCGTGCATCCCGTCGCTCGGCTTCGACGATTTCCCGTGCCCGATCCCGTCCGGGATGACGATGAAGTACTTCGACGCGTCGAGCAGCCCGCCGGGCACGAACAGCACCCCCGCGAACTGCTCGCGCAGAAACTGGTTCGTGTCCCCGCCCGTCCCGTGCATGATGAGCACCGCGTTGTCCACGTGGCCGCGGGCATTGCGGTGCGGGGTGCCGAGCGTGACGTAGTGCAGCCGCAGGTTCGCCATCGTCTCGCCGTCCGCGAACGTGAACCGCGGCACGACGTATGTTCCCTCGGCGGGCGCCGGCCAGCTCGCGGCGGAGGCCGGAGCGCCTGCGAAGGACGCGGCGAAGAGCACTACGGCGGCGAGCAAGCGGAACGTCATGCATCGGAGAGTACTCTGCTCCGAGGAGATCTTCTTGTCTCGGACTGCGGGCGAACCGGATCGCGACCGCTGCGGCGACGATTATCCGAACTCGCCCAGTTGACCGTCACTGGGCTGCCCGGCCGGGCGGGCGCTACGTTCCGAAATGCGCCGCAGAGCCTTCAATGCGACCGCCCGAATCTCAGGATCGTCATCCGCGGCTGCCTCGGCGATTGCGGCGCTCGCCGACGCAAGACCTCGGATTCCCGCCGCGTTGATCGCCTGGTAACGAACGCCTTTATCGCAGAGAGCACCAAGAACGATGTCGTCGACATCCGGGTCCTTCCATTTCTTCATCGCATCGATGAACGCGGCCCTCGAGTCGCCGTATTTCGGGTCCGCCGCGAACTTCTTGATGATCTCTCGATCACCACGCGACGCCAATACGGTTATCGCCACGGCAAGCGCGAAACGGTACGACTCGTATCCGATGTCATCTTGATGCTCCGTATGCGCGCGGTAGAGCTCAAGCAATTCATCAAAGGCGACGGACCGCGCATCCTTCATCGTCAGCGAACGAACTAGCATCTCTTTGATCCGGATAGGGTATTCGCGCTGGAGCATTTCGACCAGCACCTGATACGCTTGCCGATAATGTTGCTTTCCGTTTACGAGGTCGCTGATGCCATCGACGACCAGTCCGGTGCGCGCTCGCAATTCCGCTGCTATTTCGCGGCTAGCCTCGTCAATCAATCGGTTGCGCAGCGCAAATGAAACTTTTCCCGTCATGGCCGCAGCTCGGGGTGAATCGCGCCGGCGCCGATCAGACGCTGCAACCGACGGCTCACCCGCGACCCTTCGCGCATATGGAGATAGTGGTAAATGACGAGCTCTCGCGCATAGTCATGCTGCCCTCGCAACTGCCGAGACAACGATTGATACGCACCCGGCTTTGTTTCTTCAATCGTGGCTTTGGTCCGAAAAGTGAGTCATCCGTATCACGTAGGGATCCAGCCTCAGGAGGGTCATGGCCCTTTCCGCGTCTCGGTTGCCGAGTTCGCTCATGTGCTGCAAAAAAGACAGCGCCGCATAGGTGTGCGGTGTTCCGAAGATCTCGTCGCGGCTCAGGAAATGGAGTACGAGGGCGTCTACCACGTAGTCCGTACGATTTCCGAAATTGACCAGAGCCTCGATCGCGGCGCTCCTGTTATCCAAGATCCGTGAGACCAGAAATTTTTCCAGCACTGGAACCGCACGCTCCGAAATGGGAAAGCGCTCGCGATACACTTCGATCGCAAACCCAGCTGGCCTATCTATGTCAGCACTTGCGAGGAGAGCGAAAAGTTTTTCCTCGGGCCAAGCCTCGTAGTCGTCGGACTGCACTTCACTTCCTCTCAAAGGAACGATGATCACTTTTTCGTGGATATACCGCCGTGCCGTCCGCGGTGGATCCGCTTACCAAAGCGGACAAAACGGTCCGTCTCCCGGTTTGCGCCTCGTTCGCCATTCGAACGCCAAGCGCCGGAGCGCGGTTCCGCCCGCGTCCAGGTTTACTCCTTCGGAGGAAGGCCATTGGCGCGGCGGGCACCAGCGGGGTGGAGGACTGGGTCGTCAGTGATGTAGAGGTGTACGAACTACTCGAACGAGTCGGCGATCTTGATGTATCCGTCGCCCATCAAATATGCCGCACCGAATGCCGTGGGTACACCGTGCAACGGTGCGCCTGTTGCTATTCCATAGAACTGGATTCCATCGAGCCAGGTCGCGAACAGAATGATGCTTGGCGGGCTTTCCTCGGCGTAGCATTCGCTTAGCCTGAAGAACCCGAAGCCTCGTTCGTCCTCGCCTCGGATCCCGGGACTTCCGTACCGTCTGTGGCGCGATAGTGCGCCTTGAACGCGGGTGGCAGCGGACCGAAACGACGTTCTGCAGCTGCCAGCTCGGCGTCGCTCACTCCACCCAGATAAGGGACGCGATTCGCACGCCAATGGTCGACCAGACTTCGCATGGATGCTGCGGCTTCGTCTTTCATAACAAGCTCACGGGCCGGAATTCTATCTCACGATGCCGGCGCGGCGCAGACCGCTCAATAGGGGTTCCCGTAGATCGACCGGCACACGACGGTAGAGCGCGTCGCCTGCCGACGGTGATTCCGGCTCCCAGACAAGCCCGCAGCCTTCGACCGTGTGGGAGCGATAGATATCGTCCACTTCGCCAATGATCGTTCGGCTCCGGCTGGCCATCTCCGCGGGCAGCCTGTCCACGATCATCTCTAGGAGCTCTCGTCCGCTGAGTGCGTCCGTGTATCATTCGAGATACGCGTCGAAGCCGCGCACCACTTTCTGGACGAAGTCATACCACGAGGCCGACGAATGCACGAGGTCCACGACCAGCTCTTCGCTTGGAAACTCACGCCCCAACGCTTGCGCGACATCGCGTTCAGCCGTTCTCACGTGGAAGACGGCCATCCACTCCACTGGTACGAGGCGTACGATCAATTCGTCCCGGGTCATCACGCTGTTGTCAGGAACGGATCGGGCGCTACAGCGTCACCACCGGTGAGGGGCGGGTGCCGAGCCAGGTGGCGAGGTCGGTTTTCACGTCGACGTGGGTGGCGTCGCGCAGTTCGCGGCGGAACTCGCCGAAGAGACCGAAGGCTTCGGCGAAGGCGTCGTGTTTGTGGATCGACTCGTAGTTCAGCTGCGTCGCGCCGACGTACGTCGAGTCGGGCAGATCGCCGTAGACGTCGAGGACGCGGGCGAGGATGCCGCGGACGACGTCTTCGACGAATTTCGGGTTGTGGTGGGCTTTGTTCACGATGAAGAACTCGTCGGGGCGCTTGAGCAGGTCGTATGTTTCGCTGGACATCGAGGACTCGACGATCTCCACCAGATCCTCGGCGCGGATCTCCGCGGAGTGCGGCGTCTCGGCGCCGATGTAGACGCCGCCGCGACCGCGCTGGTTGTGCGTCGCGACAGGGAGCGCGTCGACCGCGCGGACCGCGTCGTGGTGCGGGAACCCGGCCTCCTGCAGCTCGCGGATCGAGTGCTCTCGGACCATCAGCTGCGCGCAGGGGCACGCGGTCATCCCCTCGGCCTCGACGCCGACGATGCGCCGCGTGCCGTTCGCGCCGGCGTGCGCGATCCCGATCAGCGTGTACGTCTCCTCGGTCCGCTTCCCGCTCACCGGCGTCCAGCGCTCGAGTCCGAACTGCGCGCGCAGCCGCACGTCGGCGCGCAGCGCGCCCTGCGAGCGGACGATCCGCCGCGCGATCCGTTCGGTCAGCTCCTCGACGCGCACCGGTTTGTCCGAGCGCTCGAGCACTTCGAGCGTCGCCGACTCGAGCAGCTCCGAGAAGCGCGACATGTGCACGCCGGCTTTGTCGGGCGCGAGGTCCGCGACCATCATGAACTCGCCTTGGAAGACGCGCTCTTCGCCGCCGACGCGCGTGCGTATCATCCGCTTCACGCCCGAGACGCCGACGCGGTTCAGCGAGAGCCGCACGTCGGGCGCTTCTTCCTGGCGGTTCGCGGCGAAGTGCATCGCGCGCGCCTTGCGGACGATCCCCTCGTGCGGGACCGCGGCGGCGAGCTCGGCGATCGTCTTCCCGCTGCGCGGCTCGACGGCGTCCGGCGCGATCTCGGCGAACGGGATCAGGTTGAACGGTCGCGCCGCGAGGTAGGGGTGCGGGACCTCGAAGCGCCCGAAGTCCGCGACGAGATCGTCGACCATCAGCACGTCGAGGTCGATCGGGCGCGCGTCGAGCGGCGTGCGCGTCTGCCGGCCGATCGCGCTCTCGACGGCGCGGGTGAGCACCTCGAACGCGACCGGGTCGAGCGCGGTCGTCAGCTTCGCGGCGACGTTCAGGAACGCCGGGCCCGCGACGCCGTTCGCCGGCGGCGTCTCGTAGAACGAGGAGACCGCCTCGACGCGCGCCTGCGCGCGCAGGCGCTGGAGCGCCGCGAGGATCGTGCTCTGCCGGTCGCCCAGGTTCGAGCCGATCCCGACGTAGACGGTGTGCATCCTTGTCATAGACTACTCGCTCGGGTCCCGAGTTGCCCCTCCGCTAGCGGATCACGATCCTCGCCGGGGTCCCGAGCGCGTTCACCGGCGGCCCGTACATCGCGAAGACCGTCGTCGCCGGAGCGGTGAACGCGCCGGGCGTCGTCGCGCGCAGCGTGTAGTGCAGGTGGACCGGCCGGCCGCTCGACATCAGCGTCGCGAAGAACACGACGCGGTCGTCGAAGAACTGCAGCCCGCTCCAGTCGTCGCCGGACTCGTACTGGCGCGGCTGGTACTCGAGCCCGGCCGGGAGCGGGTCAACGATCGCGACGTACTGCGCGTCCTCACTCGGCGTGACGGTGACGTCGACGTCGACCTGGTCGCCGACGCGCCAGTCGTTCCCGTTCTGCGACGTGTAGGTGCGTGCGATGGCGAACGCCGGGTCGAGTAGCGCACCCGGCGGCTGCGCGACGTAGCGCGTCCAGTCGGTCGACCACCAGAGCCCGCCGGTCCCTTCACGCGCGAACCGCACGGTGCCGCCGTTGCGCAGCAGCTTCGCGGGGATCCGAATCGACGCGTCGGCTCCGGTGAGCACCGGAGTATCGATGCGCACGCTCTTCACCACGCGCCCGCCGACCGTGACGCGCACGGTCTCGTGCGGGTTCAGCTCGTCGGCCGACTGCGGGATCGCCTCGCTCATCGCGTAGATCGCCGCCGCGGTGTCCTTCGTCGTCTCGAACCACGAGCCGTGCTGGCGCACGCGGAGCCAGTTCACCGCGTGCCCGACGCGCGGATCGTTCGGCGTCATCGCGTTGAGGAACCGCAGCCCGTACGCAGTCGTCTCGATCGGATCGTCCTCCCAGCGGTAGTGCCAGCCGGCGCCCTTCCACTGCGCGTAGGTCCCGTCGTCCGCGACGCGGCGGAGCAGCTCGGCGAGCAGCGGCTGCGCGCCGTCTTTGTCGCCGAGCGCGATGTGCGCGAGACCGAGCGCGGAGAGCGCGTATGTGTTCAGCACCTTGGCCTGCGCGTCGGCGCTCTTCAGCAGCTCGCGGTCGACCGACTGCGGGCGCGCGTTCGCCAGCGCGAAGAGCATGTACGCGCGCGTGTTCCACTCGGAGTTCGGCTGCGGGCCGCCCCAGAACGCGAGCGTGTCGCCGCGCTGCGCGAGCTGGCTCACGACGCTTTTCGCGCCGGCGTCGATCGCCGAGGGCGGCACCGGGTAGCCGTCGCGGGCGAGCTCGGCGAGTCCGTAGAGCGCGTACGCGGTCATGAACGGGTTCGCCTCGTCGTGCTCCCACCAGCCCCACGAGCCGTCGGCGTGCTGCAGCTTCACGAGCCGGTCGACGGCTTTCTTCGCGACCTTCTCGGGCGCCGGACCCTCGCCGGCCGGCAAGCGCATCCGCTTGCGCATGCGGTCGACGTAGATCGCGGGGAGCGCCGCCGACATCGTCTGCTCGACGCAGTAGTACGGATAGATCTCCAGCAGTCGCACGCCGGCCGCGAGCTGTGCGAGCGCGCTCGGCGCGAGATCGATGCGCAGATCGCCCGCCTCGCTGCCGCGCGGCAGCGCGAGCGTGGCGGTGGAGCTCAGCGGCAGCGCTCCCGCGCTGCGGTCGTGCACCGCGTTCGCGGACGACTCGACGGGGATCTTCATCCGGAGGCCGTCGCTCAGCGCACCGCTCGTCCCGGCCAATCGCAGCGACGCATCGCCGAGATCGCCGCCGCGCACCTTCCAGCGCGCGTTCGCACTCGCGTGCGCATCGAACCGCGCCGGCGTCGTGGCGTCCGCGATGCCGAGCTCCGGCGCGGAGAAGCGCAGCAGCGCCGACTTCGCGCGCGGCGTCCCCTGCGCGGTCGCGGTCATCGTCGCCGTGTCGCCGTGCCGCAAGAAGCGCGGGGCGGCGAGCCGCACGAGGAAGTCTTTGGTGACGAGCGCGGTCCCGATGCCGCGCCCGACGTCCGTCTGCTGCGTGACGCCGATCCCCGCCGCGGTGTACGACGTGAGCGAGTCGGGCCAGGTGAAGGTGACGATCGCGTTCCCGTCCGCGCCGGTGATCACCGACGGCGACCAGTACGCTGTATCGCGGAAGTCGCTGCGCAGCTTGTCGAACGACGGCGCGCCGAGCGCGGGCGCGGACAGGGACGGAGGCGGAGCCGCCTGAGCCCCGGAGATGCTGAACATGTCGGTCGTCGAGCGCGCCTGCGTCCTGCCGATCATCTGCAAGCGCGGAAGGAAGTAGACCGAGATCGGTGCGTTGAGCTGCGACCACGACACCTGGACGTTGCGGTTCGGTCCCGTGCCGGCGTACAGCGCGCGGTAGGGATCGGTCGCGGCGTCCCGGCGCAGCGCGAAGATCGCGTCGTCGACGACGGCCAATCCGATCTCGGCGCGCGCCGGCTTCCCGTCGAGCCCTTCGGCGTGGATGCTGAACCGCGCGCGCTCGCCGGGTGAGTACCGCGCCTTGTCGCCGCGGATCGCGATGCGCAGCGTGTGCGGCGCGGGCGAGACCGTCACGATCGCGCTGCCGGTCTCCAGACCGTTCGCCGTCGGTACGCCGACCGTCACCAAGTAGCGCGGGACGCCGGGCGGCGGATCGATCTGGATCGTCGAGGTCACGCTGTCGAGATGGCGGAGGAACACCCGGTCGCGACCGCCGCCGGTCACGTGGACGACCGCGTCGACGTTGCCCTGCGGCGCGGTGACGAGCAGGATCGCAGGCTCGCCCGGGCGGTACTCGCGCTGCTGCGGAACCACGGTGGTCGTCGTAAAGGTGTAGCGGTTGGCGTAGGAGCTCGACGAGATCCAAACGCTCGCGAACGTCTTCGCGGTGCGGCCGCGTTCGTCGGTCGCGCTCGCGGCGATCTCGTAATAGCCGCCCTGTGAGGGCTTCCAGCGCACGCTCGCGGCGCCGTGCTCGTCGGTGACGATCTGCCGCGCGCCGGACGAGTCGATCTCGCGCTGCACGCCGCCGCGGTCGTACCAGACGCGCGTGAACGAGACGGAGACCGGCGTGCGCGGGCGCGGCGCGGCGTTCGCGTAGACGAGGCTCCGCAGCGCGACGCCGACCTCCTCGCCGACGCGGTTGAAGTAGCGCTCCGGCTCGACGGTCAGATAGAACGCGGCGGGCGTGAGCTCCGTGCTCGCGGACGCTGTGACCGTACGCCCTGCGGTGTCACGCCCGTCGATCTCGACGGTCAGCAGCTCTTCGTCCGTGACCGGCGCGGTGGGGATCGTGATCGTGGCGCGGCCCGCGGCGTCCGCGACGGCGTCGCCTTCGATCTGGCGTCCCGGCTGACCGTACCATGACGGCCTGTACCCGCTGAACGAGAACGGCGCGCCGCGGCGCCACCAGGCGTACGCGCTGCGCGCCGAAGCGCGGTAGTGCAGCTTCATCCCGGCGACCGGGCGCCCGAAGAAATACCGCGCCGCGACGCCGAACCGCGCGCCCTCGCCGCCGACCGCGTTCCGCGGCGCCGCGACGTCGACCAGGTACTCGGGTTTCTTGTACGCTTCGACGGCAAACGAACCGAAGACGTCGTACGCGTTTTCTCCGCCGTCGATCGAGTACACGCCGAGCGCGGCGTCGTCGGCGAGCGTCACGGTTCCCTGGATCGTGCCGAACGCGTCGATGGGGCGTTTGGTCTCCACGATCGCCTTGCCGTTCGCGTCCTTGACGCGCACGGTTAGATCGCCGGTGGGGACGGTGTACGCGCCGGGGACGCCGTCACGCAGGATCGCGCGATAGTGGACGACGTCGCCGGGTCGGTAGATCGGGCGATCGGTGTGCACGAAGGCGCTGCGCTGCGGACCGTGCTCATACGACGGTGCGCCGTACGTCACGACGGTCGATCCGTCCGGCGCATGCGCGACGAAGAGATCGCTGCGGTCGCCGTCCTCGCCGGTGTGCACCGGAAACGAGACCGCGCCCGAGGCGTCCGGCGTCCCCGCATCGACCGCGCCCGCCGCCGTGCGCCGCTCGAAGCTCACGTCGGCGCGCCGTCTCTTGGTGCGGAAGTCGATCGCGTACGCCAGCATCCGGTCTCCGGTCTCGGTCATTACCGTCCCGAACGACGTGACGGTGAAGAGCGCCAACCGCGTCTCGAGGCTTCCTCCGCTCGTGCGAGCGACGTAGAGTCCCGGCGAAAACGTGCCCAGATCGGCGGTCCCCACGGCGTTCATCACGAATCGCGGCGCGGGGCCGGGGCTCGGACTCGGCGACGGGACCGCGAGCTGGGCACGGACCACTTTGACCGGCCGCAGCTTCTGCTCGGCGATGCGCTGCTCGACGTCCAGCCGCGGAGTACCGCGCCGTAATGCCACCATATCGTCGGCCGGGAGCCGGAAGACCTCGACCTCCACCGCCGCCAGCGACGGCGCCGCCAGCGAGAGGGTCACCGGAGCATCGGGCGTGTACGCCGGGAAGTTCGCGTAGTACACGCCGATCTGCGAGCCGGCCGGAACGGTAGCGGCGGCAACGAGCAAGACGGCCATCACGAGGAGACGGCGGACCTTCATCCTCGGCCGTTCGCCGAGAAAGTGCCGATATACCGCCTTTCGCCCGCAACTCGGCAGAGACTATGCCACGGTTCTGCCGCGATCGGTCAGATCGAGCGGATGTTCTGGGCGTGGAGCACGCCGTTCACGCGCACGCGGAGGTCGACGAGATGCGCGCGCGTCCCCTCGTCGCGCGCCGACGCGACGGCGCGGTCGAGCCGCGCGGCCAGCTTGATCAGGTTGTAGCGCGCGAGGGACTGCGTCTCGCGCGGCAGGTCGAGCTGATCGGCGAACACCGACGGCAGCTGCACGATTTGCATCTGCAGGTCGGCGAAGCGCCGCTGCAGCTCGCGGTGCGCGGGCGCGATCGAGCCGCGGCCGACGTCGTCGTAGACCGCGGCGTTCGTCCACGCGAACAGGTCCGCGAGCGACATCGTCTCGCTCGCCGAGCGCACCTTCAGCTCCTGGTCGCCGATGCGCGCGAGGTTCACCGGCGAAAACAGATCCGCGATCACGTCGTCCTGCAGCTCGCCGATCACCTCGCGGATCGGGAAGTCGCTGCGCCGCACGCCGTTCGCGCCCCAGTGGATCCCGTAGCGCGTCGGCGCCGCCGCGTTGAGCAGCTCGGGCGAGAACCGGAACGCGTTCGAGCTGAGCACCCAGCGGTCGAGCAGGTCGAACGCGCGCCGCTGCTGCGCGCGCGGGATCGAGGTGAACGGGAGCGGCGCGCCGCGCTGGCCGCGGTGCGCGCGCGAGGTGTAGATCCCGCCGACGAACTTCGCCGCGAGCGCGCCGTCGTTCAGCTCGTTGTTCAGCACCGTGACCAGTCCCGAGCGGATGTCGGGGTACGAGCGGTTGTCGCCGGGATACGTCCTCGTCAGCCGCGCCGTGACGTCGTCGTCGACGCGGAACTGCTCGTTCACGTACGCGAGCGGATCGCCCGAGAGGTCGAAGCGCTGGATGCGCGGGTCGACGGCGCTGGGCGTCGCGTCCTCGTCGGTGCCGTAGGCATGGCCCGGCTCGGTCGAGCGCGACGCGATGCGCGCGAGCGGGACCGCCTCGTCCGCCGTGCTGTGCACGTTGGGGAACGCGCGGTATCCGTACTCGATCGCCCAGAGGTCGTACGTCCCGAGCTTCGTCGGGAAGTAGTCGGCCTGCCGTTCGCGCGGCGCCGCGATGTTCGCCGGGGTGTAGTCCATCACCGACGCCGTGGTGCTGTGCGCGCGGGTGAACGACGGATCGTGCAGCTCGGTGTACGAGTACGCGGTCGAGCCCTGGAAGTTGTGGCGCAGCCCCAGCGTGTGGCCGACTTCGTGCATCACTGTGCTGTAAAGCCACTGCTGCGCGTAGCGCTCGCGGTCGGCCGCGCTCGCGCGCGGGTTCTGGATCATCAGCAGCGTGCCGAGCGCGGCCTGCGCGACCGAGTCTTCCTCGATCGAGCACTCCTGACTCTGGTCGGCGGCTTCCGCATCGGCGGCGTCGGCGTCGGAACCGGCGAGCGCGACCGCACCCGTACGGTTGAACTCCAGCGCGTAGGCGCTGGCGCGCGCGCGCTGCGCCGGCTGGACGCGCTCGACGTAGCCGCGCTTGATCGAGCGCAGCGACTCGCCGTCGATCACGACGCCGGCGCGGATGATCTGGCCGGTGTCGGGATCGCTGACGTGCGGGCTGTACGCGCTGAAATCGGGCTGGTCGCTGGTGATCCAGCGAACGGTGGTGTAGCGCGCGTCGTCGGGGTCCCAGTTCGGATCGGACGGCGGGTCTTTCACGACGATTGCGTTCGGCTTGCCGATCTTCGCAAACGCCTCGTTCCACGCGAGGATCCCGCGGCGAACCGTCGGGCGGTACTCCTGCGGGATCTCGTTCGTCAGGTAGAACGTGATCGGCCCGTTGTCGAGGTTCCAGCGGTCGATGAAGCGCTCGAACGGCGAGGCGGCGGCGTCGTTGCCGTACCGCTTGCGCGCGGTGATGAAGTAGCCGATGCGGTCGTCGGCGAGGCGCGGGACGAACTTCGGGTCGCGCTCCGGCGGGGCGACGATGCTGTAGTGAACGGTGATCGGGATGCCGCGCCCGTCGGGGACCGTCGGCATCGCGTTCGCCGGACCGTTGAACGCGAGGTTCACGCTGATCTCGTCGTTGCGCGGGAACGCCTTCGTCGCGCGGTAGTACGACTTCGACGGGTCGACCGCGAACGACGGCCGCGAGATCAGCAGCAGCAGGCCCGGCAGCGAGGGTGGCGTCACGCCGCGGCCGAGGTCGGCGCCGATCCCCTCGAAGTCGGTGAGGAAGAGCGAAGGCGAGACGACGACGTGCTTCTTCGCGGGGTCTTCCGCGGCGATCGGCGTCGAGAGGATCACCGAGTCGCCGACGCTGATCGCGAGCGAGTTCGCCGCGGCGCTCCCCTTGTCGGCGACGTAGCGCGTGTTCGGCGTGATCCACAGGACGCGTTTGCCGACGAGCTTGAACGTGACTTGGAACGGCTCGTAGACGCGGCCCGCGAACGCGCCGCTGCCGACGCCGCGCTCGATCGACGGCTCGACGATGTACGTCTTGTCGAAGTTCTCGGGCTTGAGGTCGAAGTAGAGCTCGTCGTCCTTGCGGATCAGGTCGATGACGCCCGGCTGCTGCGAGGTCGCGCCCTTGATGAAGGTCGCGTACTGCTGCGTCGGGGCGGCCCCGCCGAGCGTGAACGGCAGCCCCGAGGGGAGCGCGCGCGGCGCGGCGCTCGCGGCGGGGGCGGGCGTCGACGCGGGCGCGCCGGGCGGCGTCGACGGCTCGGACGGCGGCGTCGGCGCGAGCGTCGGCACCGGATTCGGGCTCGGCGCGAGCGTCGCGGTGACGCCCGGAGCGGCGGTGGCGCGCGCGTGCGCAGGAGCCTCGGCGCTCTGCGCACCGGCCAGTGAAGCGAGCGGCCCAATGCCTAGCACAACCGCGGCAAGGGCGACGATGGAGCGCCGAATCATGCGTCAGTTTTCGCGACTGGCAAATCCTGGCCCGCTGGAGTTAGCTCCCGGCGCGGGCACGCGAGCTGGACAGCCTGCGCTTGTCCTGCTATCCTAAAATAGCAGTCATCCCGGGAGGGACGGTCATGTGGAAGCGTACGGTCCAGGCGTTCGCCGCGGTGGCGCTGGCGGTGGCGGCGGTCGGGGTCGGGTCCGCGACGCGAGCTGCGGATACGGCGCAGGCCGTGCAGATTCGCGTCGTCTTCCTTCCGTTGAGCGGAGCGCCGAACGACGCGGTCGCCAACGCGGCTCAACAGGGTCTGTCCGGCCTCGCCACGACGATCGACGGCGCGAACCCGCTGTACCTCGCATGCGCGCAGACGGCCGGTGATGCGAACACGGCGTGCGACGCGGCCCAGGCCGGCGTGCTCGTCTCGACCGTTCTCCGCGCCGGCAAGGACGGCGCGTTCACGCTCGTCCTGAACTCGTTCGACGTCATCGGCCACCGCGCGCTCGGCAGCGTGCAGAAGGCGATCGCCGCGAAGAGCGACGGCACCCCGGACGACACCGTGATCGCCACCGCGCTCAAGCTCAGTGGAACGGAGATCCGTACGCTGATCGGAACGCCGGTCGTGCGGGACGGAACGCTCACGCTTCAGGCGGGATCGCAGCCCTTCATCCAGCTGATCCCGGACGTCGCCTCGAACGATCCCTCGTACGTCGCGCTTCTTCAGAACCTGCTCGCGAAGCGCGGGATCGCGTCCGTGCCGTCGCAGTTCAACGCGGGAACGGTCACGTCGGGCAACGTCGGCGCCGACGCGCTCTGCGGGCTCGGACAGCGCTATCTCGTCTACTCGATCGCGAAGCGCACCGAAGACCGTCCGCTCTCGTTCAACACGCGGGTCGAGACGCGCGCAAGCGGTCACCTCTACGACTGTCCGACGCGCAGCGATCTCGCCTTCGGGGACACCGCGCGCACGTTCGCGACGAACACGAAGCAGTCGCTGAGCACGTACCTCACGCTGCTCGGATCGCTGTTCGTCTCGAAGAACAAGTCGTGGGAGAACGCGATCACGACGGGCGGGCTTGTCTCCACGGCGTTCGACGTCGCCCCGGAGAAGATCCAGGACCACACGGCCGAGATCACGCTGCAGAAGTTCGTCGACCGGTTCTGCGAGCGGATCAAAGCCTTGCCGACGCCCCCACCGCAAGCGACGCCGCCAGCGCCGACCGCGACGCCGAGTCCGAGTCCCACACCGCGGTCCAGCGAGGCGCTACAGCTACTACTGCCGCCGCCACCGCCACCGCCACCGCCCGCGAACACGCCCGCGAACGCGTCAAGCGGCTCGAATGCGGCGGTCCCGCTCGACATCGGCAATTTCCTGAGCGACGCTCCCCCTGCGCTGGCGTGCACCGACCACCCCTACGAACAGCCGTCGCCGATCCCGGCGTCCGCGCCGCTCTTCAACCGTCGGCCGTAAGACGGGCCGCCTAGTGAGCGGCGAGGCCCCAGCGCTGCGCGTTCGCCGCTTGGGTGACGAGCGTCGGAGAGAAGCCGGTGAGGTCGTCGCGGAGTGCGGAGATCGCGACCGGCGAAGCGAGGAAGTCGATCGGGACGTCGCGCAGCAGGAGCGCTTCGATGCGCGCGTACGCGCGCTTGCGGACGCGTTCGTCGTACGAGGCGAGCGCGTCGCGCTGCGCGGCGTCCATCTCCGCGCTGCAGTAGAACGAGTGGTCGTAGCCGTTCGGCGGGCGCTGGTCGCACATGAACTGCCCGCTGTCGTCCGGGTCCATCCCCGCGTACCATCCGAAAAAGGCGATGTCGTAGCGACCGCGCGGCAAGATCCCGCCCTCGGCGGGCGGCGAGTCGAAGACGTGGCCGATATACGAGTGGATGCGCACGTCGGCCCCGACTGCGCGCAGCTGCGCCTGCACGGCGACCGACTCCACGCGGTGTGTCTGCGAGGACTGAATGATCGCGAGATCGAGCGTCAACGGATGGGCGGGACCGTAGCCCGCCTCGGCGAGAAGCTTGCGCGCGAGCGCGGGATCGAACGCGGACGGTTTGAGACTGCGGTCGGCTGCCCACAGCACGGGCGGCAGATCGGCGATCGCCGGCGCGTAGAAGCCGTGCGTGACGTTGGCGCGGAACGCCCGCGCGTCGATCGCCGCGGCGATCGCGCGGCGCACGCGCACGTCGGCGGTCGCGCGGCCCGGCTGGTTGTTCATCATCACGCCCCAGTACGCGTTCAGCGCCGAGGTCGCGACGCGGACGTGCGGGATCGTTCGCGCGAGCGCGGCGGCGTTCGCCGAGATTCCGATGACGCCGTCGAGGTCGCCGCCGCGCAGGGCGACGAGCTGGGTGTTCTCGTCGGCGATGAAACGGATCGTGATCCGCGCGAGGGCCGGCTTGCCGTTCCAATAGCGGTCGTTCGCGGCGAGCTCGAGCCGGTCGCCGCGCGCCCAGCGCACGAACTCGAACGGCCCGGTCCCCACCGGCGCGCCGTTCAGCGATGAGCGCGTCAGCGGTCCGCCGCGCAGGAGATGCGCCGGCGCGAGGTAGTACGGCGCGTCGCTCTCCGCGAAGACCGTGCCGACGAACGGCGCGAAGCGGCGCTTGAGCCGAAAGCGCACGGTATACGCGTCCGGCGTCTCGACGCGCGCCACGGTGTCGTAGCCGTGCCGCGACTGCACGACGCTGCGCGGGTCCATCACCGCGCGGAACGACGCGGCGACGTCGGCGCTGGTGAACGGCGTGCCGTCGTGCCAGCGCACGCCGCGGCGCAGACGGTACGTCACGCTGAGGCCGTCGGGCGAGATCCCGCCGTTCGCGCGCGTCGGGACCGCGGCGGCGAGCGCGGGGACCGGGCGGCCCGCGGCGTCGCACGCGATCAGCGGGTCGTAGATCAGCCGCAGGATCTCGTTCTCGGTGATCGACTGCCCGAGCAGCGGCAGCAGGCTGTGCGGCTCCTCCGCGACCGCGAGCCGCAGCGTCCGCGGGCCGCTGGGCGCGCCCGCTGGTGCGCACGCGGCAAGAGTCGCGGCCGCGACTAGTACGAGGAGCCGAAGCGTGCGACTCATTGCGAATCGTCTTTCGACGAGGTCGCGAGGACGCTTCCTTCGACGTGGTCAGGAGCAGAGAGCGGTATTGAGCCACGTTTCGGCGGAAGTTATCCATCGGATATCCGTAGAAAGGCCCATTATGAACGCGATGCTCTTACGGTGGGGGAACAGCATCGGGGTCCGTATTCCTCGGACTGTGCTCGATCAGAGCCGCTTGCATGAAGGCGATACGGTTTCGGTGACCGTCGCGGCCGACGGCAGTGTCGTCTTGCGGCCGGCTCAGCGGAAGGATCTTGCAACGCTACTGAACGCGATCACGCCGGAAAACTTGCACGGTGAAACGTTCGCCGACGCGCCCGTCGGCGCGGAGGTGTGGTGAGCAGAAATACTCCCGAACCGGAAGACTACGTTCCGGACGTCGGAGACATCGTCTTTTTGAACTTCAACCCCCAGCGTGGGCGTGGGCAGGCCGGTCGCCGGCCCGCTTTGGTCTTGAGCCCGCGCGAATACAATGCGAAGACGTCCCTGGCGATCTGCTGTCCGATCACGAGTCGAGCAAAAGGTTATCCCTTCGAAGTGGCGATCGAGAACAACCCGGACGTTACGGGCGTCGTCCTGTCCGACCACGTCAAGTCGTTTGATTGGCGCGCGCGGACTGCGGCGCGACGCGGCGCGGTCGAGCAAGGCGTGCTCGACGAAGTTCGAGCGAACATCGCCGCGCTGATTGAATTGTAGCTCGCGCGCCCTCGCGGGAGAAGACGTCGGGACAGCCGACGATGCGCTTCGGAAGCGCCTTTACTCGTAGGTGACGAGGTCGGGGACGGGCTTCATGTGCAGAACTTCGTGCGCCGAGAACATTCGGACGTCTTGCTGGTAGAACAGCTTGAAGCCGTTGAAGAACGGGCCGCGCCTCACCGCGAGCTGGTCGTACTTTGAGAGCTTCGCGGCGCGACCGCCGAAGCCGTCGACGTGAAACGTGATCGCGAGCCCGCGCCGCGGCAGCACACGCTCGCGGTGCGCGATCATCGCCGGCGTGAATTGGTGCACGATGAACAGTTTCTGCGGCAGGTGCTCGCGCTCGACGAGGTTTTCGACGTACGCGGAAACGCCGTTCACCGTCGCCGCGTCGGTCCCGCCGATCGTGTTGCCCGGAATCTCCGTCGGTCTCATGCTCCATTCGGAATCGAGCGCGATTCCGACGTCCGGCTGCATCAAGAGCTTCTCGTAGCGCCGCACCTCGGGCAAGAATGCCGCGCGGCCGGGCTGCACGTCGAGGATCAACAACGCATGGATTTTGCGCGCCGCCGCGAGATAGGTGCCGATCTGCGCCTCGCTCAGGTGTTCATTGTAGGTTCCGTCGTTCGAGGACGCCTGCGCGGTGGTCGCGATCAATTCGAACGCCGGGAGAACTCGGCGCCCGCCCCGCGCGTACGCCTTGGCTTGCTGCAGGAGCCGCCGTCCCGCTTCGTCCGGAGACCCGGCACCGAGCACGCCGAGCGCCGGATCGCCGGCCGTGCCGTAGTACGCGACAACGCGATATGCCGGGAAGATCACGCGCCCCCCGCCCGGTAGCATCTTGACGCTGGGTGCGGATGCAACGACGCTTGGATGCGGGCTCGGCGAAGCGCCGGCCGTTTCCGTCGAGCGCGGCGTGCAGCCGGTGCTCGCGGCCACAGCGAGCGTTGCGGCGAGGAGCAAGCGAAGGACGCGCACAAACACGCGGGTCCTGTACCCGTTACGTGGGACGCCCGTAGAGACGTCGACCCGGGCGCCGCCGCTGATTTTCGGCCGCTACCGCGCGGTTGCCGCGTCCTAAAAATATGGCCGTAGAAGTAGCGCGATCGAGGTAGTGGAGATGGGTGTAGACAAATTCGAGTGCGTCGAAAGGGTACTCGAGCGCTGGCGAGACCACGGTATATCCTTTCTTCCGGGTGTGGACGAATCCGAGCTCGCTTCGCTCGAGGAGCGATATGGGGTTCGTCTGCCGGACGACATGCGGGCGTTCTACCGCGCGACGAACGGAACGCACGGTCCGCAAAATAGCAGCGGAACGGACGAGCGGGATATCGAGTTCTGGCCCGTGGAGGACATAAAACCGCTGGCGCGCCAACAGCCGAAGGTCCTCGACTTCGCGGATTACATGTTTGCCGAACACACCTTTGGGATCGACCTCGACGAAACGTCGAAGAACTTCGGAACCGTTTATGGCGGCGGCTACATCATGGCACGAAGCTTTTCCGAGTTCATGGAGATCTACGTCGCCGGCGACGAGCGGCTGATCTTTCCAAGACTCGGTGAACATCCGAACGGGGAGTGAGCGCGCACACGACAGTCCACGTCAGCACCCATTCTGCCGAACGAGGTTCGTTCGCTAGAATCCGCGCGCCATCACCACGCGGCGAGCGGGATGAAGACAAAGAACGCGACTTGCGCCCAGAGGAACGTGCGCAGCCGCTCGTAGCGCGCGTTCTCGAAGATGACCACCGCGTTCTCCTCGACGTTCGTCGGCGAGCGGGCGAGGATCACTGCTCGCTCACGTCGACGGTCAGCGATCCTTCGTAAGTAAAGCATTGGCTGCCGATGCGTTAGAGTGCGATGGCAACAGCGTCATGAGACGTCGGCAGACCGTTTCGCACGAACGCTCCCCAGTTTGCCGCGTGTCAGCATACGAGCTCGCTGAATAACGGCGCTCGGTACACGAATAACCGTGAGCGCCGGACTTTCAGGCCCGAATATCCGTGACCCAGTGAATAACCGGTAAAGCGCGCGCTCAGGTGCCACGCTGCTGGCACAGAACTCGGCAATGGTGGGCTCCATGACGGAGAACCAGGAGGCCGAGGCAACGCACCATGCGAGCCGTCAGCGACCGCTGAGTCCGAAGAGATCTTCGCCGGTGCGTTTGCGGTGCAACGAGACCCTAAGCAGGTGCGCTCGCACGGTCATGAACGCTTTGTCTCTCCACGGTGCGCTGCCAAGCGCAACAGCGGACGGTGCGGCGGCGTCGTTTCGTCGCTCGATGCCGCGTGCGGTTCCTGAGTTGCTTTTACATGGCGACATTCGTCTCTGTCTATCGGGCGATGCTCACAACGACATGGAAGCTCAGCCAGATAAGAGAGCCGTCGTGACGATGATCGATTGGTGTTGAGGGTCGGTCCAGCGGGCGCGCCGCACGCGGGGGTGGGTGAGCCAAGCGAAGGCCGCTTCGACGTCGGCGCGAGTGCAGCGTGCGGGGCTGTTGCGGGCGGCGAAGTGTTCGTCGAGGATCAGCATGGCGGCATCCACGTCGAGGTGCGGCGCTTCGCACGCCGGCGCAGCGAGCGCCACGCGCTGCTGGCGCGCGGCAATCGTTTCCAGGATCTCGCAGATAGCAGCGACGCGCTTCGCTTGGCCGTGCGCAGCGTCCCAGACCGCGTCGTCCACGAGATCGGCGGCGAGACCCGGGGCGAACAGCGGCCGGAGCCGATCGGGGTCGAAGCCGGCGTGGACGACGGCGGCGAGGTCGTCGATGGTCCAGGCGGAGACGCCGTGGACCTGCAGCTCGCTGGCGAAGGTCGTGCGCGACGCGAAACCTGGTCCGATCAAGAGGCAGTAGGCGGCTTCGTATTGCTCCCGATACTTCGCGGCCTCCGCGACGTTGAGTTGCGAGACGATGACGTTCGACTGGCCGGTCTTACATTCGAGCATCGCACGGTACGTGAGCGGGCCAAGCGGTGCGTCGACGTAACCGTCGGGCGCGGCGTTGCCGCCGACGTGAGTGGCCACGAAGCCGAGCGTCTCGAAGAGCGCGCACACCGCGCGCTCGAAATCATCGGGATCGCTGCTGAGTGATGTTGCGTGGGCTCGTTCGAGCGCGGCGAGCGCGGCGGGTGAGGGCGTGGGCAGCGTGTAGCCGGCCGGCGTCGGCCACGGGTCCGGGGTGTGGTTCGCGCGGAACCGGCGGTCGGGGTCTTGGACGATCAGCGGCTTGCGGTCGTGACCTCGCGCGCGGGCGATGTACTCGATCAGCGCCGTGTAGACGTAGCGCCGGGTCGTGCCGGCCGGGACCAGCCCGCGGGCGAGCGCGGCGGCGCAGATCTCGTCGGCCGTGCGCGGTAGCCCGTCGGCGAGAACGGCGATCGTCGCGGTCATGACGTGGCCGTGGACGCCGACGTACGCGCGTGCGGTCGCGAGAGACGCCGTGCGGTGTGCGGCGCGGTGCGTGGTGCGGTGCTTCCGCATGACGGTTAGCGCGTGACGGCGGCGAACGTTTGGTGCGCGAGGTCGTCGGTGAGCCGCTTGAAGACGTCGCCCTGCGCGAGGCGTTCTTCCGCGTTCGTCGCGGTGTAGTAGCCGTTGGGCAGCGTGTCGAGCTCGGACCAGTCGAACGGCGTGAGCATCGGCAGGTCCGGAGCGCCGGTGAGCGAGTACGGCAGCCGCGAGTGCTCGCCCGGCGCGTTGTGTCTCAGCGTCAGCTCGATGTCGCGCTCGGTGCGCTGTTCGTGCGCGTGGTGTTCGCCGCGGATGTGCGCGGATCGTGCGTGCGCTTCGTCGGTGATCACGTGGAGCCATTGGCGGACGGGCGGGTAGGCGGGCGCGTCGGCGAACGGGATGAACAGCGCGGCGTCGCGGCCGCCCCAGAGCGGGATCGCTTCGACGCGGTGCGCGCGCAGGATGTCGCGAACCAGAATCAGCGCGTCGCGGAGATCTTGTTGGCTGGAGCCATTTTCGGGTTTGAGTTGGATGCGCGCGAAGCGGACCGCTTCCGGCTTGCCGGGGACCGGTGTCCAGGAGTGGACGCCGTCGGCGGTCCAGTGGTAGACGTACGCGAGGATGCTGAATTCATCGCAGGCTGGGTAGACGTGCGCGCCGGTCGTCGTGTGAACGGTGACGGGCGTGACGCCCGGGAGGATCGGCGCGATCGGGTTGCGGTTCGAGTAGTGCGTCGCGCCGCCGAGGCCGTTCGGATGCTGCTCGAAAACGAGCGGGATCCTCGGAAAGTTAGCGGCGATGAGCGGCGCGAAGTGCTCGTAGTGCGCTAGAATCGCGCCGCGCTCTAAAGCGGTCGCGTTGGCCGTCGTGAGATCCACCCGGAACCCCCTTCTTGGATTTGACGGTAAGGAGATTTAACGATTCGCGGGAGAGGGCTTGGTTCCTTCTCCGAGGACGCCCTCACGGCTTTTCATAGCTTACCGGTATCTTGGCGCTGCTCGTCGGCGCCTACGGTAGGCTCCGGGATGCCGGATTCAAGGTTGACGATCCGCCCGAGGTGATCGCCCTCAGTTACAGGCGGATGCGAAAGTGTCCGCCTCTCGCTTTCGCACGTCGTGGGCGGGGGCGTTGATGGTCGGAAGACGGACGGGGCGGCGCAGAGGGTAACGTCGGAGCACGCCGACGCGCAAGAAACGTAGTAACGGCTCTGTTTTCGGGCCGACACAGTGGCTTAGAGGGCTATTTTCTGCATTGCGCGCCTTATCGGCGTATCGTAGCACGCGAGGAGCGCATCGGACTACCGATCTTCTCGCTACGCGAGAACCTAGACGAAATCACTCTAACCCACTATGTCGCCAAAAATACAGTAACGGCCACACTTCGCGGCTCGTCGGAGGTCCGGCGGTAACCTTTTTGCAGCCCTCTCCGTGCACGAATAACCCTCTACCGTTACCGTTTGCGGCAAGCAAAAAGGGACGCGCGTTGCTTCCTCAACAATACCGTCAACGGAAGGGAGGGTGTCCAATGTATGTCGGTCAACCGCCGGTCGAAATTCCACAGGAAGCTGTGGACTATATTCGCAGCGTGTTCCGCCACCTGAATCGCCGGAGCGCTTCGATCCTCAGCACGGTGCCGAATATCCACGAGGAGATTCTGGATCAGGGCCTCATCGTTGAGCTCGCGGCCCATCCACCGCTCCGCCTGCCACAGTGTGGGGCCATCGTACACTTCACGACGTACTTCCTTGGTGGTGGGCGACACTACCTTAACTGGGAAATTGCGGACATTGGAGTCGCCGTGAACATCGGATACCGCGGTACGCCGGTGCTAACGAAAGTAGTGCTGTTACAGTCAAAGCGACTTTACGCGAATGAGGACCACTACGACCCTGATGAAGAGCGTCGGCAGTTTAGGTGGGGCTTCGGAGGTGTATTCGCCCTCGGTCGTAACCCGGTTGTCCCGAGGACCTTCTCATTTACGGCTGATTCTCGATACAGTAAGCTCCAAATCGGCGGGGAGCAAGCACTTCGGATTGAGGCATACCAAGGCGAACACGATATTCCCGTGGAGTACATGCTATATAATCCTCTGCAAATACCGACCAGCGTGGATACACCTGCCTTGCAAAACGTGAGCTTGGCAAACGTCCCAAATGAGGTCGGGACACGAATTGTTCCGACGCCCGCCATTCACGCGCTCCATCGAGGCGCGCCACAATACCGACAGGTAGCCGCGATACAGGGCGATTCCGCATACGCGCCATTCAGCGCAGGCTGGACACTTGAAGACTTTATTGTTGACCTGCTACTAGGATGCCACGCGGGATATGCTACGACTGCGCCAAACGACACGCTGTACAATCTCTTCAATGCCCGAAATCGTCCGATCAGCGCCGCGTTTGGTGTGAACATCGACGTGGCGGCCGAATAATGAGGGATCGCGGTCCACAACGCGCCCGGGCATGCACAGTCTCGGCGCGATCCTCACCCCGCCGCAGGTGCCGCCATGAACCGTGTCTCGCTCGCCGACCGCGTTCGCATCATCGCCGCCGTGCTCGAAGGCAATTCCGTCCGGGGCGCGGCGCGCATGATCGGCGTCGATAAGAGACCGTCCTGCGGCTCCTCGGGCACCCAGATCGCACAGTAAGGCGGAGAAGAGCGGCATGAAAGTCAGCGTCAAGGACCTCGCGGTGACCATGAACCTCGGCAACAATGGCATCACCCTAGATGTCTACAGTAATGACGATAAGTTTCTCGGTGACCTTCGGATCGGCAAGGCGACGACCGAATGGTGCAAGGGCAAGACTCCCGCCGGCAACGGTCACAAAGTCAAGTGGCCCGACCTAATCAAGTTCTTCGAGGACCAAGATGACGGATGAGTAACGAAAAGCTTTACAGCCCGTTGCGCGCCGAACTTCATACCGTAGCCGTGGCCGGCAAATTTACGATCAGAAGGGTCCTCGAGCACACGGACCAGTTGGCGCTGGGACGTATCGGAGAACCAACGATCTGATGGAAATTCCCTCCGACGTGCAAGACTGCGTTGCGTTTCTTGGGTTCGACCCAAAGAAGGCGGACGATCCAGATCCTGCGGACATCGAGGTCTACGGCACGGCGTTTTTCGTCATCCGCGACTCGCAGCTCCGGCCGTCTGCAGGACATGTGTACCTCATAACGGCCAAGCACGTCATCGACGACCTCGCGCATCGCGGCTACTATCACGTTTTCGTGCGCTTAAATATGGCCGAAAGCGCTGCTACCTGGTACGGGACCAAAGTTTCGGAATGGGTTCTGCACCCCAACGACTCGCTCGCGGACGTTGCGGTTTTTCCATTCACGAGGCGCGTGTTCGACCATTCGGACCAGCGTCTCTTCCCCATCAAAGATGCCGCCACGCAGGAAGTGTTATCCGCGTGGGCAGTCGGCGTAGGAGAAGAGCTCTTTTTCCCGGGCTTGTTCTACCGCCACTATGGGCGAGAGCGGAACCTACCAATCGTGCGGACCGGGACGATCGCCGGAATGCCCTCGGAGAAACTTCGCGTCAGAGATGGCTTGATCGACGCATACCTCGTCGAGGCGAGGTCTATCGGAGGCTTGAGCGGCTCGCCCGTCTTCGTCCGGCTCGATTCCCGAAAGGCATCGGAGCACTTCACTCGTCGAGTCATCACGCGGCCGACCCCGTTCTATGGCCTGCTCGGGCTCATACGCGGGCATTACGAGGAAGAGCTTGCACTGGACTCTCCACGAGTTGAAGCATTGAACATGGGAATCGGAATCGTGGTCCCGGTGGAAAAGATTATCGAGACGATTTTGCACCCCGAGCTGGTCGAAAAGTACAACGAAGTGGAACTAGTGCTCGCCGCAGAACTTCCGCCGGAACCGACGGTAGAATAGCGAAAGCGGCGTCAGCGAGACTTACCGGTAAGTACGGCGCCTCGACTAATGCCAACAGAGAGACAATCAGCAGAACGCCGCGAAAGAGCCCATAAGCGTGACGCTCTTTTTGGGCGTCCCGTTCGCAACAGCGTGCGCGCTTTGAGGCGCCCTTAAAAGAGCTCCTCGTGCGGTAACCAGTCAAGCACTTTCGGATCGGCGCCGGACACAACCCTAACCTGAGACTTGGCCGCCGCCAACGCGTCGCCGTTAGCCCGTTCTGCGCGTCGGACGACGTATTGGTCCGAAAGCAGAGCACTTCCATCTCGAGGGCCACCGTTGTGCTGAAGCGCGTACATGAAGTCGCTTTCTCGCGCGTACACTTGACGGGTCGCGTTAAGGATTGTACGCGCGTTGACCGCAGCCACCTTGTCCAGCGCGAGCTCGATCACATCGTTGGTCAACTCGAAGCCGCCGTAGATAGCGATGGTGCTCGACAGCGGGAAAAGCACGCGCGTATCACGGAGGCCGAGACCGACGGGGCCGGTGCGCGAAGGGTCAGCCCACATGAGGCTCACGGGGCGATCCGACGTGACGAAGTGTCCCTCGACGGCTCGATAAATATGCCACTTCCGGTCGAGCAGGTATGGCAGGAGATCGGGGACATTGTTCAACCCGACGTTGAGGTGAGACGCTGTTCCCATACTAATATCGAAGTTTTCGGTGAGCAGGCTGCGGCGCAATTCTTCTATGTCAGTGTCGGGAGGCATACCCCCCGTAGCAATCATCTCTTGTACGTGGGCGGTAAACGTCGCCGGGTCGGACGCCTGCTCTCGTCCGCTGGTCGTCATTAGTAATGTCACGAGAGCATTCATGATCGCTCTCTGCGCAGGATTGTTGACGAGAAGGATTGTCGCAAAGTGCAGTAGCTGAGCCCGGTCGTTTTCGTTGGAGAGAGAGCAGGAGTTGACGATTCGCTTAAAGGCTTCCGCGACGTCGCCCTCAATGCGGGCGAGCATCTTTTCTACGACGTCCGATGGCTGGCCGGAGACATCAATCGTGTGGAAGTCCTTCTCAAACGCGACGTTCTTCGGGTCGGCTGTGAACGTCTTTCTCTCTATGATGTCAACGACGAATAGGCGCGGCTTGCTGGGGTTTGCCGTGAACCTCTTGAGGTAGAACTGCGAGACGTAGTGGTGTTTGCGTGCCTGACCCATGCCCGACGATTTTCGCCTTCGGTCTCGTCGTTGCTGCAAGCCCAGACTTTGACCCCGCCGTTTCCGCGGTGTTTCAGGTTCCGTGCACGGCCAGACGTTCGCGGACGCGCCCGTTCGATGCAGAGGTGTGGTAAACCCCAATCCGCCGGAACCGCGCCTCCTAGGGAGTTCAGGCCCAGGGTCCAAGCGCGACGCCGGAACGCACGCTCGCTGAGCGCAACTATGTTCTCCGCACACGAGCCGGCAGAGCGGCACTCCGAGAGCACCGGCGAGCGGCGAGAGCAGACGTTTGTCGACGGGTCTGCCGGATTCGAGGCGTCGAATCGCGCCCGGCCAAACACCTGCCGCGCTCGCAAGGTCGCGGGGGCTGTAACCGCGCGCGATCCGGTATCGCAAGACGCGCGCCGACAGTGGTTCCACCGGGGGCCGGCGGGATCGCTGCGCGATCATCGCTTCGCCTCCGCACACCAGTACGCCGCTTCACGAGCATAGCTGATGGACGCACGCAGGCAAACGCATGCGAAGAGGACGTTCGATGCGCGCTCCGGATCGTCGCACGCGTAGCCGAATCCGTCGTCGGATTCGGCCAGCCATGCATCGATGCCGTTGTCGCGCAGGAATCGCACGATTACGTACGGGTTGAAATCTTCGGACCGCACCATGCCGGGCGTATTCTGGTGCTCTTCATCCGTCACGTCCGCCATCGTCGCGTGGAACTGCTTCGGAGATGCCGCCGCGCAAGGCGGCCGCGCGGACGAAGATCCCTGTTCGGCGACGGCTTCGTCGTGCCGAGGGCTCGACGCCGAGGCGTCGAACTCGTGTGGAGTCATTCGATGACCTCAATTCATCGGGTGACGGGCTCGGTCGGTGGTAGATACACCGGCCGGGCCGCTAGTTTTTTGTGCGAAGTGTTTCGCTGACAGTAATTATATCGCGAACATGCGTTCGAATCAATACGGCGGCTGCGTGACGGAGTTAGTCCGGTTCGCCGTAGAGCGGGTGGACGTTGCGCTCGCCGCGGTGCAGGTAGTCGACGCCGTTCATCCACGCCGGGCGCGGCGCGCCTTTCAGCCAGTGGTCGAACCACTCGTCGAGGTGCACCGTCCAGTACTTCTGCTGCTCGCGCCCGCGCAGGTTGTGATCCTCGCCGTCGAACGAGAACAGATACGCCTCTTTGCCGAGCCGGCGCATCGCGGTGATGAACTCGATCCCCTGGAACTGCGGGACCGCGCCGTCCTGGTCGTTGTGGATCGTCAGGTACGGCGTCGTGATGTTCTTGATCCCGAACAGGCCGGAGTTCTCGAGGTACAGATCGGGGCGGTCCCAGGGCGTCGCGCCGATCCGCGATTGCGTGTGCTCGTACTGCGACTCGCGCACGATCCCGCTCTCCAGACGGATCCCGCCGTACGCGCTGATCATGTCGTCGACCGCCGCGCCCGCCTCGGCGGCGCGGAAGCGGTGCGTCTTGGTGATCATGTAGTTTATCTGGTACGCGGCCCACGAGTGACCCGCGACGCCGACGCGCGCGGGATCGGCGTAGTTCGTCTTCAGCGCGGCGTCGACCGCGGGCAGGATGCAGTCCAGCGCGCTCCGCCCCGGGTGGCCGATGCGGTAGTGCACGTCGGGGAGCAGCACGACGTAGCCGTTCGAGACGTAGCGGGTCATGTTCGGGCTCGTCCCCGGCGCCGGCGTGTAGTACCAGTGGAACATGCTCGACCAGGTCTCGTAGAAATAGACCAGCATCGGCGCCTTGCGGTCCGCGCGCAGTCCGTCGGGGACGAGCATCACCGCACGCATCTTCTTCCCGTCCGCGCTCGTGTAGTCGATGAGCCGCTCGGTGCCCCAGCGGTACTTCGTCTGTTGCGGGTTCGCGTCGGTGACCTTTGCGAGATGCGCGAACGAGGAGTCGGTGGCCCAGAAGTTGCGGTAGTTCCGGAACGACTCGCGCGTGAAGAGATAGCGGTCCGCGTGCTTGGCCGCGATCGGTGCCGCCGCGAGGTTGTGCAACGGGGCGTTGAAGACGTTGCGCAGGCCGTAGACGATCTCGTTCGCCTTGAAGAGTGTGCGCGGATCGCCGCCGCCGGGCGCGACGCGCGCGTAGCCGCTGGAGTAGTCGCGCGTGTCGATCAGCGTGAGGAGGATCGGCTTGTCGGCTGCGAACGCGGTCGCCTCGGGATCGGTCGAGACCGGGCTGTAGACGGTGCGCGTCTTGCGCCCTTCTCCGCGCGTGAGGTTCGTCGCGGCCCCGGTGTCCGGGTTCGCGAGCCAGACGTCGTACTCGTCGTAGATCATCACGCCGCGGTCGCCGGCGAGCCAGCCGCCGAAACCGTACGGCGACGGTGGTGCGGGGTGATCGTCGTCGACGTCGTGGAACGCGACGCCTGCGCGCGCGCCGAGCTCGACGCGACGCCCGTCCGACGTGCGGATCGCGAACCAGTGTCGCGTCGCTTCGTCCCATTCGAGCACGTACTTCCCGCCCGGCGAGAGATCGGCCGACGCCATCTTCCGGCGCAGCAGCGTGCGGCGCCCGTCCTCGAGCGCGACGGCGTACGCGTCGACGTAGTCCTCGCCGGTCCACGAGCTCGCGCGCCGGTAGGGGCGGTCGTCCTGCCCGAGCGCGACGTCGCCTTCGTCGACCGTCGTCACGTCGCGCAGCGTCGGCGAGCCGAGCTGCGCGAAGCGTGAGGTCGCGAGATCGTACGCCGCGAGGTAGGTGCGCTTGCGCTCTTTGTCGGCGTCGTGCTTCTGCTGCGACTGCAGCACGTCGTCGCGGTACGACCACAGGTCGACGGCGGTCGGCGCGGGCGTCCCCGAGGGCATCGGCGTCGGCGCGGCTGCGGTTCCGATGAACAGCCGCTTTCCGTCGTGCGAGAAACGCAGCTTGCCGCTCGCGTTCGGCGCCGTCGCGGCCGGAAGGCCGGCGGTCCCTTCGTCGACGACCTTCACCGCGGCGGGCTTGGCGGCGCGCAGGTCGACGACGTACGCGGCGTCGTGCGGGACGTCGTTCTTGTACGTTGCGACATCGCTGAGAAACGCGACCGACGAGCCGTCGCGCGCGATCGCGACGTCGCGATAGCGCCCTTCGCCGGTGAGCACGTCCGTCGTCGTCCCTCGCGCGACGTCGTAGAGGTGGAAGCCGTCGTTCTTGCCGTTCTTCGACTCGGTCGCGTACGCGACGAACCGGTCGTCGTCCGAGACGGCGAAGTCCGTTGCGTCGGGCGCGGTGACGCGCTTGCCGCTCGCGAGATCGCGGACGGTCAGCGCGGTGCCGGTCTCTTTCGTCTTGTCCGCTTTCGGCGCCGGCGAGCCGGACGGCGAGGGTGACGGCGCGGGCGAACCGCTCGCGCCCGGTGCCGGCGTCGTCTGCGAAGGGAGCTGCGGCGCGGGCTCGCCTTTCGGTGGCGCGCTCGGTTTCGCGGAGGCGACCGGCGATGCGCTCGCCGCGGCCGGCGCGGGCGAGCCGCTCGGCGCGGGCGAGGGCTCCGCGCGGTAGGCGATCGTCGCGCCGCCGTTCTTCGCGACCGCGATCGTCTTCACGTCGTCGACGATCTCCGCCGGTTTCGCCGACGAAAGGTCCAGGATGCCGAGCCCGTTCTTCGGCTGCTGGCTCTCCGGCTTCTTCGCCTTCTTCGCGGCGTCGACGTCCTTCTTCGGCGCGACGTGCGTGTACACGACGAACCGGCCCTCGCCCGCGAACGCCTCCGCGTTCCCGCGCGTCTCGCGCCGCTCGGCGCCCGAGTCGAGATCCCGCACGACGAGCATCGGATCGCCGTCCTCCGGCGTGAGCGCATACGCGAAGTGCTTCCCGTCGTCGGAGATCTTCGGCGTGCGGATCGCGTTCCAGCCGTCGTACGCCTTGTAGTCGAGCGGAGCAGGCGCGTCCGCCGCGACGGAGCGCGCGGACGCGGGCAGCAGCGAGCAGACCAAACCGAGCGCGACGAAAGCACGGGCACCGATCATCCGGCGTCCGTACCTCCGAAAGTTTCAGGACACCTGCGTCACGCGCGCCACTTGACGTAAACCCAGGCTTCGGTTTATTCTCTACATATGGGAAGCCTACGGGTGCGGGCGATCCGATTTCGAGCGTATTCCGGAGATCACCCGGGGGCGCGGATCCCTCACGTACATGCGATTCTGAGTTCCGGACAAGTGGTCGTCGAACTCCTGAGCGACGGTGACGCGCGGCTTTCGGAGACGCACGGTTCATCCGTCAAGGGATCGGTGACACTTCAGGAACAGCGCATGGTGCTGAAGGTCGCGCGAGAGTATCACAAAGCACTGAACGAACTTTGGAGAGCAAGCCGCCACACATGAGCGATCGTAAACGAAAGGGCCGAATCCTGACGACGGCCGCTGAGATGAAGCGGGCTGCTCGTGCTGCGCTCGAGCGCGAAGCAACGGCGACGAAGATCCTTCACGTGCGCTACGAACGACGCCGCGACGCGTTGAGCGTCGACCTTTCTACAGGCGTTTCGCTCGTCGTGCCGCGCGTGCTCATCCCCGGCTTTGCAAAGGCACCGCCTTCCGCTGTCGCCGACGTCGCGATCGATCCCGGAAGCGAATCACTGTGGTCGGATACCGTCGACGACGGCGTCCTCCTCGAACAGCTCGTGGAGATCGCCGCCGGCGACGAACTGCTCCAAGTTCTCGGCGGCCGCATCGCCGGCCGAAGGCGGTCCGTCGCGAAGGCGAACGCGGCCCGAGCCAACGGAGCGAAAGGAGGGCGCCCGCCGCTGGAGATCACTGCGTTTCTGGACCACTTGGAGCGAACGCTTCATACTCTCGTTCCTGATGCACCTCGGATGACGGTCGCCGAAGACCGCGACGGCACGTCCAGCGCTCGTTGGCAAGACGGTTCCGGGATTCTCCTGGAGCTCGAGCCGTGGAGGCGCAATGAAGTCGCGGTGGTGTCCGCGGCGTGGCCGACGAAGCGGTCGCACCTCCGGCGCGTTCGGGCCTCGGCAGAGCTTCTCGCGCGCAACTTCTCGCGATGGCTTGAAGCGCGACGACAGCGTGAGGCGCAGACGCGCGCGGTGGAGCGCATCGCGTCGACCCATCGGGTGCGCAAGCGTAAGAAGGACTCCGGCGGACGACGCTCGTCCGCCGCGCGGAGCGTCTAGAACACCGGCGTCAGCCAGGGGCCGGGGGCCGGGCGGCGGCCGCGGACCACGTCGGTGTAGATCGTGCGCAGGCGCTCGGTCAGCGGGCCTTCGCGGGGGAAGGTGCGGTCGTCGACGGCGACGATCGGGACGATCTCCGCGGCGGTGCCGGTGAAGAACGCTTCGTCGCAGTGCGCGAGGTCGTCGGTCGTGATCGGGCCGACGCGCGTCGCGATCCCGGCCTCGCGCGCGAGGGCGAGGACGCTCGCGCGGGTGATCCCGAGCAGCACGTCGGCGTCGGCGTCGTTCGTGATCAGCGTGCCGTCGCGCACGATGAAGACGTTCTCGCCCGAGCCCTCGGCGACGTCACCGCGGTCGTTGAGCAGGATCGCTTCGTCGAAGCCGCGCGCGTGCGCGTCGGCGAGCGCGCGGATCGAGTTCGTGTAGTGGCCGCCGGCTTTCACGGTCGAGGGCAGCGCGCGCGAGGGCGTCTTCATGAACGGCGAGACGGTCGCGCGGAACTGCGGGACCGCAACGCCCGGCGCGATCCCGTCGAACGCGAACACCGCGATCACCACGTGCACCGGGCACTCGCGCCCGGGATCGAGCCGCACCGTGTTCCCGCCGTAGAACGCCAGCGGACGGACGTACGCGGCGCTCAGCTCGCTGGCGCGCACCGTCGCGACGACCGCCTCGCAGAGCGCGGGCGCGTCCCACGCGAGCTCCATCCCGTACGCCGCCGCGCCGGCGATCAGCCGTTCGGCGTGCTCCCGCAGGCGGAAGACGGCGGGGCCTTGCGGAGTCGGATAGACCCGAATCCCCTCGAAGACCGACGAGCCGTAGTGCAGCGCGTGCGTGAGCGCGTGCAGTTTCAGCTGGTCGTCGTCGAGCAGGGTGCCGTCGAGCCACACGGTCGTGGCGGTCCGGGTCATCACGGGCGGTTCTCCTCGGAAAGCACGAACGCCCCGGCCGATGCGGCCGGGGCGTTCGTTCTGCGATTGTGGGTTGGTGTTACGCGAACGACGATCCGGCCGGCGAGCGAGGGTCGACGAAAATGAAGACCGGAAGGACGTAATAGCGCGACGCCATGTCCGCGAAGACTAGCACGCCGCCGGGCCGGGGTCAAGGACCAACGGCGGGGTTCTCCAGCACGCCGAGCCCTTCGATCTCGACGCGCACGCGCTCGCCGGGGCGAATCCACCGCTTCGGCTCGCGCGAGGTTCCGACGCCCGCCGGCGTCCCCGTCGCGACGATGTCGCCCGGCTCGAGCGTCATCACCGCGGAGAGCTCCGCGACGAGCCGGCGCACGCCGAAGACCATCTGCGAGGTCGAGGAGTCCTGCAGCAGCTCGTCACCGATCGAGCAGCGGATGCGCAGATGCTGCGGATCGGGGACCTCGTCGCGCGTGACGAGGAACGGGCCGCACGGGCCGTGCGTGTCGAAGACTTTGCCGAGCGTCCACTGCGAGGTGCGCATCTGGTAGTCGCGCACGCTCACGTCGTTGAAGCACATGTAGCCCGCGATGTACGCGTCCGCGTCGTCCTCGGCGACCGCGTGCGCGCGCTTCCCGATCACGAACGCGAGCTCGGCCTCGTAGTCGACGCGGTGCGAGAGGCTCGGGATCACGATCGGCGCGCCGTCGCCGATCAGCGTGTTCGGCCACTTCGCGAACACCGTGACGTGCTGCGGCAGCTCCATCTTCACTTCCGCCGCGTGATCGCGGTAGTTCAGGCCGATGCACGCGATCTTCGCTGGGTTCGGGACCGGCGGCAAGAGCGTCACGCCGTTGCGCGCGGTCTCGTGCTTCGCCTCGGCGGCATCGAGCGCGCGGCGCGCGCGGCCGAGCGCGTCGTCGCCCCCTTGCAAGAGCTCGAGCATCGTCGCGGGCAGCGCCCGGTCGATTTCGCGAAGATCCGCGATGCACTCGCCGTGCGCGGCGCCCAGCCGCTGCTCGCCGTCACGCAGAAATGTGCAGAGTTTCAAGGCGCCTCCGTGGTTTGAGCCTGCGGGTTGGGGGGTACCGAATCCCGCGAGGGGCCTTCAGCAGTACACCGCAACACGCCCTCGGGACACGACGGCGCCGTCCGCACCGAAGAGAGGTGGACGGCGCCGTTCTCTCGTCCGCGGTCCCTTCAGATCCGGTTCGGCAGGCGGCTCAGGCCGCTTCGACCCGCTGGTCCCAGATCGCCCCGCCCCGGAGGATCACGCGCAGCTCGCGGATCACCTCGGCGTCGTCGGCCGACTTCGAGACGACGCTCGCCGCACCCGAGGAGCGGAAGCGGTCGAGCCGCCCGTGCTCGCGCTCGGAGGTCAGGACGATCGGCCGCACGGCGGGCGCCTCTTCACGCAGCGCGTCGAGGACTTCGCCGAGATCGTAGTCGGTGTAGTCGAGGTCGAGCAGGACGACGTCCGGCCTCGCCTCGATGATGTCGTCGAGGTCGAGCACCGGTGAGACGGCCGAGACCGTACCGCCGGCCTCGCCGACGATGCGCTGCATCTCGGGGCCGAAGATCGTTTGGGGCTCCACGACGTAGATTCGCATAGGCTTCACTTGATGTAGTACCCGGTGAAGCTGGGGCGGGAGTCGGACCTGGGTCACACCCCCGTAGGTCTCATCGGCCCTTTACCGGACGACCCGGCCGAGTTCCAGACGTACCACCGGGGCCGCGAAGAGCGCGACGTCCGCCTCGTCGTGGGTTACCAGCACGACGGGCACGCCGAGCGAGGCGAGCGTCGTCCGGACCTCGTCGCGGACACCGGCCCGCGTCGCCGCGTCGAGCGCGGCGAACGGCTCGTCGAGGAGGACGGCGCGCGGGTTCCAGGCGAGGGCCCGCGCCAGCGCGACCCGCTGGCGTTCGCCGCCAGAGAGCTCGCGCGGCCGGGCGGCGGCGAGCGGGGCGATCCCGAGGCGCTCGAGCCAGGCGCGCGCGGTCGCACGGCGGGCCGTGCGGGCGACGCCGCGCGCGGCCAGCCCGTAGGCGGCGTTGTCGAGGACGTCCAGGTGCGGGAAGAGCGCGTAGTCCTGGAAGACGTAGCCCACCTCGCGGCGGAACGCCGGGACCGAGGCGCCGTCGCGGTGCAGCGCGCGCCCGTCGAGGAGCACCTCGCCGGCGTCCGGCCGCGTCAGCCCGGCGACGATCCGCAGCAGCGTCGTCTTCCCCGCGCCGCTCGGGCCGGCGAGCACCGTGACGCCGCGCTCGAACCGCAGCTCGACGTCGAGGACGAACTCGCGGAGCGCCTTGCGCGCGCGGAGCTCGATCACGCCGCGCGCCGCTCGAGCGCGCGCGCGCCGAAGGCGACGACCAACGCGACGGTGACGAGCACGACGGCGAGCGAGGCGGCGAGGTCGAGGTTTCCGCTCTCCAGCCCGAGGTAGACCGCGAGCGGCAGCGTCTGCGTGACGCCCTGCAGGTTTCCGGCGAACATGATCGTCGCGCCGAACTCGCCGAGCGCCCGCGCCCAGGCGAGCACGGCGCCGCCGGCGAGCGCGGGGAGCGCGAGCGGGACAGTCACGCGCGCGAAGGTCCGCAGCGGACCCATCCCGAGCGTCGCCGAGGCTTCCTCGTACGTGATGTCGACAGCGGTGAACCCGGCGCGCGCCGCGCGCACGTAGAACGGCGCGCCGACGAACGTCTGCGCGAGCACGACCGCGAACGTGGTGAACGCGATCCGCACGTGCGCCGCGCCGAGCGCCGGGCCGAGCAGACCGGCTCTCCCGAACACGAAGAGCAGCGCGAGCCCCGCGACCGCGGGCGGGACCACGATCGGCAGATCGACGACCGCGTCGACCGCGGCACGCCCCGCGAAGCGCGCGCGCGCGAGCGCGTACGCGAGCGGCGTCCCGAGCAGCAGCGTGAGCGCGAGCGAGGCGGCGGTGGTCAGCAGCGAGATCCGGAGCGCGTCGAGCGCGGCCGGCGTCGCGATCGTCGCCGCGAAGCGCGCCGGCGTGAGATGCGCGTAGAGCGCGACCAGCGGGACGACGATGAAGAGGACCAGGAGCGCCGAAGCGGTCGCGACTGCGGCGCGAAGCATCGCGGAGCGCTACGTGCAGCCGCTCACTCGTCCCTTTCGTAGCAGGGATCGCGGTCGGACGAAGGGGATACTGCCGGTCCACGTATCGAGGAGGCCGGGATGGTGTCGACGCTTCCGCATCGCGAGAGCCAGGCAGGTGACGTCCTCGCCGCGCGCTCTCGCCTGCTCGTCGAGGAAGACGAACACGGCTGGAAGCTGACGACCTCCGACGCGCGCGAAGGCGCGCGGCTGCGCCGCACGTTCCGCACGTACCTCGAGCACTACGGCCATCCCGCGAGCGACTTCGACGCCGCCGAAGCGGTCTACGGCGAGCTGGTGAACAACTGCGTGCACCACGCGCCCGGCCCGCTCGCCGTGACGTTCCTCTGGGACGAGCGCACGCTGACCGTCGTCGACTCGCACGACCGGTTGCGGCTGTGGCCGTTCTCCGACGAAGACGCGAGCGCGGAGGCGACGCATCACGCGTACTCCCTGATCAGCGCCTACACCGGCCGCATCCACCTCACGCGCAACCCCGGCGGCGGCACGCGCACCTGCGTCGTGCTCCCGGTGATGCGCGCCGGCGACGCTTCGGCCGCGCGCTAGTTTCCCGCGCCGACCGGGTCCGCGGCCGCCGCGCCGACGGCGGGGCGGAACGTCACCGTGACGCGGGTGCCGCCGCGGGATGTTTTCTCGATGCGCACGTCGTCCGCGACGGCGCGCACCAGCGAAAGGCCGCGGCCGTTCTCCGAGAGCGGGTCCGGGACGTCGTTGCGAGCGGCGGCGAAGCCCTCGCCGGAGTCTTCCATGATCAAATGCGCCGTGCCGTCGGCGTCGGCGGAGGCGAGTGCGCGCACCGGGCCGGGCGCGTGGCGGACCGCGTTCGCGATCAGTTCGCCGAAGGCGAGCTCGCTCGAGAAGCGCGCGTCGTCGTCGCCGGTCCAGCGCGCGACGAGCTCGCCGATCTCCTGGCGGATCTTCGCGCCGGAGCGGCCGTCCTCGCTCGAGAACCGCCACTCGTGCTCCTCGCCGGGGAGCTCGGCCGCGAAGCGGTCGATCGTGACCGCGAGGATCGCAATGTCGTCGGTCGGCTCGTCGTCGCCGAGCACGTCCTTCATCAATGCGCCGGCAAGGTGGTCGACATCGGCGACGTCGAGCGCGGTGACCGCCGCTTCGATCCGCCGTTCGCCCTCGCCGAGATCGCGCGCGAACTCCATCAGCCCGTCGGTGTACATCACCAGCGTGCACGGGGCGCGCAGCCGCAGCGCGAAGTCGACGCCCTCCTCGTCGCGCAATCCGATCGGAAGACCCGACGCCGGTAAACGGCGCACGCCGCGCGCGTCGCGCAGCACCGGCGGCGGATGGCCCGCGGTCGAGTACGCGAAGCGTCCGGTGACCGGATCGAGCACGCCGAAGATCGCGGTGACGAAGACGGTTCGTCCGCTCGCGATCAGCAGCCGGCTCGCGCGGTCGAGGATCGCCGACGGATCGGCCGACTCGAACGACGCCGCGCGCAATGCTTGGCGGATCTCGCCCATCACGACCGCCGCTTCGAGCCCGTGTCCGGTCACGTCGCCGATCGCGACCGCGACGCGCCCGTCGGGGAGCGCGAACGCGTCGTAGAAATCTCCGCCGACGCGCTGCGACTCGGACGCCGCAGAGTACGACGCGGAGAAGCGGATGTCGGGGAGCAGCGGCAGTTGCGCCGGCAGCATCGCGCGCTGCAGCGCGTCGGCCGTCGTGCGCTCGCGCTCGTAGAGCCGCGCGTGCTCGAGCGAGAGCGCGGCGCGGCGCGCGAACTCGCGCACCAGCGCGACGTCGTCGAGGTCGTACGCGCGCCCGGACGTGCGGATCAGCGCGAGCGCGCCGATCGGCGCCTCGCCGTTCACCAGCGGGACGATCATCGCAGCGCCCGCAGGCCGGTCGCGCACCCAGGGGTCGGGGAACTGGTCGGGCTTGTCGAGCACGACGGGATAGCCGGTCTCGACGATCCGCGAGACCGCTTCGTGCAGCGCGGGCTGCAGCGGCGCGCCGATCCAGCGGCGCGTGTCGAGCTCGTCGGCGATGTCGGTGCTGCCGAGGCCGGTCAGGATGTAGCGCCCCTCGTCGTCGAGGAGCGCGACCCAGGTGCGCTCGGCGAGCCGCGGAATCAGCAGCGTCTTCATCGCCGCGACCGTCGCGTTCACGTCCAGCGAGGCGCCGAGCCGTTCGCCGGCGCGCGAGAGGAACGCTTCGCGCTCTTCGAGCCGCTTCTGCCGGTCGACGTCGGTGCAGGTTCCGATCCACGCCAGGATCTCGCCGCGGTTGCCGCGCGCCGGGACCGCGTTCACGAGGAACCAGCGATAGCGCCCGGTCATCCCCTCGCGCAGGCGGTACTCGGCCGCGAACGGCTCGCCGGTGCGCACGCTGTGGCGCCAGCGGTCCATCACGACGATCTCCTGCTCGGGATGGATCGCGTTCCGCCAGCCGCCGTCGCGCGTCGCGCTCAGATCGTATCCGGTGAACGCCACCCAGCGGTCGTTGACGTACTCGATGTCGCCGTTCGCGTTCGTCGTCCAGATCAGCTGCGGCACGACGTTCGCGAGCGAGGCGTAGCGCGCTTCGCCGACCGCGAGCGCCTCCGCCGTCGAGCGGCTGCGCGCGGCGAGCCGCAGCATCAGGTCGTTGATCTTCACCAGGAAGACACCGAGCACGACGATCGAGGCGACGAGCGTGTCGATGCGCGCGCCGTACCAGCCCAGCGAGAAGCGCGCGCCGCCGAGGCTGCTCGAGGTGATCAGATCGAGCGCGCGCGCGATCAGCAGCACCGGCAGCCAGATGCGGATGACCGTCGTGAGGCGGCCCGCGACGAACGCGCTGGAGGCGAGCAGTGCGAGAGCCAGCACCGGCGTCAAGACGTTCCGCCACATCGGCGTGAAGCTGCCGTCGCCGGCGACGAGCCTCGGAAGCCGGTCGTGCCCGAGGCTCAGCCCGAACGCGATCGCCACGACCAGGGCGACGACGCCGAGTCCGATCGCGCGGACCGTGTTGCGCGAGAGCCGCAGCCCGAACCGGTCGACGGCCTCCTGCGCGACGATGAGCGCCGCGAACCCGATGTGCCCGATCGCGTACCACCAGGCCGCCGTCTGCAGCCCCGCGCCCAGCAGCCCGAAATCGGTGAACAGCCGCGGGAAGGTCAGGACGTAGAACGTCGTCGCCGCCGCCGCGAAGACGTACGCCATCGCCAGCAGCGCCAGCTTCGCGTCGCGCTCGATCCGGTACTGAACGTAGAACAGCACCGCCGTCAGCAGCAGCGCGACGATCGACGCGCCGACGACGATCGGCAGGAACGCCTCGACTTGCCCGAGCCGGTGCCGGCCGAACGGGATCGAGAACACGAAGAGCAGCAGCAGCGCGGCCGTGGTCACCAGCGCGGTCCGGCGGTCGAGCGGCGTCGCGGGCGCGGTCGCGATGTTCTCGATCGCGCGGGTGTCGAACGACCTCACGCCGCCACCGCCGCTCGCCGGACACGGTTGAACTGCATGTGAACAGACAAACCGCGATCTTCGCCGCCGGCTGCTTCTGGGGCGTCGAGGCCGACTTCCGCGACATCCCGGGCGTCCTGGACGCCGAGGCCGGTTACACCGGCGGGATCACCGAGAACCCGAGTTACCGCGAGGTGTGCAGCGGCCGCACCGAGCACGCCGAAGCGGTCCGCGTGACGTTCGACGCCGATACGGTCCCGTACGACGTGCTGGTCGACGCGTTCTGGAACCTCCACGACCCGACCCAGATGAACCGCCAGGGCCCGGACGTCGGGACGCAATACCGCTCTGCGATCTTCTACGCGGACGAGGCGCAGCGCGACGCCGCTCAAACGAGCAAAGCCCGCGCTCAAACGCGGTTCTCCCGACCCATCGTCACGCAGATTCTCCCTGCGGGCCCGTTCTTCCGCGCCGAGGACTACCACCAGCGCTACCTGGAGAAGCAGGGCCTGCGGACCTGTCGGATCTAGAGCCCGCCGGGGTCGCGTTGGGCGGGGCGGTTGGCGAAGTCGTCGACCGCTTCCGCCATCGCCTCGTTGGTGATCTCGGTCAGGCCGGCGGAGACGTTCTGGCCTTTGTGGACCTTGTTCGCCGTCGTGTAGGTCTTCCAGCGGACGACGCCGGTGCAGTCGATCAGGTAGAGGCGCAGCGACGCGCGGATCGGCGAGCGGTCGAAGACGCCCGACGATGAGACGACGCCGCCGACGACCGGGAGGAAGCCGGTGAGGTTCCGCTCCTTCGACTGCTCGAAGCGCAGCTGCGGGATCAGCAGCCCCGTGGCGTTGTAGCTGTCGCAGAGCTGGTGCGCGGTGCCGACGGCTTCGATCGCGTCGATCGGCGTCGCGATCGCCGAGCGGATGCGGCGCTCGGAGAGATCGGCCGAGAGCTGCTTCGTCGCGTTCTTGAGGACGGGATCGGTGTCGCCCGGATCGCCGAACGGGACGATGACGTACAGCGGCCCGCCGGCCCCCTGCTCGATCGCGGCGGCGGGGACGGTCGCGCCGAGCGCGAGCACCAGCGCGAGCGCCAAGTGACGGACGTGCATGCGGACCGAAAACGTTCGGTCGCCGCCGTTCCGTTCCCCGGCGCTATCCGGCCGTGGCCGCGACGGTGGCAGCGATGGGAGCGCTCGCCGTCTCGGCCGCACCCGCGCGCTTGAGCGCGATCTTCCGTTCGAGCACGCCGAGCCAGTCTTCGAGCCCCGTGCCCGTGCGCGAGGAGAGCTCGACGATCTCGATCGCGGGGTTCACCTCGCGCATGCTGCGGTGCGCGGCCTCGCGGTCGAACCCGACCGCGTCCGCGATGTCGATCTTGGTGACGAGCGCGAGCTGCGCGGTGTTGAACGCGAGCGGGTACTTGAGCGGCTTGTCCTCGCCTTCGGTCACCGAGAACAGCACGACGCGCAGATCCTCGCCGAGGTCGTACTCGGCGGGGCAGATCAAGTTCCCGACGTTCTCGATGAAGAGCACGTCGAGCGGGCCGGGCTCCCAGCCTTCGAGGGCGCGGCCGATCATCTCCGCGTCGAGCCGGCATTCCGCGGCGGTCGTGATCTGTTTCACCGGCGCGCCGCTCTCGGCGAGCCGGCGCGCGTCGTTGTCCGTCGCCTGATCGCCGACGAGCGCGCCGGCGCGGTGCGTGCCCGCGAGCCGGGCGAGCGTCGTCTGCAGCAGCGTCGTTTTCCCCGAGCCCGGGCTCGAGAGGACGTTCACGACGAACGTGCCGGACGCGGCGAAGCGCGCGCGCAGCGAGCCGGCGAGCGCGTCGTTGCGCTTCATCAAGCTCTGCTCGATCTGGACGACGCGGTATTTCATTGGGGGACCTCCACGGCGACGAGCTGGAGCTCGCGCCCGCGCACGATCGTCGGGCAGACGTTGCCGCACTCCGGACAGACGAGCCCCGCGCCGCCGCGCGGCGCGCGTTCGGCCTCGCAGCGCTCGCAGAAGACGAGCAGTGGTACGTCCTCGATCTCGAGCGCGCTGTCGGCGGCGAGCGTACCGTCGGTCGCCAGCTTCCACGAAAAACGCAGCGCGTCCGGCGCGATCCCGCTCAGCGCGCCGATGCGCAACCGCACGGCAAGCACGCGCTCGAAACCCTGAAGCCGCGCGGAGTCCTCGATGTTCTCGACGAGACTCAATGCGACGGAGAGCTCGTGCATGCGATCGCCTTTCGCGACGTCTCGAGATCGTGTCCGCGGGGGATTGCGCTACGACCTTCGTTACGGTACGTTAACGTACAGGCGAGGAAAACGCAAGGTTCGTTCGCCCTCGTCCCACGACAATCAAGCTTCAGTTGCGCCGCTACGTGCGCCTCTCGCGACGCCGCAACCCCACGCAACGGACATCTCGAGGAGACGCCGCATGGCGAACACCGCGACCGATGTGCTGGTCAACGTCCTCTGGATCCCTGCCGGTTTGAGCTGTGACGGCGATTCCGTCGCGCTGACGGCGGCGACGCAGCCCGCGATCGAGGAGATCGCGCTCGGCGCGTTACCGGGTTTACCGAACGTCAAGTTCCATTGGCCGCTGATCGAGTACAGTCTCGGCGGCGAGGAGTTCTTGCAGGCGTTCTTCGCCGCGGAGCGCGGCGAGCTCGATCCGTTCGTGCTCGTGATCGAAGGCTCGATCGCGAACGAGAGCATCAAGAGCGAAGGCTACTTCACCGGCTTCGGCAACGCGCCGGGGACCGATCAGCCGATCACGTTCGCCGGCTGGATCGATCGTCTCGCGCCGAAAGCGTGGGCCGTGCTTGCCGCGGGGACGTGCGCGACGTACGGCGGCATCCACGCGATGGCGGGAAACCCGACCGGCGCGATGGGGATCCTCGACTATCTCGGCTGGGATTGGAAATCGAGCGCCGGCATACCGATCGTGTGCGTGCCGGGTTGTCCGACGCAGCCCGACAATCTCTCGGAGACGATCCTGTACCTGCTGTGGCAGGCGGCGGGGAACGCGCCGATGATCCCGCTCGACGATGCGGGCCGGCCGAAATGGCTGTTCGGCGCGACGGTGCACGAAGGCTGCGACCGCGCCGGTTATTACGAGCAAGGCGATTTCGCGACGGTCTACGACTCGCCGAAATGCCTGGTGAAACTCGGCTGCTGGGGACCGGTCGTGAAGTGCAACGTCACCAAACGCGGCTGGATGGGCGGCGTCGGCGGCTGTCCGAACGTCGGCGGGATCTGCATCGGCTGCACGATGCCGGGCTTCCCCGATAAGTTCATGCCGTTCATGGACGAGCCGCCGGGCGCGAAGCTCAGCTCGACGGTCAGCGGGATCTACGGCAACATGGTGCGCGGCCTGCGCGAGATCACGATGCGCACCGCGGACAAGGAACCGAAGTGGCGCCGTCGCGGCGACCAGCTCAGCACCGGCTACAAGCCCCGCGCGAACACGTACAAGTAGGAGGCCGACCGTGGCTATCCAGGATCTGCCGCAAACCTCGGGCGGCACCGAAAAATCCCGGCTCGTCGAGATGTCGTGGGATCCGATCACGCGGATCGTGGGCAGCCTCGGGATCTACACCAAGATCGACTTCGCGCAGAAGAAAGTCGCCGAGGCGCACGCGACCTCGTCGATCTTCCGCGGCTACAGCATCTTCATGAAGGGCAAGGACCCGCGCGACGCCCACTTCATCACCTCGCGCATCTGCGGGATCTGCGGCGACAACCACGCGGTCTGCTCGGTGTACGGCCAGAACATGGCGTTCGGGGTGAAGCCGCCGCACATGGGCGAATGGATCCAGAACCTCGGCGAGGCCGCCGAGTACATGTTCGACCACAACATCTTTCAGGAGAACCTGGTCGGCGTCGACTTCTGCGAGCAGATGATCCGCGAGACCAACCCGTCGGTCTGGGAGAAGGCGAAGAGCACGCCGGCGCCGCACGCGGGCGTTCACGGCTACAAGACGATCGCCGACATCATGTCGGCGCTCAACCCGTTCTCGGGCGACTTCTACCGACAAGCGCTGCAGATCAGCCGCTACACGCGCGAGATGTTCTGCCTGATGGAAGGGCGGCACGTCCATCCCTCGACGCTCTACGCGGGCGGCGTCGGGACGATCGCGACGCACCAGCTCTTCACCGAGTACTACTCGCGCCTCATGCGCTACATCGAGTACATGAAGGTCTGCGTCCCGTTCCACGACGACCTGTTCGACTTCATGTACCAGGCGCTCCCGGGGTACGAAGAGGTCGGGCGGCGGCGGATCCTGCTCGGGTGCTGGGGCGCGTTCCAGGATCCGGAGTACTGCGATTTCACCTATCGCAACATGACGAACTGGGGACGGAAGATGTTCGTCACGCCGGGCGTCGTCGTCGACGGGAAGCTCGTCACGAACGACCTCGTGCAGATCAACCTCGGAATCCGCATCCTGCTCGGGCACTCGTACTACGACGACTGGCAGAGCGAGGAGACGTTCGTGCCGGAGGACCCGCTCGGGAACCCGGTCGACCGGCGGCACCCGTGGAACATGCACACGCTGCCGACGCCGAAGAAGCGCGACTTCTCGAACCAGTACAGCTGGGTGATGTCGCCGCGCTGGTACGACGGTAAGGATCATCTCGCGCTCGACACCGGGGGCGGCGCGATCGCGCGGCTGTGGTCGACGGCGCTGTCGGGGCTGGTCGACATCGGGTACGTCAAGGCGACCGGGAACAGCGTGCAGATCAACCTCCCGAAGAGCGCGCTGACCGGGCCGGTCTCGTTCGAGTGGAAGATCCCGCAGTGGTCGAACGCGATCGAGCGCGACCGCGCGCGGACGTACTTCCAGGCGTATTCGGCGGCGTGCGCGCTGCATTTCCTCGACAAGGCGTTCGAGGAGCTGCACGCGGGCCGCACGCGGACGTGGGAGCCGTTCACGGTGCCGAAGGACGCGATCGGCTGCGGTTTCACCGAGGCGGTGCGCGGCGTGCTCTCGCACCACGTCGTGATCCGCGACGGGAAGATCGCGAACTACCACCCGTGGCCGCCGACGCCGTGGAACGGGAACCCGCGCGATATCTACGGGACGCCGGGTCCGTACGAGGACGCGGTGCAGAACACGCCGATCTTCGAGGAGAACGGTCCCGAGAATTTCAAGGGGATCGACATCATGCGCGCGGTGCGCAGCTTCGACCCGTGTCTCCCGTGCGGTGTGCATATGTATCTCGGCGACGGCAAGTCGATCGAGACGGTGCACTCGCCGATCGCGCCGTTCGGCTGATGCCGGACGACGGTGCGGGCGAGGACGCGCTCCGCAGGACGGCCGACCGCGTCGACGCGCTGCTCAAGGCGTTCGACGCGGTCTCCACGCCGCGGCAGGCGCGCGAGCTCGGCGACGAGCTGGCGCGCACCGTCGTGACGATGTACGGCGATGGGCTCGAGCGGGTGCTGTCGATCGTGCACGAGGCGGCCGGCGAGCGGTCCGACGAGATCTTCATGGCGCTGTGCGAGGACCCGTTCGTCGAGAGCCTGCTGTGTCTGCACGATCTTCACCCTATCGCGGTCGAGGACCGCGTGCAGCGCGCGCTCGATGGCGTGCGGCCGTATCTGAAGTCGCACGAGGGCGGCGTGAGCATCGCCGGCGTCGCCGATGGCGTCGTGACGATCCGGATGGAAGGGACGTGCGACGGCTGTCCGTCGTCGGCGGCGACGGTGAAGATGGCGGTCGAGCGCGCGATCCTCGCGCAGGTTCCCGAGATTCGAGCGGTCGTGGCGGAGAACGTCACGACGGTGCGCGAGGACGACCTCGTCTGCCCGGTCGCGAGCGAGGACGAGAGCGGGCGCGTCACGATCTCGCTGGGGGTGTGAGGTGAGCTCGGCGCCCGGCGAGTTCGGCTCGCTCCAGCGGCTGCTGCGCAAGCCGCCGCCGCAAGCGCCCGGCGAGCGGTGTGACTACTGCGGCGTTGCGCTCGGGCCCGAGCACGGGCATCTGATCGACATGCAGGCGCGGCGCATCATGTGCGGCTGCCGGCCGTGCTATCTCGTGCTCGAGCCGGCGGCCGCGGCGAACGGGCGGTACAAAGCCGTGCCGACGCGCTACGCCGAGGTCGAAGGGTTCGCGCTCGACGATGCGGCGTGGGATGCGCTGCAGATCCCGATCGGGCTCGCGTTCTTCTTCACCAACTCGGCCGAAGGGCGGACGATCGCGCTGTATCCCGGGCCCGCGGGCGCGACGGAGTCGCAGCTCGATCTCTCCGCGTGGAGCGAGATCACCGCGGCGCATCCGCTGCTGGCGTCCATCGAGCCGGACGTCGAGGCGGCGCTCGTGCTGCGGCGGAACGGTGCGACGCGCGCGTTCGTCGTGCCGATCGACGCGGCGTACCGGCTCGTCGGGCTGATCCGGCTCTCGTGGAAAGG
>DATAQE010000007.1:0-5247 GCA_036264835.1 Candidatus Elarobacter sp.
GCTTTCAGCCTGGTGAGCATTGTCTACTTGTACGTGCTGCTGCGCGTTCAAGGATTCTTGCCGCTCAATCCGCAGGGTTTCGGCAATTTGGCGCCCGACCTCGCATGGAATACGGCCATCTCGTTCATGACGAACACGAACTGGCAGTTCTACAGCGGCGAGTCGACGATGAGCTATCTCTCGCAGATGGCGGGCTTGGGATGGCACAACTTCGTCTCGGCCGGGACGGGGATCGCGATCGCGATCGCGCTGATGCGCGCGCTGGCACGGCGGCAGATGAGCACGATCGGAAACTTCTGGGTCGACCTGACGCGCTGCACGCTCTACGTGCTCTTGCCGATCGCGTTCGCCGGCGCGCTGCTGCTGATGTGGCAGGGCGTGCCGCAGAACTTCGCCGCCTATCCGACCGCGACGACGGTGGAAGGCGCGAAGCAGTCGATCCCGATGGGTCCGATGGCCTCGCAGGAGATCATCAAGGAGCTCGGCACGAACGGCGGCGGTTTCGTCAACGCGAACTCCGCTTCGCCGTGGGAGAACCCGACGGGTCTCTCCAACCTGATCGAGCTCGTCTGCATCTTCATGCTCGGCGGCGCGCTGACGTACACGTTCGGGCGCTACGTGAAGGACCAGCGCCAAGGCTGGGCGCTGTTCGCCGCGATGACGGTGCTCTTCGTCGGCGGGTTCGCGGTCGCGTACTGGGCGGAAGCCGCCGGGAATCCCGCGGTCCACGCGCTCGGCGTGGCGGGCGGGAATATGGAAGGGAAGGAGACGAGGTTCGGGATCGCCGCCTCGGCGCTGTTCGCGGTGATGACGACCGACACGTCGTGCGGGGCGGTGAACGCGATGCACGACTCGTTCACCGCGCTCGGCGGGCTGGTTCCGATGTTCGACATGCAGCTCGGCGAGGTCGTCTTCGGCGGCGTCGGCTCGGGCTTCTACGGGATCATCTACTACGCGATCCTCACCGTGTTCATCGCGGGGCTGATGGTCGGCCGCACCCCGGAGTATCTCGGGAAGAAGATCGAGCGCCGCGAGGTGCAGCTCGCGATCGTCGCCGCGCTCGTGGTGCCGGTGTTCGCGCTCGTCCCCGCGGCGATCGCGTCGGTGCTCCCCGCGGGGCTCGCCACGCTGAACAACGCCGGACCGCACGGGTTCAGCGAGATCCTGTACGCGTACTCCTCGACGGTGAACAACAACGGCTCGGCGTTCGCCGGGCTCGGCGGGAACACGTGGTGGGACGTCTCGACCGGCGTGGTGATGCTCTTCGGGCGCATCGCGATCGTGATCCCGGTCCTCGCGCTCGCCGGCGCGCTCGTCGGGAAGCAGGCCGTCGCGACGACCGCCGGGACGTTCCGCACGACCTCGCCGATCTTCGTCGCGCTGCTGATCGGCGTGATCGTCGTCGTCGGCGCGCTCACGTTCTTCCCGGCCGACGCGCTCGGGCCGGTCGTCGAGCACCTCCTCAACCTCCAAGGAACAACGTTCTGATGTCGGCGCGCACTCGTTCACTGCTCGATCCGCAGATCGTCTGGCCGGCGATCCGCGCGTCGTTCGTGAAGCTCGACCCGCGCGTGCAACTGCGCAACCCGGTGATGTTCGTCGTCGAGGCCGGCGCGCTGGCCTCGCTGCTCTTCGCGTTCCGCGACGCGCGGATCGGTCAAGCGCCGTTCGATCTCGCGATCTCCGCATGGCTGTGGTTCACCGTGCTGTTCGCGAACTTCGCCGAGGCGATGGCCGAGGGCCGCGGCAAGGCGCAAGCCGACGAGCTGCGCCGCACGAAGACGGAGACGACCGCGCGCCGCCTCGTCTCGGGCTCGAAGCGTCCTTCGACAGGCTCGGGACAGGATCAGGAGCTCGTCCCGGCGTCCGCGCTGCGGCGCGGCGACCGCGTCGTCGCGGAGGCGAACGACCTGATCGCGACCGACGGCGAGATCGTCGAAGGCGCGGCGACGGTCGACGAGTCGGCGATCACCGGCGAGTCCGCGCCCGTGATCCGTGAAGCCGGCGGCGACCGCTCGTCGGTGACCGGCGGGACGCGCGTCCTCTCCGACCGGATCGTCTACCTGGTGAGCGCGAACCCCGGCGAGTCGTTCCTCGACCGGATGATCTCGCTCGTCGAAGGCGCGCAGCGCCAGAAGACGCCGAACGAGATCGCGCTCTCGATCCTGCTCGCCGGTTTGACGATCGTCTTCGTCATCGCGGTCGCGACGCTCGCGCCCTTCTCGATCTACGCGGGTGCGACGCCGAGCGTCGTGGTGCTGATCGCGTTGCTGGTGTGCTTGATTCCGACGACAATCGGCGGTCTGCTGAGCGCGATCGGGATCGCGGGGATGGACCGTGTGCTGCAGCGCAACGTGCTCGCGATGTCGGGCCGCGCGGTCGAAGCCGCGGGCGACGTCGACACGCTGCTGCTCGACAAGACCGGGACGATCACGCTCGGCAACCGCCAGGCCTCGGAGATCATCGCCGCGCCGGGCGTCGGGGAAGCGGCGCTCTACCGCGCGGCGTACTTCGCCTCGCTTGCCGACGAGACGCCCGAAGGGCGCTCGATCGTCGTCCTCGCGAGCGCGAACGGCGCGTTCGGGGACTCGGACGGCGACGGCGCCGCGAGCGCGCTCCCGGCGGGCGCGGTCGTCGTGCCGTTCAGCGCGTACACCCGCATGTCGGGGGTCGACTACGCCGGCGGCTCGCAGCTGCGCAAGGGCGCGCCGGACGCGGTGCGCGCGTGGGTCGCGCAGGACGGCGCGGCCGCGGACGGCGTGCTCGGCTCGGACGTCGAGAAGATCGCGCGCGCCGGCGGGACGCCGCTGCTGCTCGCCGAGCGCGGCCGGATCCTCGGCTGCATCGCGCTGCGCGACATCCTCAAGCCGAACATGCGCGTGCGCTTCGACCGCCTGCGCGCGATGGGGATCCGCACGGTGATGATCACCGGCGACAACCCGCTCACCGCGAGCGCGATCGCGCGGGAGGCCGGCGTCGACGATTTCCTCGCCGAGGCGACGCCCGAGACGAAGATGGCGCTGATCAAGCGCGAGCAGGGCGAAGGCCGGCTCGTGGCTATGACCGGCGACGGGACGAACGACGCGCCGGCGCTCGCGCAAGCCGACGTCGGCGTCGCGATGAACAGCGGGACGCAGGCCGCGAAAGAGGCGGCGAACATGGTCGACCTCGACTCCGACCCGACGAAATTGATCGAGGTCGTCGAGATCGGCAAGCAGCTGCTGATGACGCGCGGCTCGCTCACCACGTTCTCGATCGCGAACGACGTCGCGAAGTACTTCGCGATCCTCCCCGCGATGTTCACCGCGGCATACCCCGCGATGCAGGGCTTGAACGTGATGCGGCTCGCGACGCCGCAGAGCGCGATCCTCTCGGCGATCGTCTTCAACGCGCTGATCATCGTCGCGCTGATCCCGCTCGCGCTGCGCGGCGTCTCCTACCGCCCGCGCGGCGCCGACGCGGTGCTGCGCGAGAACGTCCTCGTCTACGGCCTGGGCGGGATCGTCGTGCCGTTCATCGGCATCAAGGCGATCGACCTGATCCTGGTCGGACTCCATCTCACCGGAGCGCACTGACACCATGGCGACCACGCAACGAACCCCCGGCGCGCGCGACAACACGCTGCGCCACCTCGTCACCTCGGCGCTCTACACCGTCGTCTCGGTGATCGCGCTGGGGCTGATCTACCCGGTCGTCATCTGGGGCATCGGCACGGTGCTGTTCCACCATCAAGCGCAAGGCTCGCTCATCGCGGACAAGAGCGGCGCGGTGATCGGCTCCGAGCTCGTCGGGCAGAGCTGGACGAAGCCGCAGTACTTCCACGGCCGCCCGTCCGCCGCCGGGAAAGGCTACGACCCGACGCAAACCGGCGGGACGAACCTCGGACCGACCAGCAAGAAGCTGATCGACGCGACGAAGAGCGCGATCGCCGATCTGAAGAAGGCGAACCTCGACGCGACCGGGCCGGTCCCGATGGACCTCGTCACCTCCAGCGCGAGCGGGATCGACCCCGACATCTCGCCGGAAGGGGCGTACTATCAAGCCCCGCGCGTCGCGAAGGCCCGCGGTCTCTCCCTCGAGGCGGTGCGCGCGCTGATCGCGCGCACGACCATCCCGCGCCAGTTCGGGATCCTCGGCGAGCCGCACGTCAACGTGCTCCGCCTGAATCGCGCGCTGGACGCTGCCGCGCCCGCGGCGAAGTAAGCCGACGCAATGAAAAGCTCCCACAGCGCCGCGGTCATCGCCGCGGCGGCGGCCCTCCTCGTCACCCTGAGCCTGTCGAAGGGTCAGAGCCAATCGCTCCCGTCCGCCTCTCCCGCACCGTCGCCCTCGCCGAGCGGGGCGCCGAATCCGATCGGCCCGGCGTTCGGCGCGAACGATCCGTGCACGTCGCTCTCGGCGATCGTCGGCCGCCCGTCGGTGACGAACTCCGTCTGCACGGTGCGGCCCGACCACGTCGAGGTGGAGGGCGGCTACGTCAACACGAGCTTCAGCGGCGGCGGCAACGCCGTGACGTATCCGAGCTCCGTGATCCGCATCGGGACGCGGATCCCCGCGCTCGAGGTGCAGATCGCGCCGCCGAGCGTCGTGCGGACGAACGCGGGCGGGATCACGACCGCGAGCACCGACGTGGGCGCGGGCCTGAAATACGTGTTCGGCTACACGCCGAAGTTCAACTGGGGCGGTCAGGCGTTCTTCACGGCGCCGACCGGCCTCAACGGCGGCTCGGCGAACGGCACGAACGCGACGTACGCCTTGAACGCCGGCTACACGCTGAGCCCGGTGTTCTCGCTCGCGACGACCCTCGCGACCAATTCGCTCACCGACGGTCCGCAGCGCTGGAGCTCGTTCGTGCCCTCGTTCGTCCTGGGCGCGTCGCTGCCGAACGCGAGCGGCGCGTTCGCCGAGATCGCGACGTTCGGGAACGCGAACGGTCCCGGCACGCCGGCCCGCACGCAGTACATGGTCGGCATCTACCGTGACGTCGGACCGCGCCTGCAGCTCGACGCCTCGACGGCGTTCTCGCTGACGACCGCGACCGGGAAGTACCGCACGCTCGGCTTCGGCGCCAGCTATTACTTCTGAACCTCCTCGGGCGCCGGGATGAGGGCGGCGCTCGTCTCGCGCGGCGCGAGGACGAGCAGCTCGTGCGCTCCGGCGGCCAGCGCGCGCACCGCGAACGACGCCTTGCCGAAGAACCGGCGGCGCGGATTGCGCGGCGACTCGACGGCGAGCACGTCGCCCGGC
>DATAQE010000014.1:0-29724 GCA_036264835.1 Candidatus Elarobacter sp.
CGAACGGATGTGGATCTGTTCGGCGACGTCCGAGAGCGTGAGCCCGCGCGCTTCTCGCGCGCTTCGGAACTCCTCTCCGAGCGCAGCCATGACTGCGAACCTTTGCGGGCGCACCTGGTTCTCCTGGTACGCGGGATGACATACGATGAGCAGCAGCGATGAGTGAGCGAGCGCGCGTGGTCGCCGCGATGAGCGGCGGCGTCGACTCGGCGGTGGCGGCGGGGCTGCTGAAGGAAGCGGGCTACGAGGTCGTCGGCGTGACGATGAAGATGTACGCCCCGACGCGGCCCGCCCACGCCAAGTCGTGCTGCGGCGCGGACGACTTCGACGACGCGCGGCGCAGCGCGGCGGTGTTTGGCATCCCGCACTACGTCCTCGACTTCGAGGAGACGTTCCGCCGCGGCGTGATCGAGCGCTTCGCGAGCGACTACGCGCGGGGCCGCACGCCGAACCCCTGCGTCTCGTGCAACAACCAGGTCAAGCTCGGGACGCTGCGCGCCTACGCCGACCGCCTCGGCGCGCGCTGGATCGCGACCGGGCACTACGCGCACCTCGAGCATGCGGCCGACGGCCCCCACCTCTACCGGAGCGGCTCGCCGAAGGACCAGTCCTACGCGCTCGCCCAGCTCACGCCGGCGCAGCTGGGGCGGCTGCTGCTCCCGGTCGGCCGGATGACGAAGGCCGAGACGCGCGCGCACGCCGCGCGGATGGGGCTGCCGGTCGCCGAGAAGACCGAGTCGCAGGACATCTGCTTCGTCGAGGGCGGCGACTACCGCGAGATCCTCGCGCGGCTCGCGCCGGAGACCGCCCGCGCCGGCGAGGTCGTGACGACCGGCGGCGAGCGCGTCGGGACGCACGCGGGGATCGGCGGCTACACGGTCGGCCAGCGCCGCGGCCTCCCGCCCTCGGGCGAAGGGCCGCGCTACGTGACCCGGATCGACGCCGCGACGAACACGATCGTGATCGGCCGCGAGGACGAGCTCGGCGCCGACGCCCTGGTCGCCGACGAGGTGAACCTGATCCGCCCCGAGCGCTTCACGGGCGGCCGCGCGCGCGTCCTCGCGATGACCCGCTACCGCGCGACGCTCGTCCCCGCGACCGCGACGCTCGCCGGCGACGACACGCTGCGTCTGGAGTTCGACGAACCGCACGGCGCCGTCACGCCCGGCCAGCTCGTCGCGCTGTTCGACGAAGACGGGGTCGAAGTGATCGGCGCGGCGACGATCCGCTAACCCATGTTCAACCGTCTCGACGCTCTCGTGTTCGGGTCCGCGATCGTCGTCGCCGCCGGCGCGATGGCCGTCGCGTTCCAAGTGTTCGTGCGCTATGAGTACGTGCGCGCCGGGACGGTGGTCACGCGGGTCGACCGGCTCTCCGGCCGCATGTGCGTGATGCCGTGCATCGCGACGCCGCCGCCGACGCCCACCGCGACGCCGACGCCGGCCGTCTCGACGCCGTATCCCGTGATCTCGACGCCGTCCGCGGAGCGTACGAGCGCGCCGGTCGAGCGTACGAGCGCGCCGCTCGTCGAACGCACCAGCGCGCCGCCGCCACCCGTCGTTCCGGCAACACCCGGCGCACGCGCGGCCGATACGGCGGCGCTGGTTCGCTGGTATTACGAGATGTGGAACCGCGGCGACTACGAAGCGATGTACGACATGCTCTCACGCCGCTATCGCGCGGAGCATCCGTTCGAGACGTGGCGGCGCGATCACGCGACGGTCGTTCGCATCAGCGTTCGCACCGCGGAGACGAGCGATCCGATGACGACCGCGGTCGTGATCGACGCGGTCGACCGCTCGAACGGCGGGACGACCGAGAGCGAGTTCCGCGGAACCTGGACCGCCGTCTCCGAGTCGGACGCGCTGAAGCTCGACCGCGTCGATCTGGCGCGCACGCGGTGAGACGCGCCGCGCTGCTGCGATCGCTCGGCGCGGTGCCGCTCGCGCTCTCCGCGGCACGCGGCGCGCTCGCGACACCGTCCTCGCCGACGCTCACGTGGTATGCCGAACGCCTGCACAATCGCGGCACGGCGCTCGAATCCGGCGCGCAACGGACGGTCCCGGCGGCGTCCGTGATCAAGCTCCTGATCGCGCGCACGATCGTCGGCGAGCTCGCGAGCCGGCGCCTCGCGTTCGGCGACGGCGTCCCGCTGCGCGGCGCCGATCGCGTCGGCGGATCGGACCGCTACGGCGCCGTCCCGCCCGGCCGGTACCCGCTCGCCGGTCTGCTCGAGGCGATGCTCTCGCTCAGCGACAACACCGCGGCGAACGCGCTGCTGCACCTGGCCGGCATGGACGCGTGCAACGCGTGCGCCGCCGAGCTCGGGCTCGCCGCGACGCGATTTCGCCGGACGTTCTACGACTGGGACGCGCAGCGCCGCGGGCTCGAGAACACGACGACGGCGTTCGAGAGCGCGCGGCTGCTCGCCGAGCTCGTCACCCACACCGGCGACGCCGGCCGAGCCGGCGAGGCGGCACGGATCGCGCTGCGCGCGCTGCTCGGGCAGACCGATCGCGAAACGATCCCGGCGGCGCTCCCCGGCCGGCGCGGGATCGCGAACAAGACCGGAGAGCTGCCGGGGATCCGAAACGACGTCGCGATCGTCGGCTACGGCACGCCGAACGCGTACGTCCTCGCGATCATGTGCCGCTATCCCCCGAGCACGGGCCGGGCCGCGGCGATCGGCGCGATCCGCCGCAGGGTCGAGGAGATCGACCGCCTTCTTTAGCTACACTTCGGCCGCCTAACCGCCGCCACTGTGGCTGGTTGCCCTATTATCCTTTCTGAAGGACCCCGGGCGCTCGAACGCCAAACGTCGCCCACTTTGGCTTCTTGCTCGTCCTAGGGGGCGCTATCTTCTCATGGCGGCGGCATTGGAGAACCACCTGATCATCGGCCTCGGGGGCACCGGCGGGACCATCCTGCGCTCGTTCCGGAAGATGATCTACCAGAAGTTCCGGACGACGGAACCGAGCAACGTCAACATCCGCTATCTCTATGTCGACTCGAGCGACGAGTTGATGACGCAAGACGATCCGACGTGGCGGACGCTCGGGAGCAGCGTGCAGCTGCCGCAGGCGAGCCTGCTGAAGATCGCGGGGCTGAACCTCAACTCGGTCCTCGACCACATCAACGACTATCCGGGAATCGCCCCGTGGATCGGGAGCCGCGAGCAGCTGCGCGACATCGTCACCTCCGCCGAGGGCGCCGACATCGTCGGCGGTCAGAAGCGCCGGCTGGGCCGCTTCCTCTTCGCGTGCAAGGCCAAGCAGTTCCGCGAGCGCGTCCAGTCGCTCGTCAAGGAGATGCAGACCGGCAACGTCGCCGACGTCACGTTCCACTTCTGCTGCGGGCTCGCGGGCGGGACCGGCTCGGGGAGCATCATCGACGCGGTCTGCCAGACGCGCGCGCTCTTCGTGACCCCGAACTACCGCACGCTGATCTACGCGCTCTTGCCCGAGCGCTTCCCGATCCCGAGCCACATGGGACCGAACTATCACGCCAACGGGTACGCGGCGCTGCGCGAGCTGAACGCGCTGGAGATCGGGAGCTACCGCCCCTGGGACGTGACCTGGCTGAACGCCAAAGGCCGGTTCGAGCTGCAGGACACGTTCAACTGCTGCTATCTCTTCACCGACGAGAACGAGGACCACAACAAGTTCGACATCGCGACCGAGCTGCCGGACATCCTCGCCTCGTTCCTGTTCCAGAAGATCGTCGCGCTGCGCGACGTCGTGTGGACGACCGGCGGCGATCCGATCAAGCGCCAAGAGCGCTTCGAGGTCGGGCCGCAAGCCGATCAGAAAGAGGTCGCGCCGTCGAGCGGGACGCCGGAGCGCACGCGCCGCTTCTTCACCTTCGGGACCAAGCAGATCGTCTATCCCGAAGAAGAGATCCGCGAGTACCTCACCAACGTGTACGCGCAGCAGGCGTCGCTGCAGCTGCAGTTCAACAACTGGTCGGACTCGATCGGCTATCAGGACGAGCCTCCGAATCAGGCCGTCGGGGAGTTCGTCCGCACCCCCGAAGTGGCGCAGCGCTGGCAGCTCACCGACGAGCATCTCATGCTCTCGACCGGGATCCTCCCCGACGAGAAAGCGAACCGCAAGTGGCGGCCGATCAGCGCCTACTGGATGGGCGTGCTGCCGAACTTCAAGACGACCGTCGCGGAAGCGAACGCCAACCGGTACACGGTCTGGCTCGACGAGCTCGCGAAGATGTGCAACGAAGCATACGACGCCAACTTCCGCGACCACGGCGTGCAGCGCTTCTACGACGTGAAGCGCGGTGAGATCGCCGATCACGCGCACGAGATCCGGCTCGGGATCGAGAGCGATCTCTACCGCGACTGGAACGACGGCGTGCGCTCGATGTCGGAGATCGCGCGGCTCCTCTCCTCGCTGCTGAAGATGATCGAGGAGAAGGCGGTCCATTTCGACGAGCTCGTGGTGCGCGCGACGCAGCAGGCGAAGTCGGCCGAGGCGCGCGTCGCCTCGAACCTGAACCAGTGGGCGAAGATCGGGGTCGTCCAAACCTGGCTCGGCTCGCGCCGCCGGGTGTTCGACGACCAGGGGGAAGCGCTCAAGGAGCTCTACACGTACCGGACCATCGCGGTCGCGGCCGCGTTCGCGAAGAGCCTGCTGCAGTCGGTGACCGCCGAGATCACCGCGCTCGCGAGCGAGGTGAACGCGGCGGAGACGATGATCGGCTCGGCGACGGCCGATTTCGGCAAGGCGGTGAGCTCGCGGCTCGGCGACGCCGGCGAAGACGACGTCAACCAGCAGATCATCCGCTTCTACAACCCGTCGGTCGTGAAACAGTTCGCGAAGTCGATGGTCCTCAACGAGGAGCAGCAGAAGCTGCAGACCGCGGCGGTGCGCGCCGCCATCACGCAGCTGCTCGGCGAGAACCCCTCGTTCTGGTCGTTCAACCACCGGCTGAGCTCGCAGATGTTCCGCGACGTCCTCTCGACGACGTGCCTGCGCACGGCGACCGAGGCGCACGACGCGCTGGTCTCGAGCAAGAAGGTCCCCGAAGGCGTGCTCAACGTGCGGGTCGTCGACCGGCTCTACAAACAGTTCGGATCGAACCGCGAAGCGCTCCGCTCCTACATCACCAGCGTCGTCTCGCGCGCGAAGAACTTCATCGTCTTCGACGAGGCCGAGATGCACCGCAGCATCCCGGGCAACGAGGCGCTCGGGCCGATGTTCTCGCACACGACGATCATCTTGCCGGAGGCGCCGGATCAGCCCGAGTTCCGCCACATGCTGGAGGAAGAGTTCCGGCAAGCCGGCTCGGGCGAGAAGGACATCGTCAACAACCCGGCCCGGCCGAACGAGATCACGGTGATCAACGTGACGAGCGCGTTCCCGGCCCGCTTCGTCGCCGACGTGGCGTTCCTCAAAGAGCGGTACGACGCGCGCGTCTCGGGCGGGGCGGGCGCGCAAGCCGCGTTCGAGCTCCACACCGAGGGCGACGGCTCGCAGTTCCCGAGCCTGTATCTGCGGAACGTCGGGCCCGCCGAGGTGCTTCCGTACCTGCTGCTGGCGTCCGCGCTGCAGATCGTGCAGCCGATCAAAGACCCGGAGACCGGACTGGAAGGGACGTATCTGCAGACGAAGGACCAGCGCGGCCGCGAGACCGACCCGGTCCTGCTCGGCTCGACGCTGACCGACGCCATCGACAAGGTCGGCGCGACGACGTTCGACATCATGGAGACGCAGATCCAAGCGCTCCTCGCCGGTCCGTACCTGCACGCGGACCGCCGGGCCGAGCTGCTCACGTCGGTGCAGTCGATCGTGGGGACGGTGAAGACCGAGCGGCCGAATCCCCTCGACAAGACGCGGCAAGCCTACATGCGCGCCGAACGCACGATCGAGGATCTGCTGGCGAAGAACAACAACGCGTGACGATCGAGGGCCGGTGCACCAACTTCGGCAACTGCACGGTGGCGGATACGAAGACGCCGCAGCCGATGACGTCCGGCGCCGACGCGTTCTGCCCCGAGTGCGGCGCACAGTTGCACGCCGTCCGCCCGCCTGCACCCGCCTGGCGGCGGCCGGTGATCGCCGCGATCGCGGTCGCGGCCGTCGTGCTGATCGCGGCGATCGCGTTGTGGCGGTCGCACCAGCCTGAGAACGTCGCCGTCGTCGTCAGTCCGTCGCCGTCGGCGTCGTCGGCGGCCGCCGCCGTCACGCTGCGCCTCTGCGGCTCGCGCCTGATGGCGGAGCGGCTCGCGACGCTCCTCTCCGAAGGCTTCGCGCTGCACCGAAGTCCCGGCGCCGCGTCGGACGGCGGCGTGCGCACCACGACCGCGGCCGGCGGCACCTCGACCGCGTTCGACCTGCTCGGCGCGAACGGCTGCGACGTGGGGATGGCCTCGCGCCAGATCACGCCGGCGGAACGCGCGCGGCTGCGCGCGCTCGGCGACATGACCTCGCGCGCGGCGGAACACGTGATCGGTCTCGACGGGATCACGATCCTGGTGAACCGCGCGAACCGAGTCTCCGCGCTCTCGGTCGGTGACGTGCGCCGCGTCTTCTCCGGGTCGGCGAAGGACTGGTCCGCGTTCCACGGCGCGCCGGGCGCGATCCGCCTCTACGCTCCCGCCGGCAACACCGGCACGCTCGACGCGTTCAAGCTGCTCGTGATGGGCGGCTCGCCGTTCTCGCCGGCGCTCCACAAGGTCTCCGCGAGCGGCGACGTCGCCGCGGCGGTCGCGCGCGACCCGCAAGCGGTCGGGTTCGTCGCGCTGCCGTACGCGAACCGCGCGAAAGCGTTGAAGATCGCCTCGGGCCCCGTCGCGCTCGCGCCGACCGTGCTCACCGTCGGCCGCGAAACGTATCCGCTCTCGCGGCGGCTCTATCTCTACACGGCGCCGCGCAAGGCGAGCGCGGCGGCGAACGCGTTCGTCGCCTTCGCGCAGTCCGACGAAGGACAGCTGCTGGTCGACCGTGCCGGCTTCGTCGGGACCACGTCGACCGCGATACCGCGGTCTCCCGTCGTCGTCCCGCCGAACGCGCCCCCTGCATACGCGCGCTTGGCGCAGACGACGCGGCAATCGGAGTTCGTCTTCTACTTCAACGTCGGGAGCGACGCGCTCGACAACAAGGCGCTGGTCGACATCGGGCGCCTGGTGGCGGCGATGAGCACGCCCGCGAACCGCGATCAGCAGATCGTCCTCGCGGGGTTCGCCGACAGCACCGGCGACCACGAGCGGAACATCGCGCTCTCACTCGCGCGCGCGCGGAGCGTGCAGCGCGAGCTCACCTCTCAGGGCGTCAGGGTGAAAGAAGCGCTCGGCTTCGGCGACGCGATGCCGATCCGCGACAACGCGACGCCGGAAGGCCGCGAGAAGAACCGGCGCGTCGAGATCTTCGTGACGTTCCGGCCTTCGCCGTAGCGCGCGACTACGGGATCCCGCGCGGCGGGCGGTAGACATTCGGGCTCCGGGCGGCGAGGAGCGCGGACCACGACGGGAACGTCCCCGCCGCATGCGAAGCGACGCCCCGGCGGATGCGGCAGGCGGTGAGCGGCCCGCGCGATCCGTCGTCGAGGAACGCCGCCGCCTTGACGACCGCGCCGCCGGCGTCGAGATCGACCGTGAACGGCGCGCGGTAGAGCGGCGAGCGGATCGTCGGCGCGGAGCCGTCGGTCGTGTAGCGGATCGTGCCGGGCGCGGGCGCCGAGAGCGCGACGCGCACGGCGCGGGACGGTACGAGCGCGAGCGCGGCGTCGATGCGCCCCGGCACCTCCGCGAACACCGCACCCGCGTCATCGAGATCGAACGCGACGTCCGGGATCCGGAAGCGGTAGCCGTGCCGTTCCAGCCAGGTCAGCTCGGGCGGGAGCCGCGCGCCGAACGACTCCCAGCTGCGCGCGCTCGGCGTGCTCCACGCGACCTCGGCGAGCGCGAGCTCGCGCGGGAGCAGCATGTAGAACAGATGGTCCGCGGTCGCGACCTGCTCGGTCCAGAGATTCGCCTGCACGCCCATCACGTCGCCGGCGTCGTAGCGGTAGACTTGGTCGAGCGTCGCGACGAAACGCATCGTCGGCGGCTCCTGCGCGCTGTCGCCCTGATACGCATCGAAGTACAGCGGCCCGTCGGGAGAAGCGACGACGTCGCGTCCGGACCGCCGCGCGACGTCGGTCATCCCGCCGCGCCACGCCATGACGACGACCGAGGCGGGGACCGGCGCCGCGAGCACTTCGTCCCAGGCGACCGCGCGCCGCCCGTTTCGCTCGAGGAATCGCGCGAGCCGCATCGTGACGTACCCTTGGACCGCGGCGTACGAGCTGAGCCGCTCGCGCCGCATCAGCTCGGCGACGGCCGCGCTCGAGCGCCACTCGCGGCTCGACACCTCGTCGCCGCCGATGTGCACGTACGGCCCGGGGAAGAGCGCGACGATCTCCGCGAGCACGTCTTCGAGGAAACGAAAGGTGCGTTCCGTCGGGCAGTACACTTTCGGAACCGCGACGGCGCCGCACGAGAGCTCCGGATACGCGGCGAGCGCGGCGCCGGCATGACCCGGAACTTCGATCTCGGGGACGATCGTGACGTGCCGCTGCGCGGCGTAGCGGACGACCTCCGCGATCTCGGCCTGCGTGTAGTAGCCGCACTCGCGCTGCGCGCCGCACGAACCGGCGCGCGTGAGGAGCGGATGGCTCTTGATCTCGATCCGCCACCCTTCGTCGTCGGTCAGGTGCCAGTGGAAGACGTTCAGCTTGTAGCGAGCCGCCACGTCGATGTACCGCTCCACGGTCGCGACCGGGAAGAAATGCCGGCTCACGTCGAGATGGATCCCGCGCCAGCGGTAGCGCGGCCAGTCGCGGATCGAGACGGTCTGCGTCTGCAGTACGGGGCCGGCGCGCCGCGCGGTCAGCTGCACGAGCGTCCGTACCGCGTTCGCCAGTCCCGCCGCCGCGTTCGCCTCGATCGTGACGCCGCTCGCGCCGACGCGCAGCGCATAGCCTTCGGAGCCGAGCACGCCGTCCGCTCGCACGAGCGTCACGAACGTCACGTCCGAGCCCGCGGCCGAGCGCGCGACGACGGCCGGCCGCAGCCCGAGCGAACGCAGATGGTCGGCGAGCGTCGCCGCGGCAGCGCGCTCGTCGGCGGAATCGGCGCCGAGGCGCGGTTCGGCGCCCCACTCGTAGACGCGCTCCCCGGTCGCGATCTCGCGCGGCAGCGGGATGACCGCGAGCGGCGGCTGCGGCGGCGGCGCGGCGCTCGAGACGGCCGGGAGCAGCGCCGCGCTCAGCGCGGCCGCGCGGACCAGAGCGTTCGCGAGACGCGACGGCCGCACGTCAATACGTCAGCACGAGGCGCAGCCGCCCTTCGTCGAGCAGCCACCCGCCGCGACCGTCGCTCACCAGCGACCACGCGCCTTGGTAGACGTGCGTGACGACGCGGTCGCCGGTGCGGTCCTTCGCGACCAGCTCGAGCGGGACGCGCGCGGGATCGTTCGAGCTCTGCACGTTCGCGTCCGACTCGATCGTCGTCCGGTAGCCGGCCTTCCACCGCTCGAACGAACCGCCGCGCCGGAAGTTCGCGCTGAGCAGCTGGTACGCGGCCTCGTAGTCGGAGCCGTTGAGCAGCTGATAGAACCGGCGCACCGTCTCCGAGGGGCTCGAGCCGCCCGCAGCCGGGACTGCAACGCTGACGGGACGCGGCGCGGCCGCGACGACCACTTGCGATCCGGGCACCTCGTGAACGTCCTGCGCGTCGAGCTTCCACGTGCTGCCGTCCCACGCCAGCTCCCACTGGCCGGCGTTCGTGGTCTGCGTGATGCTGCCGTCTTTCTCGCGGTCGCGCGAGACGATGCGCACGTTGACGACCGACGGAGAATAGCCTTGCTCCGCGTCGACACTGATCTCCGCGACGTTCGTGTGGTACTTCACGTAGACGTCGTACGGAAACTTCGCCTGGAACCTCGGCGTGAGCATCGCGTACATCGTCGAATAGCTGCGCTGCTTCCACAGGCGGTAGTACTCGCGCACGGTGTCGAGCGCGGACGGCGTCTGCTGCGTCTGCGATACCGGCGCGGGCTCGGGCGTCGGCGCCTCGGTGACGGGCGCGGGCGGCGGCGTGATTACCACGATGCGAACGACCGGTGCCGGCGTGCGCGTCGGGCGCAGCCGCGCGCCGTAGCGGTCGCTCAGCACCCGGTTGTCGTTGACGTAGTACGTCTCGGACGAGCGCAGATGCGCTTCCCAGCGCCAGCCGAAACCCTCTCGATCGCAGTAGCAGACGACGAGCGCGTCGTGCGCGTCGTCCGCGCGCACGGAACCGCGCTTGACGGCCTGCGCCGCCGGCACCGCGCTCCACGCGTATCCGTCGCGCTCGCGCGAAGCGATGCGCTGCGCCTGCGGATTCCGCTGCACTTGCGCGATCGCGCGCAGCTCTTGGCGTTCGAGCGAGGGCGGCGTGGGCGTCGGCGCGGCGGTCGGCGGCGGCGTCGGCGCGATGCACGGCATGACGCAGGTCCGCCCCGTGACCCGGTCGATGCGCGTGACCAGCGTGCCGGTGTGGATGTACTGGTACCGGACGAAGATTTGAAAGCCGAACGCCGCCGCGACGGCGAGCAGCACGCCGACGACAGTGAACACCGCGACGTCGAGACGGTTGAGCGTCATAGATCTCCGCGCGGGCGCGGGTCGTGATACTATTCGCCTAGAGGAGGAAGGCAGCCTTGGTCGTCGGCGAACCGTCGAGGAGCCGGCGGTCTGCTGAGCTATACTACGAAGCGTGGACTCGATCGCCCAGTACGCGCTGGCCTACGCGCTGACGACGTCGGCCGGCGTCCGCGCGCTGCTGCCGCTCGCGGCCGCCTCCGCCGGTGCGCACTTCGGCTGGATCCATCCGCCGGAGCCGTTCGCGTGGCTCGGTCACGGGGCGGTCATGGGGATCTTGATCGTCGTCGCCGTGCTCGAGATGCTGGCGGACAAGGTGCCGGTTCTGGATCACGCGCTGCACGTGCTGCAGATCGTCTCGAAGCCGGCCGCCGCGGCGATCCTCGCCGGCGGCACCACGCACGCGCACGGCAACGAGGAGCTGATCTTCCTCATGGTGATCGGGGCGCTGAACGCGCTCGGCATCCACGGCGCGGTCGCCGGCGCCCGCCTCGCTTCGAGCGCCGGAACCGGCGGTCTCGCAACCCCGGTCCTGAGCACCGTTGAGGACGCCGGCTCGATCGGCGCGATCGCGATCGCGTTCGTCGCGCCGGTCCTCGCCGCGATCCTCGCGCTGCTCTTCACCGTGGTGCTGGTGCTCGTCGCGAGGTTCGTCTACCGGCGGCTCCGCCGCCGCCGCGCGCCGGCGTCCGTATGAAGCTCGCCACGCGACCGTACGGCGCTTTTTAGCGGCCCAGCGCAGTCGCGGCGCGGAGCGCGTCCGCCGCGTCGTCGGCCCACGCGGCGAGCCCGCTCGCGGCGGTCCACGTCTCGAATGTCGAGCGGACCTTTCCGTAGCTGTTGTCGAGGACCACATGCGGGATCCCGAGCAGGAGCGCGAAGATGTGCGCGTGCAGCCGGTCGGTGACGATGACGCCGGCCGACGAGACGATCTCCAGGCCCCGGCGCACCCATGCGGACGCGAGCGGCTCGAACGTCACCGACAGCGTCTTCGCACGGCGGTTCGCATGCCGTTCGTCGCGTTTCATGAAGGCGAGCAGCGCACGGTTGAGTCCCAGCGCGCGCCGTTCCCTCTCCGACATCCCGTCGGCCGGATCGGGGACGATCCAATCGCGCGCGGGAACCCCCGGCGGTACGGCTCGCGCGACCGCCTCGGCGTCGCACCGGGCGATCCAGAGCAGTTCCCGATGAGGCGGTCTCCCCGGAGCGAGCGCGCCGAGCCCGAACGCCATGTCGGGACAGAGCCGCGCCGGCAGGCCGAACTCGCGCCCGGCGAACTCGGCGCTCCGCCGTTCGCGCACCAGCAGCGTGAAGTCGGGATGCGCCGCGCAGAGCCGGCGCATCCGCTCGAGATTGGACTCGGAACGGAACCAGATGCTCTGCGGCAGCTGGACGATCGCGCGGTCCGTGCACCGCGCGAGTACGTGCTCGCGCAGCTCTTGCTGCCCCGGATACACGTCGCCGAAATTGCCGCCTCCGTTGAGGAGCAGCGTCCCGGTGCCGACGGCGCGCCGCATCGCGACTTCGCTGAACCCGGCAGGCGTGCTCGTATAGCGAACCGGCACACCGAGGCGCCGCAGCGTCATCAGCGTCCCGAGCCAGATCGCGTTGTCGCCCGGGTTCGGATGGTTCGGGTAGTTCACGAGCGCGACGGGGCGTCCGGGCTCGAGCAGCGGGGCGAGCGACGCATCGATCGAGTCCAGCATGCGACCAGCGAAGGAGCGAGCCTCGCCGGTGAAGCGGTTCACCTTCTCCGTCTACGGCGGCGCCGCGCCGAGCGCCTCGCCGCCGCTGGGAACGCGCGCTCGCCCGCCGAACGACGCGATCTCCCGGTATGAAGCTGATCATGACGCTGCTCGTCCGCGATCTCGAGGACATCGTCGCAGCGAACCTCGAGTACCACCTCTCGCACGGCGTCGACCACGTGATCGTCACGGACAACGGCTCGGTCGACGAAACGCGCGCGATCGTCGCGGCGTACGCGCGCACCGGGCGGGTGACGCTGCTCGACCAGCGGGACGATGACTACGACCAGTCCGCGTGGGTGACGTACATGGCGCGCATCGCGTGGTACATGGGCGCGGACTGGGTGATCAACGACGACGCCGACGAGCTGTACTGGCCGATCGGGCGCGATCTGCGAGGCGTGCTGGAACGCGTGCCGCCCGAGTACGGCTCGCTTTCGGTCCCGCGCGCGAACATGCTCCCGGTGCGTGAGCTTCGCGGGCACCCGTTCGAGGAGATGATCTACCGCGACGCCTCGAGCACGAACGGCCTGGGCCGGCCGCTGCCGCCGAAGGCCGTGCACCGCGGCGTCCCCGACGTCCAGGTGGGACCGGGAAACCACGAGGTCGTCGCGCCGGCGCTGGGCCCGCCGCTCGCGACCGACGAGATCCTCATCTTCCATTATCCGCACCGGTCCTACGAGCAGCTCGAGTGGAAGATCACGATCGGCGGCGCGGCGGTCGAGCGCAACACCCGTGCCGCCCCGTCCACCTACGACGTGTGGCGCGAGCTCCACAAGCTCTACCTGGTGGGCCGGCTGCGGGAGTGGTACGACGCGCTGCCGCACGCCGATGACGAACGGTTCGAGGAGCGACTGGCGGACGGGACGGCGGTGCGCGACACGCGCGTCGCGGAGTACGTGCGCCGCACGGTCTCGCCGCTGGTCGCGGCGCGGATGCGGACCGTCCGTCCGCGGGCGTTCGTCTCTTAGCGCAGCCCGTACGCCGCGCGCTGCCAGCGCGCGGTATCGGCGAGCCCCTCGAACCACGGGACGCGCGGCCGCCACCCCGTCGACCGCGTGATCAGCGCCGCGTCGAGGACGCTGACTGGGACCGCGAGCGCACGAGGCGGCGTGACGACGATCGGCGCGTGGGGGAGCTCGAGCACGTGCGTCACGTCGGCGACCAGTTGCGCCAGCGTCGTGCCGCGGCCCGTGCCCACGTTCATGATCCGCTCGTCGCCGTGGTAGACCGCGGCGTGCGCGAACGCCGACGCGACGTCGTCGACGTGAACGAAGTCGCGCGTCGTCGCCGGCGAGCCCCAGATCTCGATCGGCAAGCCCGCGAGCGCGCGGAAGACGGTCGTCGCGGCGACGCCGCGTCCGCGGAACGGCGACTGGCCCGGACCGTAGGCGTTCGCGATCCGCAGCGATTGAAAGCCGAGCCCGAAGCGCCGCCGGTACGACTCCAGCCGGCGCTCGATCGCGGCGCAGCCGGCGCCGTACGCGGAGACCGGCGCGACCGGCGCGCGCTCCGTCGTCGGAACGCTCGGCGGGACGCCGTACACCGCGCCGCCGGACGACGCGAAGACGACCTTGCGGACGCGCGCGGCCACGCAGGCGTCGAGCAGCGCGCTCGTCGGACCGTCGGCCGCGGCGGATCCGTTCGGCGCACGATCGAGGTCCCGCACCGGCGGGCCGATCAGATGGAACACCACGTCCGCCCCGTCGAGGGCCCGGCGCAAGGCCCGCCCGTCGGCGAGGCCCGCCTCGGTCCAGCGGACGCGCTCGTCGAGCGCGTCGCCCTCGCGCGGGCCGTGGCCGAACCCCTCGACGGCCGCGCCGCCTTCGCACAGCGCGCTCGCTAGGCGGCGCCCGAGAAATCCGCCGCCGCCGAGCACGGTGCAGCGCAGTCCTGCGACGGACTTCGGGGCTTCGCCGAGGTGCTGCAGCATCCGCGCGGACGCTACGCGGTCGCGAGCGCCAAGTCTTCCCGCAAGTTCCAGTACGTGTCGCGGATGACGGGGCGGAATCCGGCCCCGCGGATGATCTCCTCGAGCTGCGCGCGCGTCGCCTCGTTCGTGCTGCCCGCGTCGTGGACGACCTGCTCCTCGATGATCGTCCCGCCCATGTCGTCGCAGCCGTAGAACAGCGCCAGCTGGCCGAGCTTCAGCCCGGGCGTGAGCCACGAGGCCTGCAGGTGCGGGACGTTGTCGAGGAAGAGCCGCGAGATCGCGAGGACGCGCAGGTACTCGATCCCGGTCGCCTCCCGCCCGCGCAGCGGCGTCTTGAACGGGACGTAGTACCACGGGATGAACGCGGTGAAGCCGCCGGTCTCGTCCTGCAGGTCGCGGATCACCTCCATGTGCGCGACCCGCTCCTCGTCGGTCTCGATCGAACCGAACATCATCGTCGCGGTCGTCGGCATCCCGAGCAGCTGCGCCTCGCGCATCACGCCGATCCAGCCGTCGGGGACGATCTTCCGCGCGCTGATCCGCTTGCGCACCCGTTCGACGAGGATCTCCGCGCCGGCGCCCGGCAGCGACTTCATCCCCGCGGCTTTCAGCCGCGCGAGGATCTCGCGCACCGGGAGCTCCTCGATCTTCGCCAGCCCGGCGATCTCCGAGACCGAGAGCGAGTGGATGTCGACGTTCGGGAACTCCGCCGCGACGCGCCGGAAGAGCTCCTCGAACCATGCGATGCGCAGCTCGGGGTTCACGCCGCCCTGGATCATGATCTGCGTCGCGCCTTGGTCGGCGGCGTAGCGCACGCGCTCGAGCACGGTGTCGTGCGACATCGTGTAGCCTTCGCGGTGGTGCTCGGGCCGGAAGAACGCGCAGAACGTGCAGTGCACGTTGCAGACGTTGGTGTAGTTGATCGTCGTGTCGACGACGTAGGTGACGTCGTCGGTCGGATACAGCGCCATGCGGCGCGCGTGCGCGGCCGCGCCGAGCGCGTGCAGCGGCGCCTCGCGGTAGAGCCGCACCGCTTCCTCGAAGGTCAGCCGGCCGCCGTCCGCGGCGCGGTCGAGAACGTCAGCGAGCGACATGGGCGTCCGGCATGAACAGCGTCGAGAACCGCTCGAGACCCTGCTCCGCGCGCTCGTCGATGCGGTACGAGAGCCGGGTGAAGTAGTCGTCGTAGAGCGCGCGGTGGTACGGCTTCGCGCGGACGGCGGCGTCGATCACCGCGTCGCGGTTCGCCTCGCCCCAGGCGCGCGCCTCGACCAGCGCCTCCGCGAGCGCCGCGACCTCGGCCGGGCGCTCGGCGAGCGCTTCGCGCCGCACCGCCCAGACCGCGAAGACGAACGGCAGACCGGTCCACGCGCGCCACGCTTCGCCCAGATCGTGCACCTGCGCCGGCGGCAGCTCCGCGCGCACGGCGAGCGCGTCGTCGCCGATCACCAGCGCGGGGCGTCCCGCGCGCGCGGCGGCGAGCGCGTCGTCGACGACCTCGTACGCCGGGCGCACGTCCCGGAACCCGTTCAGCAGCGCGGCGAGCAGCGCGCGCCCCGAGGCGGAGTGCGAGGTCACCGCGATCGTCGCGTCGCCGAGCAGCGCCGGCGGTTTCGGCGAGACGAACAGCACGGTGCGGACCGGCCCGTCGGCGGCGATGCACAGATCGGCGAGCCGCACGAACCGGTCGGTGTTCGCGAGATAGTGCGCGGCGCTGATCGCGCCGGCGTCGAGCCGGCCTTCGGACATGGCCGCGTTCAGCTGCGTCGGCACGGCGAGATGAACGTCGACGTCGCGCGCCACCGTGCCGGCGTCGAACGCGGTCTCGACCGGCGCGACGTTGACGTACGCGATCCGCCCGTAGCGAAGCTTAGACAACGGCGAGCTCGCGTTCCGGAATCCCATCCTCCGGTTTCCAGTCATGGGGGAACGTTTCGTAGGTCGAGTTGCGGCGGACCGGGACGTAGCCCGCGGCTTCGATCAGCCGGCGGAACTCGCGGTCGTCGACGTGCTGCCCCGAGCTCGTCCCCGCGCTGTGGTAGATCAGCTCCTCGTCGGTCGAGCCGTGCGTGCCGTCCATGTCGTCGGCGCCGAACTCGAGCGCGAGCTGGCAGATCTTCAGTCCTTGGATCATCCAGTACGCCTTGATGTGGTCGAAGTTGTCGAGCATCAGGCGCGCGACCGCGAACATGCGGATATCGTCGAGCCCCGAGGTCCAGCCGTGGTGCGAGAGCGCGTTCCCGTCGGGATGGAACGCCAGCGGGATGAACGCGTTGTAGCCCGGCGAGCGGCGCTGCGACTCGCGCAGCATGATGAGGTGCTCGAGCCGCTCCTCGAGCGTCTCGATCGTTCCGTACAGCATCGTCGCGTTCGACGCGACGCCGTGCCGGTGCAGCGTCTCGTGGATCTCGAGCCAGTGCGCCGCGTCGACCTTGTTCGGGCAGACCGCTTTGCGGAAGCGCTCGCTGAAGACCTCGGCGCCGCCGCCGTTCACGTTGTCGAGCCCCGCCTCGCGCAGCCGCCCGCAGATCTCGTCGTACGAGAGGCGGTGGCGCCGCGCCATGTAGTCGATCTCCGCCGCGGTGAAGAGCGAGAGCTGCACGTGCGGGAGCAGCTCCTTGAAGCGGCGCATCAGCGGGAGCCAGTAGTCCAGCGAGAGCTGGCGCGGGTCGTGGCCGCCGACGATGTGGATCTGGTTGAAGTTCGTCCCGGTCTCGAGCGCCTTCGCGACGACCTCGTCGGCCGACATGCGGACCTTGTCCGCGTCCTTCTCGGCGCGCGCGAACGAGCAGAACGTGCAGTTCGCGTAGCAGACGTTCGTCGAGTTGATGTAGCGGTTGAGGACGTAGTAGACGTTCTTGCCGCTCTTGCGCTCTTTGGCGGTCTTCGCGAGCCGGCCCAGCGCGTGGAGGTCGGGGCTGCGAAAGAGCGTCAGCCCGTCTTGGAGATCGAGCGAGACGCCGGCGTCGAGCTTCTCCTCGATCGCCGTCAGGGCACGGTCGGTGGTGCGCACGGACATCGTATTCGAGTATCGTTCGCCGAGACCGGCTTCGCGATGACAAAAAGAGGAGGGCGGCCCCTGACGGGACCGCCCTCCTCGAACGACGTCGCGTACGGTCAGTACGCGATCTCGTTCACGGTCGACACCGAGATGTCGGCCGTGGCCGGCAGGCTCGGGGCCTGCTGGGTGTTGACCGGCGGCGCGAGGCCGACGATGTCCCAGTCGGCCGCGACGACGTAGGCGTAGACGGAGTCGCCCACCTTGAACGGCGCCGCTCCCGCGGGACCAGCCGTCGGTCCGAGCGTCACCGTACCGCCCGCGGTTCCCACCGAGAACGAGTAGTGCGTCGGGGTGCCGCTGCTGCCGCTGAAGCGGACGACGTAGAGGACCTGGTTCGTCGCGCCGCCCGGAGCCGGAGCGACGGTGAACGAGGCACCGCCGCCGGCGACCGGCGTGATGATCGGCGTGGTGACCACGCCGATCGGCGGCGTCGTGCTGCCGAGGTTCGCCGTCTGCGTGAACGACGCCGCGAGCTGTCCGACGTTCGCGCTCGGAACGTTCACCGTCAAGGTGTACGTCCCGACCACCGGTGCGGCTCCGAACATGGTGAACCCGGAGTCATACCCGAGGAACCCGGCGGGGTAGCCGGCGCTCGGATTGTGGAAATCCGGGACGGCCGGCGGCCCCAGCAGGAACGGCAGCTTGTTGTATACGGGGATGTAGAACGGCTGCATGTACGTGTTCAGGTACGCACCGGCCTCGTTCGCCGTGTTCGCCGGGTTCGGCGGCGCGGTCGTATCGCAGTCCCCGTAGATGTTGCCGCAGGTGTTGCCCTTGCCGGTGCCGACGATGATCGTGCTCTCCCAGTCGGCGGTCAGCCCGTTGTTCGTCGCCGAGGTCGCGCTGAACTTCGTGTAGTTCGCCGCACCGCTCGTCGTCGAGTTCGCCGGAGCGAACCCGTACGAGAAGACGCCGCCGCTTTGTCCGAAGGTCGTCGCGACCGCCGGGGTACCCGGCTGCGTCGGAGGGGTCGAGCTGATGTGGTTCGTCCCGGCATCGGTCCCTGCGGAACCGGCAGCCGGCACGACGAAACCGGTCGGACCGGTGATCGTCGGGCTGTTGTACAGCGTAGCCGACAACCCGTTCGGCTGGCGGTACGTCGTGAGGGTGTTCAGGTACGTCGAACCGTTCGCGTACCGCGCCGTGCCGACCCGGAACTGCAGCACCGTGGTGTTCTGCACGTTGACGGACGACGACGGAGGCTGGATCGCGGATTGTCCGCTCGAGCACGCCGCGAGGATCGCAATCCCCGCGGCGGCGCCGAGCGCTCGATAGATAACGCGCACGCGTCCTCCTACAGATTGACCTGGTAGTAGAGCTCGACCGTACGCGGGACGCTGCTAGGGGCGAGCAAGTACGCCCGATTACCCTGTCGCTGCGTGTAGTTCGAGATCCCGTAGAAATATGGCACGACCTGTTCCGCCGACGAGCTGTACCCGGAGTACGGCCCCGCGATACCGGTCGCGACAGGCTGGTAGCGCGTGTTCAAGCCCGGCTGTCCGTACAGCTGGTTGAACACGTTGAAGACCAGCAGCCCGATCGTCCCCGCGCGCGGGTTCTTCGGCGAGGTGTACTCGACCGTGAGCTGGACCGGCGAGAACCGGGCCGCGCTCAGAATTCCGCCTGCGGCGTTCGCGTCGGCCGTTCCGCGCGTGGCGTCGATGTTCGGGTTGAACGCCGTGCCGGGGTTGCGCGGGTCGACGTAGCGGTCGGCGCCGAGATTCGAGCCGAGCTGCACGGAGTTCGTGATGTTGGTGTTCGGCAGGTTGTACGGAACGCCGTTCACGTAGGCCGCGGTGAGCAGACCAGGGCTGATCGGATAGCCGTGGTTGTAGTAGACGACGGGGTTGATCCGCCAGCCGGTGCGCGTGCGCTCTTGAAGGGCGAGCGCGCCGACGAACGGCGAGAGATACCCGACGCGGTAGAGATTCCCGAGCGCGAGCGACGCGGGCGGGATCGAGGGGTAGAAGTCCTCGTTCGGGCTCGTCGGGACGACGTTCGAGAACTCGTTCTGGTACGTCAGCGAGAGCGAGCCGGAGAGGCCGTACGCGGCTTCCTTGGTGAGCAGGAACTCGGTGCCCATGATCTGGCTCTTGCCGAGGTTCGAGCTGACCGGCGGGCCGAGCACCGGGTTGCCGTTGACGTCGGTCACCGGCACGCCGTTCTTGACCAGCTGCTGCGAGGTCTGAGCGACCTGGTTGTACGACTTGTTGTAGAACGGCGTGATCTTCACCGACACCTGGTGCGGGAAGAGGTGCGAGTACGAGAAGTCGAAGTTGTTGAACGTCACCGGCTTCAGCGGCGTGATCGGGATCCCCAGGAAGAACTGGTTCTCCCAATAGAGCTGCTGCGCGTAGTTGGCGCAGGGAGCCGAGAAGTTGGCGACCTGCCCGCCGACCTGCGGGGCGACGCTGCAGAAGGTCGCCTGCGTGCCGGTGAGCGCGTCGTGCGACGGGATGTTGTTGAACGCGCTGTACGCGGTCGATTGACCGGTGAGGTCGACCTGCGCGATCGGCGGGAACTGCACGGAGCGCCCGTAGCTGAAGCGGAACGCGTCGTTGCGCGTCGCCTGCCACGAGATCGCCAAGCGCGGCTCGAGCACACGCGGCTTCGAGGTGTCGCTGTCGTAGTTGAACGCGAAGCTCGTCGGGTTCCCCGCGGCGTCGGTCGTGAACGACGTCGGCGCGCAGGTGTAGATCGAACAGGCCGGCTTGAGCCAGTTCGCCGCGTCCATGCGCAGACCGAGGTCGAACTTGAGCCTATCGGTCGGCGAGTACGTGTCCTTGACGTAGAGCGCCCAGTCCTGGCGCTGCGTGGTCACGCCTTCGTCGGCGTACGGCAGCTGGATCGCCAGCGGCAGGGTACCGACGCCGCCGTTCACGCTGTTCGTGCCGCAGACTTGGAACGGTATGCCGTTCATCGTCGGCTGGCACTGCGCGGTCGAGATCCGGTACGGGGTCATGTACTGGGTCAGGTAGCCGCAGGTGCTCGTCGCGGGGTTGTAGGTGGCCGTGTTCGGGCCGTACGGGCAGTTGCTCGACGCGAAGAAGTCGGCCGAGTCGAGCGTGTTGCCGCCGCCGGCGAACTCGTACATCGAGTTCGTCGCCGAGCGCTGCGTGTAGACCGGGTGCAGGAAGTCGTACCGACCGCCGAAGCCGATCAGGTTCTTCGAGCCGAGCTGCAGCGTGCCGTCGAGCGCGAACCCGGTCCGGATGCCGCCCTGCAGCGAGTTGATGTCGCCGAAGTCGATCGTGTTCGTCGAGTAGTACGGGAAGTCGAACAGATCGACGCTGTTCACGCGGTAGAACTTCGCCGTGATGAACGACGAGGAGCTCGGCGTGATCGAGTACTGCAGCTTGAACACTTCGTTCGGCTGGTTGTAGTTGATCACGTTCCGCTGGACGTTCGAGCCGCCGACCACGTCGCCCAGGAAGCGCTGGCCGGGCGTGAACGGCATGATCGCCTGCACGTACGAGTACGGCAGGCCGAACCCGGCCGCGACGTAGTTCGCGAGCGTGAACGGGTCCGTGTTCTTGTACGGAAGCCCGGTCGGCGGGACGCCGTAGCCGTCCTTCACGTCGAACTGCGTGTTGTCGTAGAAGAACTGGAACGACTGGTTGTTGTCCTTACCGAACTTGTACACGAAGTTGTTCGTGACGTCGTTCGACCAGCTCCAGGCGCGGCCGCCGAAGTAGGCGCCGATCGCGAGCGCGTCCGAGTTGCTCGCGCCGTAGTGCAGCGCGTCGCGGGTGAAGTCCATCGACGCGTAGTCCGAGTAGCGGCCGTTCGGCGTCGCCCACCCGTACTCGCCGCGGAGCTCGTGCGAGAAGCGGCCGAACCGCGTGTTCGCCTCGAGCTGGCCGAAGGCCGGGCTCGTGCCGCGCTTCGCGACGACGTTGATCGCGCCGGTACCGGCGTTCCCGATCGAGGCGTCGCCGGCGCCCGGCTGCACCTGGAAGTTCGAGGCGCCGTTGAGGATCAGCGAGTTGACGAACTGGTGCGTGAAGGCGTCGGTGTAGTCGATCCCTTCGTACTGGAAGCCTTCCTCGTACTCGCGGCCGCCGCGGAGAACCGGGTAGCCGGACGAGTCGAAGGACGCGCCGGGGATCGATGCCAGCAGGTTGGATTCGCTGTTGCCGCCCTGTTTGCCGAGCGTCGTCGCGATCTGCTGGCTGTTGACGTTGTACTGGTCGGTGGTCTGGGTCGGCTGGAACGCGCCGGCGGTGCTACGCGATTGCGTGCGGCCGATGCGCTGCAGCGACTGGTTCAGGGCCGTCGTCGCGTTCGCGACCTGGCCCTGGACGACGGTGACGCCCTGGAGCGTAAACGTCTCGTACCCCGTGCGGGTGTACGTGATGTTGTACGTATCCGGCGTGACGCCGTTTATGGAGAAGAACCCGTTTTGGTCGGTCGTCGCCGTGTACCGCCCGGATGGAGCCGTTGCGACTACCTGCACGCCGGCCAGTTTCGTATTTCCCTGGCTGGACGTGATGGTGCCTTGGATCGTCCCGGTGGTGACCTGCGCGAAGGCCGACGGCATGCTGCACAGCACGAACGCCAGAAGCAGCGCAAACGCCAACGCGCTGCGAAGTCCGGCCTTGGTGCGGTGCGTGAGCTCGCTGAGCAAACGCACTACCTCGTTAGGTTAGGGTGATGGCAACCTTAAGGGCTGCTTGGAGGCATCCGTGCTTTCCGCCGGCTCCAATCTCCTCCTAATACTGTCAGAAGACGGCACATCCAAGGCACTTGGGCCGCAAAGGAATGTGCGCAACCGTTCCGTATCGAGGGCGCGGTAGCGATGACCGCCGCCCCGAGCCCGACCGAGCTGGACGCCGCCGCCGGCCTGGAGTCCCCCGCGCGGACCTTCGCGGCCGACGTGTGGCGGCGGTTCCGCAGCACGCCCGGCGCGCTCGCGGGCGCCGGTGTCGTCGCGCTCATGGTGCTCGGCGCGGTGCTCGCGCCGCTGCTCGCGCCGCACGATCCGCTGGCGCAGAACCTCGCGCAGGGCGCGCAGGCGCCCTCGGGCGCGCACTGGATGGGGACCGACAAGCTCGGCCGCGACGTCTTCGCGCGGATCGTCTACGGCGCGCGGATCTCGCTGACGATCGGGTTCGTCGCGGTCGGCCTCGCGATCACCGCCGGGACGCTGATCGGACTGATCGCCGGGTACGCCGGGAGGCGCACCGAGTCCACGCTGATGGGCGCGATGGACGTCATGCTGGCGTTCCCCTCGATCATCCTCGCGATCGGGATCACCACCGTCCTCGGCCCCTCGATCACCAATCTGATGCTGGCCGTCGGGATCGTCTACGTTCCGCAGTACGCGCGGCTGGCGCGCTCGTCGGTCCTGGCGGTGAAGGAGCACGAGTACGTCGAGGCCGCCCGGGCGATCGGCGCCGGTACGCCGGCGATCCTGGCGCGGCACGTCCTGCCGAACATCCTCGCGCCGCTGCTGGTCCAGGCGACGCTCGGGATCGCGACCGCCGAGCTCGAGGCCGCCGGCCTCTCGTACCTGGGCCTCGGCGCGCGGCCGCCGGCGCCCGAGTGGGGCGCGATGCTGAACGACGCGCGCGACTACTGGCTCGCGGCGCCGTGGGCGCTGATCTTCCCCGGCGTCTCGATCACCGTGCTGGTCCTCGGCTTCAACCTGCTCGGCGACGGCCTGCGCGACGCGCTCGACCCGCGCCAGCGCTGAGCGCGCGGCCCGGAGCGCTTGCCACGGCACGATGCTTTGTGATACAAAGCGCTAAACGCACGTAGCTTTGCGAGGCAGAGGCTCATGCTCAGCGCCAAGTATCTCACCGCGATCTTCCTCATCGTCGCGGCCGCCGCGGCCGGCTGGTTCGTCCTCGGCGGGACGCTCGTCGTTCGCACCGACCAGTCCGACACGGCGCAGCGGGCGGCGCTCGCGGCGCAGTGGGGCACCGCGCTCGAGCAGAGCCAGCCCTCGTTCACCCTGCAGACCCGCCACGGGAAGTCCGTCACCGACTTCGACCTCGATCCGGCGTCCTCGCGGATCGCGGTCGATCTCGCGCTCGACCTGCGGCGCAAGGGGCTGCTCTGGTACAACACCTACGGCGTCGGCTTCACCGCGACGTACGGCGTCGGCATCGTGCAGCGCGGGACGCTGCGGATGCTCTTCCCGATGCCGTCGACGACGGCGACGTACGACGACGTCTCGGTCAGCGTGAACGGACGCCGCATCGAGACGACCGGCGCGAACGGGAAGCTCGCCGCGGTGATCCCGTGGTCGCCCGGGCGCCCCGTCTCGGTGACGGTGCACTACCGGACGCGCGGCCTCGACACGTGGACGTACCGGTTCGGGACCGGCGTCGTCACGGCGCACGACGTGAAGCTGACGATGCGCACGAACTTCAAGGCGATCGACTTCCCGGCGGCGACGCTCGCGCCGACCGCCGAGCGCGAGACCCCGGACGGGTGGGAGCTGGAATGGTCCGACCGCCAGCTGGTGACCGGCGCGGGGATCGGGATGGCGTTCCCCTCGCCGCTGCAGCCCGGCCCGCTCGCGCAGCGGCTCACGTTCTGGGCGCCGCTCTCGCTCGCGTTCTACGTCTTCGTGATGCTGGTGATCACGACGCTGCGGCGGATCGACCTGCACCCGATCAACTACCTGTTCCTCGCCGCCGCCTTCTTCGCGTTCCACCTGCTCTTCGCGTACACGGTCGACCGCATCCGGATCGAGTACGCGTTCGTGATCTGCTCGGCGGTCTCGCTCGCGCTCACCGTCTCGTACCTGCGGCTGGTCGTCGGGCTGCGGTTCGCCGCGGTCGAGGCCGCCGCGGCCCAGTTCTTCTACCTGATCCTGTTCTCGCTCGCGCTCTTCGACGAAGGCTACAGCGGGCTCTCGATCACGATCGGCGCGATCGTCACGCTCTTCGTCATGATGCAGGTGACGGGCCGCATCCGCTGGTCGGAACGCTTCAGCCCGGCGCCTGCCCGCGCAACATGACCCGTACGCTAATCGTGCCGGAGCGCGTCGCTCGGCTGCATCCGCGACGCTCGAAACGCGGGATACAAGCCGCCAATCGCTCCCAGACCGACCGAGATCCCTGCCGCGAGCAGGAACAGCGACACGCTGAATTCGCCTTGGATCTTGCCGCGCAGCAGCGGCGCATATTCGAGCACCTTCACCGCCAGCGCGCCCACGACCGTACCGAGCGCGCCTCCGGCAAGGCCGAGCAGGATCGATTCGCCGAGGATCATCCGGAGCACGCGCCCGCGCCTCCACCCGACCGCGAGCAGGATGCCGATCTCCTGAAAGCGCTCGAACACGCTCATGAGCATCGTGTTCATCACCCCGATTCCGCCGACCACGAGCGCGATGCCCGACGTCGCCCAGCTCATCCCTTTGGCGACTTGCACGCCGGTGTTGTTCCGCGCGACCTCGCCGGCGGTGAATGCCTGAAAGCCCGGCCACGTTGCCGGAACCATCTTCTTGACCTTTTCAATTTGCTCCGCGGTAGCGCCCGGCCGCATCTTCAGATTCAAGAAGTTGATCTTCCCCGGTTGCTCCATCGCCGTTTGCAGCCGCGGCAACGTGAGCACTACTGCGCCGTTTTCGAGCAACGAATCGCTATCAAAGATACCGCATACCGTGAACGTCTCGGTCTCCACCAGCACTTTGGACCCGACGTCCTTTTTCAAGACTTCGCGGGCCATCGTGCCAAGCGCCACGACATGCTCGTTGGCGTCTGCGGGCCAGCGCCCTCGCACAAGGCGCAGGTGCTGCCACACGTAAGCTCCCTGCTGCCAGCCGAAGACGATCATCGTCGGTGCGTCTTCGATGCTTACGATGTCCGCCAGAACGCCGCTGGCGTCCACCACGTTCGGAAGCGCCTGCAGCTCGCGCGCGCGCGCCTGATCGAAGGTCGCCGGTAACGCGCTTTCGCTGGTCGCTTTGGTGACGACGAGGTCCGTGCCGCGCTCCGTATATGCCTTCGTCCATACATCTTCGAAGCCCCAGGCCAGACTTGCCAGCGAGACCACGGCCGCGACGCCGACCGCTATCCCGGCGACGCTCAGCACGCTGCGTGTCCGCCGCCGCAACACATTCCTCAGGATCAGCGCCGCGAAGTGCATAGTCCCTCAGGAAACGACCGGCCGCATTCGCGAGTCGCTGGTCACCGTACCATCCAGCATGCGCACCACGTAGTCCGCGTGGCTGGCCACGCTGAGATCGTGCGTGACGACGATCAGGGTCATTCTTTGTTCTTTGTTGATCGACACCAGCAGCTGCATCACACGCCCCGCGCTGGCGCTGTCCAGATTCCCAGTGGGTTCATCGGCCAGCAGCACCTTCGGCTCGTTTGCCAGGCTGCGCGCAATAGCCACGCGCTGGCGTTCGCCGCCCGAGAGCGTCGCCGGAAAGTGATCCATCCGATCGGCCAGGCCCATTCGTTCCAGCAGCCGCCGGGCGCGTTCTCGCCGTTCGCGCATGCCCCACCCCATCTCGAACATTGGGATCTGAACGTTTTCAAGGGCCGAAAGCGTGGGGAGCAAGTGAAACGATTGAAAGATGAAGCCGATGGTGTGCGCGCGGAATCGGGGAAGATCGGGCATCTCCGCGTAGGCGGTTCCCGCAAAATAGAACTCCCCCGCCGTCGGTCGTTCCAGTGCTCCGATCAGTTGCAACAACGTCGATTTTCCGCTGCCGCTGGGCCCTTCGATCGCCACGAAATCGCCTTCGTCGATCGCTAGGTTGATGCCGCGAACCGCTGCTACGCGCCCTTCGTCGAATTCACGGCTCGCGTTACGCGCTTCGATCAGTCGGGTCATGGCTCGGAAAGGGTTGCCGCCGGTCGCATCGGGGCCGACAGTGCTCGGCGCAGCTGCGCGACGAATTCGTCTGCGCGCGCGGCACTTCGCCGGTGCCGCCACAGCCACGCACGGCACGCCAGCCGCATACCCGACTCTTCGCCGAGCTGCACGATGCTTCGCACGACCGCATTGGTCTCTGCGCTCATATCCCCGATGTCTCCGGCTTCATCGCGCTCACGCAGCATTCGCGGCGGCAGCATCCCGGCGCCGCATTGCCGGGTCGCCTCGAACTCCGTGGGTGCCTGTATCTCGCCGAACAGCATGACCAGCTGCGTCCAGCCGCGCGCAAAGCGCTGCTCCATCCGGCTCAGCAGACGGAACTGCGCTCCGAATCGTTCGACACCGGCTTCGACGCTGGCGAGGTGCGCGGCCCAGCCCAATCGGCGTGGGCGCTGCAGCGAATCGCCGGATGCCAACGAGTCGAAAAAGTCGGCCCACATGCGAAGCGGCTTCACGAAATCGGCGCGCACTTCATCAACGCCTTCCAGAACCGGCAGCCATGGCAGGTATCCCGCTTTCATCGCCGCCGCCAGCGGGACCACGCTGAGCGTGAAGTTCATGCGACCCCACCACGCGTCCGGCCCGATCTCGTCGTCGCGACCGTCGTTTCCCAGCCGGCCCGATCTCCATTGCCAGTAGAGCTGTTCCGCGTAGCCCCAAAAGATGTGGTGTTCGCCGAAGCGCCCCACCAATTCGCGCGCTCCGGTACGTTCCATCAGCAGCCGGTACATCGCCAGACGGTGGACGACCGACCGCGCCGGAATGCTCGCCGCGGTCGAGAGATCCGGCAATCGTGCCCACAGCCGTCCAAACGCAATCTCTGCTAGAGCCGGCGCGAAAGCGCCCGCGTTGTGACTCGGTACGGAGTGGCCGGGAATGTGCGTACGTCCTCCCAAGCAATCTTTAACCGCATTGCTCTGGACAGGAACTCGAGTTTCACCGCGTGGCCGCGGCGCCCCTCCGAAGAGTTCGCTGAAGCACGCCCGGCGTATTATCTACTCGCTTTGTCCCCCAGCACGACCGCGTCTTTTTTCGCTCGGTTACAGCGTGGCCCAGACGTCGAGCTTCGTCTTCACCTTGGCGATGACGGCGTCGGTGAAATCGGTCGTCGAGGCGTGGCCGCCCAGGTCGCTGGTCGCAGTCCCCTCGCGGACGGTCTCGAGCACCGCCTCGTAGATCGCGCGCGACGCGCTCGCCGCCGGCTTCTCGTCGACGAACGAGAGCAGCGCGGCGACGGCGAGGATCATCGCCATCGGGTTCGCGACGTTCTTCCCGAACAGGCGCGGCGCGGTGCCGTGCGGCGCCTCCGTCATCACCACGTCGGGCTTCCCGTCGGCGGTGAACGACATCAGCGTCGACTCGGCGCCGGCGATCGAGCCGAAGAGCTGCATCACGAGGTCGGAGAGGCAGTCGCCGTCGCGGTTGAGCGAGGGGATCACCATCGCGTCGCCGGCGGTCGAGATCAGCAGCGCGTACGTCGCGTCGATCAGCTGCGGCTCGTACGGCACGTCGGGATAGCGCGCGGCGGCCGCGTCCATCTCTTCCTTCAGCATCCCTTCGTACACCGGGCTCACGGTGTACTTCGGTCCGCCGAAGACCTTCGCGCCGGCCTTGCGCGCGTGGAAGAACGCGTATTCGGCGACGACGCGGCAGACGGAGCGCTCGATGCGCTCGGTGCGGTAGGCGATCTCCTCGCCGTCCTCGATCGCGCGCCACTCCTTGGCGCCGTACGCGTCGCCGACGGCCATGCGAACGACCGAGATCGGCGCGTGGATCCCGGCGACGGGGCGGACGCCGGGGATGCGGCGGCCGGTCCGCACGATCACCTTACCGTCGATCGCCTTGCGCAGGATCGCGTTGGGCGAGCCGACGTCGTCCTTCGTCTCGGGGGTGATCGTCGCGGCTTTGAGGCCGAGCTTGGTGCGCTTCATCGCCGCGGCGGCTTCGTGGACGACGCGGTTCCCCGTCGCGCGGCGGTTCTCGAGCGAGAGGTCGTAGCGCTCGAAGTCGACCTCGAAACCGACGACGTCCGGCGTGAGGACGCGCAGCGATTCGACGAGGAGCTCTTGTCCGGTTTGGTCGCCTTCCAAGACGACGATCGTGGGCTTGGGCACGAGCGGCCCGGTTCGCGCCCCGACGTGCGCGCGCCCGCCGGGGCCGCGCACACAGGTGATCGCCCCCTCGTAGCGGGAACCTCGGATGCAATGGCTCGCGTCCGACGGAAGAGGACCGCAGCGACACGTTGGAACTTGGAGATCGCCGGGATCGCGGCGCTCGGTTTCGCGCTGCTGCTCGGGATCGCGCTGGTGGCACCGCCCGCGCGGACGGGCGCCGTCGGCGGCGCGACCGCGTTCGCGCTGCACGCGCTCTTCGGGCTCGCCGCGCCGTTCTTCGTCCTGCTGATCGCGCTGGTCGCGGCGATCGTCTTCCTCGAGATCAACGTTCCCCGGATGATCGCGACGCTCGGCGGCGCGGCGTGCGCGTACTTCGTCGCGATCGACGCCGGGATCGCGGCCTCGGGGCGCAACGGCGGTCTGCTCGGCGGCGGGCTCGCGACCGGGCTGCGCGCGCTCCTCGGCGACGCGGGCCTGTGGATCGTGCTGGTCGTCGCGGTGCTCGCGGTGACGGTCGCGATCACCGGCGTGAGCGTGAAGAAAGTGATCGGCTGGTGCGTCGCGCGCATCGCTGCGCTCCGGCCGCCGTCGAGGCCCGCCGGCACCAACGCGGCGCTCGCGCCCGCGCGCCCGGCCTCGCTGCGCGAAGCGTTCCATCTGCCGGCGCTGCTGCCGCGCGCGCCGCAGCCCGCGGCCGCGGCGGCGGGCGCGAACGCCGCGGTCGCGGCGCCCGAGATCCCCGTCCCGACGCACACCGTCGTCGAGAGCGAGCCGGTCCGGTTCTACGACGAGGAGCTCGACGACGAGGACGACGATCTCCTCGACGAGGGCGAGTACGACGACGACGCGTACGACGAGGACGAGTACGAAGCCGACGACGACGCGGACGACGCCGGCGACGTCTCGGACGAGCCCGACGACGACGCGCCGGGCGACGTCGAGTCCGGCGTCCAGGACCGCGCCGCATCCGCGCCGCTAGCGGTCACGGGCGAAGTCGAGGCCGCGCCGCCGCGACCGGCGTACGTGCTGCCGAACGTCGCGGAGATCTTCGACCCGCCGCAGGCGCAGAAGATCGACGACGAGAGCCGCCGGCACGTCCTCGAGGACACGCTGGCCTCGTTCGGCGTCGGCGCGAAGGTGACGCACATCGAGCGCGGGCCCTCGATCACGCGCTACGAGCTGCGCCCGGACCGCGGGGTGAAGATCTCGCGCATCTCCTCGCTCGCCGACGACCTCGCGCTCGCGCTCGCCGCGACGAGCGTGCGGATCGAGGCGCCGATCCCCGGCAAGTCGGCGGTCGGGATCGAGATCCCGAACACGACCGTCTCGATCGTCGCGCTGCGCGAGATCCTCGACGGGATCCCGCGCAGCGTCCCGCCGCTCACGATGGCGCTCGGC
>DATAQE010000097.1:0-21133 GCA_036264835.1 Candidatus Elarobacter sp.
GGTGACGGCCTGGCGCTTCGCAAGCTGACCGACGAGCCGTTCGCCGGTCTTCGTGAACGCCACGACCGAAGGAGTCGTTCTCGATCCTTCGGAGTTGGCGATGACGGTCGGGCTCTGCCCTTCCATCACGGCGACGACCGAGTTGGTCGTGCCGAGGTCGATTCCGACCACTTTAGCCATGGATAAGTAATTCTCGCTTTCCGAACGACGTGGACCATCCGTCAGCCGGTCTCCCGGACCTCGGGCCTTGCCGCTTACCGCCGCTCAAGGGTTGTGAGATAGATTGTGCCCGCCCGAAGGCGGCCCCGCCTATGATACGTGATCGTCCGCGGGTTGTTCCACTCACATGCTGTGACAGTATTTATGGCACAGGGGTTTCAAAGAAAAAGGGCGCCGCGGCTGCGACGCCCTTGCCCAGGCGAGAGAGTTACGGCTGCTGTTCCTGCTGCTGCAGGTAGACGTCGGCCGGCTGCTCACCGACCTTCACTTGGACGTTCTTCTTGACGCCCTGGGACCACACGCGCAGCGAGACGGTCTGGCCCGGCTTGGTCGCCTTGATAGTGTTCGTGACGTCGCTCGTCTGGTTGACCGGTTTGCCGTTGATCGCCTGGATCACGTCGCCGGGCTCGAGCCCCGCCTGGTCGGCCGCCTGGCCGCTCTGGACCTGCGCGATGACGACGCCGCCCTGGTCGCGGTAGTTGATCTGCGTCCGAGCGTTGTTGTCGATCGGCTGAAGGGCGACGCCGAGGTAGCCGACCCCGGTCCCGGTCCCGCCGGCGTTCACGACCTGGCCGGGCGCCTTCGCCAAGGCGACCGCGGTCTGGGTGACGGTGTTCGAGGGGATCGCGAAGCCGATGCCCTGCGCGGCCGCCGGGTTCGCGGTCGACTGGTTCACGCCGATCACGCGGCCGTCGTAGTCGACCAGCGGGCCGCCGGAGTTCCCGGGGTTGATCGGCGCCGAGGTCTGGAGCAGGCCCTTGAAGAGATGCGGGGGCTGGTTGCCGTCGCCGCCGATCGGCTCGTCACGGTTGAAGCCGGAGACGACGCCGACCGAGACGGACTTCTGCAGCGAGAGCGGCTCGCCGATCGCGATCGCCCACTGGCCGGCCTCGAGCTTCGAGCTGTCGGCGAACTGGACCGGCGGCGGCAGTTTCGCGTAATTGTCGACCTTCACCAGCGCGAGATCCGCGCCGGGGTTCGAGGCGAACACGTGGCCCGCGATGTGGTCGCCGTTCGAGAAGACCACGGTGATCTTGCTCGTCCCCTTCGGCACGACGTGGGCGTTGGTGACGATCAGGCCGTCGCGCGAGTAGACGAAGCCCGAGCCGGACGCGCGCTCGACGACGCGCTGGCGCTGGTACGGCGACATCCCGCCGAACATCTGCGAGAGCGGGTCGGTCGGGACGATCTGCGTCCCGTTGACGGTGACTTGAAGCGCGACCACGGACGGTTCGACGCGCCGGACGGCGTTCACGATGCGGTCCTGGTCGGTGGTGCCGCCGGTGATCGGGGCGGCGCTGACGATGGGCGGCGTGTTGCCCGGACCGGCGACCCCGACGAAGTGGGTGCTCGCGTAGAGCATCATCGAGAAACTCCCGATGATCGCGCCGATCAGTCCGACAACCGCCGTCCCGAAGATGCTGGTACGAGGCTTCACGATGACATCGACTCCTAGGAAAATGGGTTCGCTCGGGACTACCCGGCGTTTGGGCCGGAGGTGGCGGTCCACCCCGTCTTTTTCCCGGAGTTCTAACCTCGGGCGGTCGCCTGGTCGTCGACGATCCGGCCGTCGCGGACGCGGATGATCCGCTTGGCGTGGCTGGCGACGTCCTCGTCGTGCGTCACCATGATGATCGTGCGCCCGCCCTCGTTCAAGTGCCGGAAGAGCGCCATGATCTCTTCGCTGGTCTGCGAGTCGAGGTTCCCGGTCGGCTCGTCGGCGAGGAGGACGGCCGGGTCGTTGACCAGCGCCCGAGCGATCGCGACGCGCTGCTGCTGGCCGCCGGAGAGCTCGCTGGGCTTGTGGTCCATCCGGTCGCCGAGCCCGACCTCGTTCAGCTGCTTCGATGCGACGGTGTTGCGCGCGCGCGAGCCGACGCCGGCGTAGAACAGCGGGAGCGCGACGTTCTTGAGCGCGCTCGTCCGCGCCAGCAGATTGAAGCCTTGGAAGACGAAGCCCAGCTTCTTCAAGCGAATCAGCGCGAGCGCGTCGTCGCCGAGCGTCGAGACGTCGGTCCCGTCGAGCAGGTAGCGGCCCGTGGTCGGGCGGTCGAGACAGCCCAGCAGGTTCATCAGCGTCGATTTGCCGGAACCCGACGGGCCCATGATCGCGACGTACTCCCCCGGCTCGATCGTGAACGTCACGCCGCGCAGCGCCTCGACCTTCACGTCACCGAGGTCGTAGGTCTTCGTCACGTCGCGAACGTCGATCGCGGCTCGGCCGTCATTCATAGCGGAGTGCCTCGATAGGATCGAGCGTCGCGGCGCGCCAGGCGGGATACGTTCCGAACGCCAGCGTGACCACGGTGGTGAAGATCGTCGCGATCAAGATGCTGCGGACCCACGGGATCGGCGCGACGACGCCCGAGAATTTCACGATCGCGAGATCGTTCACGAGCGCGCCGATCGCGACGCCGAGGATCAGGCCGACGAGGCAGCCGAAGCCCGAGAGCGCGAGCGCCTCGATGAAGAACTGCAGCAGGACCTGGAAGCGCGTCGCGCCGATCGCCTTCCGCAAGCCGATCTCGCGCGTGCGCTCGGCGACGCTGACGAGCATGATGTTGAGGATCCCGATCCCCGCGACGAGCAGCGAGACCGCGCCGATCAGCGCGACGACGACGGTGATCCCGGTGAAGATCGCGTCGACGGCCTTCCCGAACGATTTGCGGTCGAACGTCTGGTACTCGACGCGCCCGCCTTTGAGATGGCGCAGCCAGCTGAGCGCGTCGGCCTCCGTCTGCTCGACCTGCGAGGCGTCGTTCATGAGAAAGCGCACGAACAGCAGCGCGTGGCCGCGCACGAAATCGCGTTCGTAGGCGGGGTACGCGATCGTGACGTCGAGGTTGAAGTTGAGCGGCAGCACGCCGCTCTTGTCGGAACCGAGCACGCCGACGATCGTGTAGCGCCGGTCGCCGATGCGGACGGACCCGCCCGTGGGATCGCCGGTCATCCCGAGCTTCCGGTACCCGGCGTCCGAGATGACGCAGACTGCGCGCGCGAGCGCGATGTCGTCCTGGTCGAACTTGCGGCCGTACCGGATCGGCGTCGAGGTCGCGAACCGCTCGTCGGGACCGGCGCCCGCCGTCACGCGGCGATGGGCGTGTCCGTACGATGCGACGAGCCGCTGGCCGGCCGCGGGGATCGCGTCGATCACGTTCGGCACCTCGTCCTTGGCGCGCCGCAGGTCGGTGAGCCGGATCGCCGCCCGCGTGAAATCGGCCTGCTGCTGGTTCGGGACCACGATGAACGTGCGGTCGCTGATCCCGCCGAGGAGCCCGCTCACCGCTCCGGCCATCCCCGCGCCGAGCACCTGGATCGCGATGACGGCGGTGACGCCGATGATCAAGCCGAGGATCGTGAGGATGCTGCGCACGCGGTTCGCGAGCAGCACCGAGAACGCTTCGCCGAAGTACTGCGAGAGGTTCATGAGCGAAGCGCCGCGATCGGGTCCATGCGCGAGGCGCGGATCGCAGGATAGGTCCCGAACACGCACCCGACCACCATCGAGAAACCGACCGCGATCGACATGACGAGCAGCCACGGGATCGGCGCGGGTCCGACGAACGACTCGATCGCCGAGTAGCCGCCGAGCGTCCCCAGGAAGCCCAGCGCCATCCCGATCCCGCCGCCGATCAGCGAGAGCAGGATCGCCTCGAGCAGGAACTGCAGCGCGATGTCGCCGCGGTTCGCGCCGATCGCCTTGCGCAACCCGATCTCGCGCGTCCGCTCCGTCACCGAGACGAGCATGATGTTCATGATCCCGATCCCGGCGACGAGCAGTGAGACGCCGCCGATCGCGCTCAGCCCGATCGCGATGACGGAGAGGATCGTGTTGAACGCGCCGAGCTGCGCGGTCGTGTCCTGCGTGATGTAGACGGAGCGAGGACCGTGCAGCCGGTGCAGCACGGCGTCGACGGCGTCGGAGACCTGGCTGACGCCGGCGCCGGGGGCCGCGTAGACGAGCAGACTGTCGATCGGCCCGGGCGCGATCTCGTGGAACGTCGTGTACGGGATCAGCGCGAAGTCGCTCGCGCCGATCGAGTTGAAGAGACTGCTCTTCACCTCGCTGTAGACGCCGACGATCGTGCAGCGCGTCGGTCCGGCCTCCATCGTCTCGCCGAGCGCCGGCGTGCCGTTGAAGAGCTTCGCCGCCAGCTCCGAGGTGATGAAGCAGACATGCGCGCCGGAGGCGACGTCGTCGTCGTCCATCCGCCGTCCGGCGCTCATCGTGAGGCTGACCTGCGAGTGCGGGCTGGCGGAGGCGAGGTACGTCGTCGTGCTCTTCCCGTGCCAGCGGAGCTTGAACGAGCGCGCGTACGACGGCTCGACGTAGGTCAGCAGCGAGCCGAGGTCGCTCGAGATCGTCCGCACGTCGCGGTACTGGATCGCCGCGGCGGCGGGATCGTCTTGGTTCGGGTCGACCGCAATCGTGATCCCGGGATCGCCGAACGAGCTCAGCGTCGAGGCGATCCCGCTCGAAGCCGCACGGCTGATCCCGAGCACCGCGATGATCGACGAGGTGCCGATGATCATCCCGAGCATCGTGAGGATCGAGCGCGTCCGGTTCCGCCAAATCGCGCCGAACGCTTCCGCGAGGTACGCGGCGAGGTGGCCGAGCAACTCAGTGTCCGGGCGAGGGGCTCGTCGTCGGCGCGGCGGTCGGCGAGACCGCCATCCCGGCGACGATCCCGATGTTGCGCTCCGCGACGATGACGTCGCCGGGCTTCACCCCGGAGACGACGACGGCTTGGGTGTCGCTGGTCGTGCCGAGCCGCACCGGCCGCTTCACCGTGCGGTGGTTCGCGACGACCAGGACGTACGGTTTGTTCGCGTCGTCGCGGCGCACGGCGTCGGCGGGGACGGCGAGCACGTGCGCGCGGTCCTGCGTGACGAGGTCGACGTCGACCGTCATCCCGTCGCGCAGATACGGCAGCGTCTCGTCGAGCGCCACGGTCGTGACCACTTGGCGCGCGGTGTTCGACGGGTCGTCGCTCTTCTGCGCGACGGCGCCGATCGTCGCGACGTGACCCGGCAGCGTCGCCGTGCCGAGATCCTCGCCCGAGACGATCGCGCGCTGGCCGACGCGGACGCTGGAGACGTCCTGTTCGTCGACCTTCGTGCGCACCACGAACCCGCCCTCGGTCGACATCGTGATCACCGCTTGACCGACGGTCAGCGTGTCGCCCGGCTGCAGCGGGCGCAGCGTATCGCCGCTCTCGGTCGCGATGGTCTGGATCACGCCGGCGGACGGCGCGACGAGTCGCAGCCGCGCGACCTGGTCCTCGGCGTAGCGGAGGTCGGCGGCGCGTTGCGCGGCGTCGGCCTCGGCCGACTCCACGTCGCCGCTCTTGTCCTGGCTCGCCGTCGCGCGCGCCGCGGCGAGCGCGGCCTCCGCCTGCGCGACCGCGTCGCGCTGCGCGCGGACGCGGTCGGCGAGGACCGGGGCTTGGCGCGAGACCGAGGCGTACGTCTCGTTGCGGTCGCGCACCGCCTGGTCGTAGGCGACCTGCGCCTGCTGCAGCTTCGCGACGTCCTGGTCGAGCGTGTTCCGCGCGATCGCCTTCTGCGCGAACAGATTCTGGTCGGCGTCGGCGATCCGCTTCGCTTCGCGGAGATCGGTCGTGCGCTGCGCGACGGCGGCGTCGGCGGCGGCGCGCTGCTGCGCGGCGGTCGTCCCGCCGTAGCCGAGCCCGGACTGGGCGCCGGCGCGCTCGTCCTGGATCGCCTGGTTCAGCGCGAACCGCGCCTGCTCGAGCTGCGCCTGGGCCTGCACCACCGCCGAACGGTTCGTCGTCGGCAGCGTCGCGTTCGTCGCCTGCGCGGTGCGGGCGCGCGCGGCCGCGGCTTCGTACGCCGCCCGCGCGGTCTCGACCGCGTTGACGAGCTGCGGGTTGGAGATCGTCGCGAGCAGCTGGCCGCGGGAGACGTGCTGGCCGGGACGGACGTAGATCTGCGCGACGTTTCCCGCCACGAGCGCGGTGAGGGTTTGGGTCTGCGGCCGCTGGACGACGCCGGTCTCGGGGAGCTTCGTCACGAACCGCGTGTACGAGACGGTGATCACGCGCGCCGGCGGCGCCTTGCCCTGCGGGCGCGCCGCGATCGCGCCGAGCACCACGACGACGAGCAGCCCGGCGACGAGGATGATGATGTTGCGGCGGCGGTTCTTCACGGAGCCCCCAGATCGACGACCGCGACGGGATCGGTGTTGCCGACCGACGCGCGCAGCCGCACCAGTGCGTTGAGATAGGCGACGCGCGCGACGACCAGGTCGTTCGCGGCCGAGAGCGCGCTCTGCTCGGCGGCGGTCGCGTCGGTCAGCGAGATCAAGCCGTTGCGGTACTGCAGCTGCGCGATCCGCGCCGACTCGGCGCCGAGCCGCTCGGCCTCGCGCGAGGTGATGAGGTTCGCGTTCGCCGTCTGCACGGCGCGCAGCGACTGGCGCACGTCCGTCTCGACCGCCGACTTGGTGAACGCGAGCTGGCCTTCGGCGGCATCGAGCTGCGCGCGCGCGGCGCGGTGCGCGGCGCGGCGCGAGCCGTACTCGATGAACGGGACCGAGAGCGTCGAGGTCATCCCGATCGACCAGAAGCCGGGGCGCGAGATCGTCGTCCCCGGGATCACGCCGAAGCCGGGGATCACGGTCGGGCCGCTAGTCGCGGTCGTCGGCGTCTCGGTGCTCCCGAACGCGCCGCTGAGCTGGATCTGCGGGCGGCGGTCCGACTCGATCGCGGCGTCGGCGAGCCGCGCGACCGCGACCTGCGCCTGCGCGCTCGCGACGTCGGAGCGCGACGCGAGCGCCGCCGCGACCAGCGTCGGGAGCGGCGTGCTCGGGACCGGCGGCTCGGGGAGCGCGACCGGGAACGAGAACGCCGTGTCGGGCGGCGCGCCGATCCGCTGCGCGAGCGCCTCGCGCGCGTTCGCCTCGTTGGCGCGCGCGGTGGTGAGGTTCGCCTCGCTGCGCAGCTCGTTGACCTGCGCGCGCAGCACGTCGACGCCGGCCGCGCGGCCGACGCGCTCCTGCGCGCGCGCCGCGTCGAGCAGCTGCAGCTGGTACGCGCGGTCGCTATCGTTCAGCCGGACCGCCTCGCGCTGCTGCACGACGTTGAAGTACGCCGCCGCGACGTCGCTCGCCAGCTGCTGCTCGGCGCGGCGCAGATCGCCGCGCGACGACTCGACTTGGCGCTTCGCGCTCTGCGCCGAGATCTGCGTCGACGAGCCGGGGTAGAGATTGTAGGTCGAGGCGACCTGCGCCACGTTCTGCGAGAAGACTTGCGCCTGCGAGAGCCCGAACTGCGAGAACGAGCCGCCGTTGTTCCCGTTGGTCTTCGCCAGCTGGTTCTGCAGCTGTCCGGCGAGGGTCGGAAACTCCGCGGCGTGATCGCGCGCGAACGTCGCCTCGTTCTGCGCCAGCACCGAGCGCCGGCTCAGCACCGTCGGATCGTGGTCGAGCGCGTAGCGCACCGCGGCCCGCAGGTCGAGCACGCGCGCGGGCGGCGTCGGAGCCGGCTCGGGCGTCGGCACTTGCGCTCGCGCGAGCACGGGCGCGCAGAAGACGGCGACCGCGGCCAACGCGGCGCCGAGGCGGAGCGAACGCACCGTCAGCCGTTTTGCGCGCCGCCCCACGCCGCCAAGCCGGCGGTGCAGAGCAGCATGAAGATGGAGGCGGCCCACGCGACCGGCGGCGAGATGCGGCCCACGCGCTGCATCCCCAGCGCGAGCAGCACGATGGACCAGATGGCGAAGACGCTGAAGCTGCCGAGGAAACCGGCGAGCGCGCCTTTCGCACCCGGCGCGAGCAGCGCCAAGCTGGGCAGCGAGGCTTGGACCGCGGTCGTCGTCTCGAACGACGACGCGCCGCGAACCATGGCGATGATCCCCAGCACCAGGTACGTCAGCCCGGCGCCGACGATCGCGACGTTCACGCTGAGCGCGAAGTATTTCTTGAACGACCCGTCGCCGCCGCCCATCGCGTTCGCGACGGTCATGACCAGCGCTTGCAGCAGTGCGGCGATCAAGATGTAGATCGGGACGAAGATGAACGAGATCTGGAGCCAGACCTTCGAGAACGACATCATCATCGCGATCTGCTGCTGCTGCTTGTCGGGGGGTAGGCTTGCGATCGTCGGACTGGCGGCGAGCTTCGCCGGCATCGAGGTCTGCATCGCGTGCATCATCGCCGGCTCCAGGAGCACCGACCCGATGATGCCGAGCACCGTCGCGATCAGGAACGCCCAGCCCCAGGTCGGGACCTGGCGCAGGCGGTCGAACGCGGCGTTGGGCGCGACGACGATGTCGACGGCGTTGGTGAGCCCCGGACGCGGGCCGATCGCGGTTTCGGACGTGCTCAAAGCGCTCTCCCCGAAAAATGAGCTAGACACCCGTAGTTACCGGGTGGACGGTGACGGTGTTTCGCCCAGGAGGGCTTTGATCCCGAGCTTTCGCTCGACCACCTTGCGGGCGCGCTCCAGGTCCGCCTCCCGCATCTCGAGGAGCTTCAACCGCAGGTACGACTGGACCAGGCGCCGGGAGCGGCGCGAGTAGAGGGCCGCCGCGGCGGGCCGGAAGGCGGGCGCGGCGGTCGGGGTAGGTGACGGCGCGGGACGCCGGACTGGAACCGAAGCGGCACCGGCCGGGGTCGCGGGCAGCGTACAATTGAAGAGCACCAGCAGGGCGCCGGTGAAGGTCGCGTGTCTCACGCCCGTCCTTCCCACCGCACCCTCACCCCGACTAGGACCCTCCTTGAACCCCGATACCTTCGTGATCCCGGCTCCGCCGAGCGAGCCCTACCTGCGCATCGTCCCCCTCGGGGGCTGCGGCGAGATCGGCCGCAACATGACGGTGATCGAGACGAACGACGACATGATCGTCGTCGACTGCGGCCTGATGTTCCCCGACGAGGAGATGTTCGGGGTCGACATCGTCATCAACGACTTCACCTACCTGCGCGAGCGCGCGGACAAGTTCCGCGCGCTGCTCGTGACCCACGGGCACGAAGACCACATCGGCGGGATCCCGTACCTGCTGCGCGATTTCCCGAAGATCCCGGTGATCGGGACGCCGCTCTCGCTCGCGCTGATCCGCGCGAAGCTCAAAGAGCACAAGCCGGGCGAGTGGAACGCGCGCGAGGTCGAGCCGGGCGACCGGGTCGCGTTCGGCGCGATCGAGGCGCAGTTCATCCACATCAACCACTCGCTCGCAGGCGCGTGCTCGCTGGCGATCCGCACGCCGCTCGGCACGGTCTTCCACACCGGCGACTTCAAGTTCGACCAGACGCCGATCGACGGCGACCCGGCCGACTTCGCCTCGATCGCGAAGGTCGGCGACGAGGGCGTCCTCGTGATGCTCTCCGACTCGACGAACGCGGAGCGGCCCGGGCACACGCTCTCGGAACGGATCGTCGGCGAGGCGTTCTCGAACATCTTCGCGCGCGCGAAGGGGCGGCTGATCGTCACCTCGTTCGCCTCGAACGTTCCCCGCATCCAGCAAGTGGTCGACCAGTCGAAGCGCTACGGCCGGAAGGTCGCGTTCCTCGGGCGCTCGCTGCAGAACGTGGTGCAGTTCGCGCGGCAGCTGGGGTATCTCGACATCCCCGAAGGGCTCGTGATCCGGCTCGAGGACGTCGACGAGCACCCGCCGCACGAGGTGTGCGTGATGACGACCGGCTCGCAGGGCGAGCCGATGTCCGCGCTCACGCGGCTCTCGGTGCGCGACCACAAGCACTTCAAGATCGTCCCCGGCGACACGGTGGTGATCTCCGCCACGCCGATCCCCGGCAACGAGAAAGCGGTCTCGCGGACGATCAACAACCTCTACCGGCTCGGCGCGAACGTGATCCACGGCAGCACCGGGAACGCGCACGTCAGCGGCCACGCCTCGCAAGAGGAGCTGCTGCTGATGCTCAACCTGGTGCGGCCGAAGTACTTCATCCCGGTCCACGGCGAGTACCGGATGCTCGTCACGCACGGGCGGCTCGCGCAGCAGACCGGCGTCGCGGGCGACAACGTCTTCGTCGCCGAGAACGGCGACGTGCTGGAGTTCACCAAGGAGGGCGCGGAGAAGATCGGCCGGACGTACGGCGGGAACGTGATGGTCGACGGCTCCGGTGTCGGCGACGTCGGCGAGGCGGTGCTGCGCGACCGCAAGCATCTCGCGGGCGACGGGATCATGATGGTCGTCGTGACGGTCGACGCCGAAGAGGCGCGCGTCGTGGCGGGACCCGACGTGATCTCGCGCGGCGTCTTCTACCTTCCGGAGTCCGGCGAATTGGTCGACGAGCTCAAGGCGAAGCTCTCCGCGATCCTGGCCGACTGCAGCGTCGAGGGGATCCGCGACATCGGCAACGTCAAGGAGCACATCCGTTCCGGTCTTTCGAAGGCCGTCTTCGAGAAGTCACGGCGGCGGCCGATCGTCATTCCGGTCGTGATGGAGGTCTGAGCGGCGGGTTCCGCGCCTCGCCGTCACAGCCGGGACGACGGTGTGACGCGGAACCCGAGGTAAAGACCGACGGCGGCCAAAATCGTGCCCACGACGCGTCCGATGGCGAGGAGCGGCTGCGTATGGGCTTTGAGCCATGGTAGCGCGACCAGATCGGGAGAGTCAAAGAGCTCTTTCGTCGGCGTCACCAGCGCCAAACCGACAGCCAACAGCAAAATCGCTCCGCCGAGCTCCCACCACGCGGGCGGTCCGATGACGACGGGAATCTCGATGCGGGGCGCGTTTTCGGCTTGATCACGCGCGTTGCCGCTTGCCGGTCCACCTGATTCCGGGCCGCCGGCCTCGCCGGCCGCCAAGGTCTGCTCGGGAGTACTCTGGGCGGCGTCGAATACGACCACGTCGCTTTGCTGTGCGTACGTCCGCGGACAGTACAGCAAGAGATGGAACTGGTTCGTTCTTCCCCGGCTGGCGATGAACGGCTGGCTAAAGCGTAGCCCCGGAAGTGCGACTTTCGGTGTCAGGAGCCGATCGACACTGACCCGGCCGGGCGTCGACAGCATTTGCAAATCGAATCGGTAAGTTCGGTCGGATCGCAGGCGATAGACGCGAATTCCGCCTTCCGCTCGCGGAAGGATCGGGTTTGCGAGTTGCACGTGGCCGCGCACCTTCGTGATGCTCTTCAAGCGGTAGAACGAGCAGTTCTCAAGCGCGCGGGTCTTCGAAAGCGCTTGCGCTAAAGTCAGCCAGGCGAGATCCTCAGTCGTATTCTCCGGGTATTCGGCGGGCAGGCGATCGCGCTCGAACACGAACTTTGACCGCATTGCCTCTGGGTCGCCCATCGGGCGCGGATGGTCCGATGCGCCGGTCGTGATGACGTCACGCCAAGCGTGCAGCGCACGGCCCAGATCGCATGGTCCGAGCATCACCGGACGCTCAAGGACGAATTCGACCGGCAGGAAATCGTCATCGCCGAAGTTGTCGAGATACCGCTTCCATTCGATCCCAACCCATCGTGCGCGCATCAGCGCGTAGAAATGCGGGTCCGGGCCCGTGGGCGCAGTCGTATTGGAAGAGTCATGCGGACGCTCGTCCGGCCGGTCCCAGAACACGACGACACACGGCGTGCCCTTCGAGGGCAGGTTGCTGAGAATGCTCTCGGCGATCCACTTCCGCCGGTACAGGAACCTGATGTGCGTTCCGGCGCCGTAGCCGAAGCAGCTCAGCAGATCGCGCCGGTACTCCGGACGATAGATCGGAACCGAGGTCGCGATGTAGATGACGCGCGGCATACAAACCCGCCTCACCGCTCGACGGTCTTGCCGAAAACCGAAAGCGGCAAGAGGCCCGCATCGACTCGGAGGAACCGTGAGCCGAGGCGCGCGTGGAGCGAGGATGCGACCGGCGTGCCGAACCGGTGGATCAGCTGGCGGTCGGACTGATAGTCTTCGTCGACGTAGCTATAGTGAGCCGGCTCGGTACCTATGACCGACCAGTTTGCCGCGCGGTAGGACACGCCGGTGAAGCCGAGATTCATGTTGACGTACGTGATGACGAACTGGGGCGTGCGAAACGTGTGCCGGAGTTCGCGCTCGGTGCGCGCGAATAGGTACGAGATCGCGTTTCGCGGCGCCCAGCGGTGCGAGAACACTCGTGCGAAGTTGGCGGTGTCCTCCAAGGACAGCCCGGAAGGAAGCAGCGCGGCAATCCGTATTTCGTCGGCCGGCGCGACCGTCACCAGTGCAATCAGCGAGGACGAAAACGGCGTTCGCAGCCCATAGCTCCGGCTGTTCTCGCGATGGCTTCGGAGATAGTGCAGTCGCTCGTTAACGTAGCGTGCTTCCGCGTCGTCGACCATGCAGAACTGCGCGTCGTTCACGTCCGCTGGAGCATCGTCAGGGGCGTCGAGGGCGCCGGGCGGCACAATGGCGCGGGACTCTGCGGCCAATCGGCGTGCCTCAGCGAGCAGCTGGGCGCGCGTCGCGCGCGTGCCGAGGCGTGGAACGTGCAAGCGGAGCCGCAGACGCAGATCGAACGCATCGACCTGTTCCTCGTCCGCGATCGTGAGAAGCGACGCACCGTCGAGCGTTGGCCACGTGATCGGCGTTGCCATCGTCCTGGTGTCGGTCACGTCACGGCGCCCTTCGTGGAGTGCGTTTTCTTCGGCGATCCGCCATGGTTGCTCGTCGCGGCGGTCGTGGGTTCGCTCTGAGCTCCTGACGGCCGCTCTTCCGACGAGACCTCGAACGAGCTTGGGTAGACGAATCTGAGATACGCGAAGAAGAACAGCAGCGCGGCGATGACGAGGGCCAAGATTGTCTGCGACCTTTGCACGATCATGCGTGACGACTCAGGCGAGATGAATTGGTCCGGGATGTCGTCCTGGGCCGCGTTCCGTGCAGGCGGATATGACTTGATCCCGATGAGCAGAACGGCCGTCACGACCGCGAGGACGGCGAATAAAAGCAGTACCGCCGCATCGAGCTTGCGCTGAGCCGCATCCCGGCGCAGTTCCAGCATCCCAACCGCGTACTGGCTGCGTGCGGCCATGACGGGGTCCGGCGTCGGCGGGGACGCTATGGCGTCCCTTATCTTGCCGCTCTTAATGCAAACCGGGCTGCCATTGTGGAAGGCTAGCCTCGCGCCACGGTCGGGACAGGTATAAACCGGATTCGCCGCGGTTGCCGGCAACGGTTGGAGCTGCGCGGTTGTCCAGCACCACGTCGTCAAGACCAGCACGAGGTTCCATCGGAAGGTCACGGTCAGCCTCATGGTAGCACGAGATGGGACACCGGAGCCTTGAGAAGGAAGCCGCGCTGAGGACTTGCCGAGCCGTACCGCCGTCGTGATAGGCTCGGCGTGAAGCCATGTCCATCCACGAGATCGTCCTCCCCGAAACGAAGCCGGAGACCGAATGGGTCCGCGGCCGGGCGCTCCAAAAAGTGAGCCCGACCTATCCGCACGGCGCGCTGCAGCTCGAGCTGGGCTCGCTGCTCCGTGCTTGGGCGGCGAACGGCCACGGCCGCGTCAGCTCCGAGTGGCGGTTTCGCATCGCGCCGCCCGGCAAGGTCGTTCGCCCGCTGGTGCCCGATCTGGCGTATCTTTCATATGAGGCGCTGCCGGAGGACGCGCCCGATGAAGCGGTGGCGGCGCCGCTCGGATCGCCTACGGCGGCGATAGAGATCCTGTCGCCAGACGACCGCCGCCCGGACGTTGAGGACAAGATCGCGACCTACCTCGCCGCCGGCACCGCGGCCGTCATTGTCCTCGACCCCCATCGTCGAACGATCGCCGTTCACGACGCCGCCGGCGTCACGCTGCTAGAGAAGCACGATACGCTCTGCCATGCGGCGATGCCCGGTTTCGCGGTCGCTGTCGACGAGGTTTTCCGGCGGGCGAAGCGCTGAACCGCTGAGGTATTGCCGAGCCGCACGGTCGTCATGATAGGCTCGGCGTGAAGCCATGTCCATCCACGAGATCGTCCTCCCCGAAACGAAGCCGGAGACCGAATGGGTCCGCGGCCGGGCGCTCCAAAAAGTGAGCCCGACCTACGACCACAGCGCATTACAGACAGCGTTGCTGCTGGCACTGCATGTCTGGGCCAAAGGCGGCTCTCATGGTCGCGTCGGACCCGAATGGCGCTTTCGCGTCGCACCCCCGGGCGCGGTGGTGCGCCCACTCGTCCCCGACGTCGCGTTTCTCGCTTACAACCGGTTGCCGGCCGACTCGATGCGCGATGACGTCCAAGTCCCGCTCGGCGCGCCTACCGTCGCGGTCGAGATCCTTTCGCCGTACGATCGTCGCAGGGATGTTCAGGACAAGATTTCGACGTATCTCGCGGCGGGCACATCGGCGGTCATCATCGTTGATCCACGACGTGAGACCGTGGCGGTTCATGATCCGGGTGGCGCGCGGATTCTCGCCGCCGGCGACTGGCTCGTCCATCCCTCGTTGCCGGGATTCTCGCTCGACGTCGCGCAGCTGTTCGCGGAAGCGAAATTCGACGCAGGCCGTTGAGCGGTTCGCCGATCACGCCTACGCCGGGTTGAAGCCGCCGGTGACGTAGCCGCCGAGGTCGAGGGTGACGTAGCGGTAGCCGGCGGCGCGGACGCCTTCGACGATTTGCGCGCGGCGGACGGGATCGGCGACGGCGGCGACGTCCTCGGGCGGGACTTCGATGCGGGCGATCTCGCCGTGGTGGCGGACGCGGCAGGCGCGGAACCCGGCGTCGTGCACCGCCTGTTCGGCGCGGTCGACTTGGCGCAGCAGCTCCAGCGTGATCGGCGTGCCGTACGGGAAGCGCGAGGAGAGGCACGCGAGCGCGGGCTTGTCCCACACTTCGAGGCCGAGGTTGCGCGCGAGCGCGCGCACGTCGGCCTTGCGGAAACCGGCTTCGTGGAGCGGGCTGCGCACGCCGTGCTCGCGCGCCGCCTTGCGGCCGGGGCGCCAGTCGCCCTCGTCGTCGCGGTTGTAGCCGTCGACGATGTTCGGAATACCGCGCTCGCGCGCGATCTCGCTCAAGCGGCCGTAGAGCTCGCTCTTGCAGAAGTAGCAGCGGTTCACGGGGTTCGCCGCGTACGAGGGGTCGTGCAGCTCGCGCGTCTCGATCACCTCGTGACGCGCCTCGATCGCGCTCGCGAGCTCGATCGCGCCCGCGTGCTCGCGCTCCGCGAGCGACTCGCTGCGCGCCGTGATCCCGACCGCGCGCTCGCCCAGCTCCTGCGCGGCGACGTGCAGCACGAGCGCCGAGTCGACGCCGCCCGAGAACGCGACGATGCAGCTGCCGAGCTCGCGGAAGATCGCGCGCAGACGAGCCTCTTTCGCTTCGAGCGTCTCGGTGCCGGCGCTATCGATCACGAGGCCGGCTCCTCACGCGTCTCGGCGGCCGAACGCGTCGCGGACGCTTCGCGCCCTTCGATCGCAGCGTCGACCGTGCGCGCGATCTCCGGCAGCGGGAGGCGCGTCTCGCGCGCGATGCGCAGCAGGTCGTCGTACTCGGCGCGCGCACGCGAGCGGCCGTCCGCGCCGGCGCGCTTGACGCGCACCGGCCCGTACGGCGTCTCGACGGAGGCGCTCGTTCGCGGCAGCACGTGCCGGCGCTCGCGGCGCGCGCGCACGCCGAGCGTCGTCGTCTCGCTCAGCATCGCGTAGGCGACGGCCCGTTCGTCGAGCGGGGAGGCGATCGCGGAGAGCGCGATCGCCGGCCGCCCTTTCTTCATCACGATCGGCGTGAGCCACACGTCGAGCGCGCCGGCGGCGAAGATGCGCTCGACGGCGAGCTCGTAGTGCTGCGGGGACATGTCGTCGATGTTCGTCTCCAGCACGACGACCTCGTCCCAGCCGATCGGGACGTCCTCGCCGTGCCAGGCCGCCGGCTGCGCGGTCCCGACGACGATCCGCGTCACGTTCGGGACGGTGAAGTCGCTGCGCCCCGCGCCGTAGCCGATCCGTTCGATCGTCATGTCGCTGCGGCCCGGCTTCGCGAGCGTGGTGAGGATCGCGGCCGCCGTCGGCGTGACTAGCTCGCCGGCGACGTCGACCGCGCGGGTCGGCCAGCCGGTCAGCAGATACGCGGTCGCGGGCGGCGGGTTCGGGTAGAGCCCGTGCTCCATCGCGATCGGGCCGTGGCCGATCGGGAACGGCGAGCAGCGCAGCTCGTCGATCTCGAGCAAGTCGAGCGCGACGCAGGTCGCGGCGACGTCCAGGATCGCGTCGATCTGCCCGATCTCGTGGAAGCGAATGCGCTCGGCGGTCGTGCCGTGCGTGTGCGCTTCGGCTTCGGCGAGCGCGCGGTACACCGCGCTCGCGCGCTCGCGCTGCCGTGCGGTGAGTCCGCTGCGCTGCACGATCTCGAGCACGTCCGCAAGCGTGCGCGTCCCGAGCCCGTCGTGCGCGTGCGCATGATCGCCGCCGTGGTGATGATGGTGCGCGTCGCCGTCCTCGCCCGGGACGGCGAGCCCCGCGTACGTCGCGGCGATCCCGCGCTTCACGACGCGCTGCGGCTCCAGCGTCCAGCCGTCCGCGACGACGGTGCGCAGCGCGCGTTCGAGCGCGGCGCGGTCGGCGCCGGCGTCGAGGAACGCGGCGAGCAGCATGTCGCCCGCCGCACCGCCGATCATGTCGACGTACGCGATCCTCACCGCGCGGTCACGATCTTGTGCGCGAGCGCGGCGGCGCCGAACCCGTTGTCGATGTTCACCACGCCGATCCCCGGCGCGCACGACGTCAGCATCCCGAGCAGCGCCGCGATCCCCTCGAACGCCGCGCCGTAGCCGACGCTCGTCGGAACCGCGATCACCGGCGCGCGCACCAGCCCCGCGACGACGCTCGGCAGCGCGCCTTCCATCCCGGCGACGACGATCACGGCGCCGCACGACGCGACGTCGTCGAGCGCGTCGTAGAGGCGGTGGATCCCCGCGACGCCGACGTCGGTCGCGCGCACCGCGTCGTCTCCGAGCGCGTCGAGCGCGAACGCCGCTTCTTCGGCGACCGGGAGATCCGAGGTCCCCGCGCAGACGACCGCGACGCGCCGGCCGGTGCGCGGCAGCGTGCCGCGCCGCAGCGCGCCGGAGAGCGGTTCGAGCACCGCGTCGGGATACGCCGCGGCGAGCGGCTCGCGCTGCTCGCGCGGGATGCGCGTCGCGAGCGCGAACCCGGTGCGCGCGTACAGCGCGCCGACCAGCGCGAGGTTCTGCTCGAACGTCTTCCCGGCGGCGAAGATCACCTCCGGAACGCCCGTGCGGTCGCGGCGCTCGTGGTCGAGCCGCGCGATCGGCGTCTCCATGGGCGGGATGTACCCCCTCGCACGGCACGGCACATTCCGAAGAGGTGTCCGGGCCGTCGTGCGCGTCTAACCGTCGGATATGGCAGATCGTCGAACGTTCCTCGGCGCCGTCTCCGGCGTCGCCGCTACCGTCTTGCTCACCGGGCAGGCCGAGGCGCAAGCGCCGCCCCCGGAAGCTCCGCCGAAACCCTCGCCGCTGCCCTCGGCCCAGCCCTCGCCGAATGCGAGCGCCTCGCCGAAGCCTCCGTCGGCGCTCGCGCTCGCGGTCGCGACGTCGATGCGGCGCTTCGATGCGAACCTGGCCGACAAGGATCTCGACACGATCGCGCACGGAATCGACGCGAACCGGCGCGGCGCCGCGCGGCTGAACCCGAAGAAGGCGACCGCGCTGAAGAACGGCGACGAGCCGGTGACGCGCTTCTCGGTGGCGCGGCCGCGATGACGCACGACGATCTCGCCTTCGCCGACGCGACCGAGCTGCAGCGGCTGCTCACCGCGAAAACGGTCTCGTCGGTCGAGCTCACCGAGCTCTACCTGAAACGGCTCGAGACGTACGGCCCGGTCTACAACGCGGTCGTCACGATCCTGCACGACCGCGCGCGCCGCGAGGCGAAGCGCGCGGACGCCGAGCGCGCGCGCGGCCGCGTGCGCGGACCGCTGCACGGCGTCCCGTACGGCGTGAAAGACTTGCTCGCGACCCCCGACGCGCCGACGACGTGGGGCGCGCAGCCGTACCGCGAGCAGCGCTTCGCGTACGACGCGACGGTGGTGAAGAGGCTCTCCGCCGCCGGCGCGGTGCTGCTCGCGAAGCTCGCGATGGTCGAGCTCGCCGGCGGTTTCGGTTACGGCGACGCGGACGCGTCGTTCACCGGTCCGGGCCGCACGCCGTGGAACGCGAAGTACTGGAGCGGCGGCTCGTCGAGCGGCTCGGGGATCGCGGTCGCGGCCGGTCTGGTCGGCTTCGCGATCGGCTCGGAGACGTCGGGCTCGATCCTCTTCCCGTCGACCGCGTGCGGCGTCACCGGGCTGCGCCCGACCTACGGGCGCGTCTCGCGGCACGGCGCGATGGCGCTCTGCTGGACGCTCGACAAGCTCGGCCCGATGGCACGCAGCGCGCGCGACACCGAGACGATCCTCGGCGTGATCGCCGGCGCCGATCCGAACGACCCGACCGCGGTCGACGCGCCGTTCGCCGCACCGCGCCGGAAGCCGCGCGTCGCGGTGCTGAAGGATGCGACGAAGTCGTCGATGCCCGAGGTAGTCGCGAACTTCCGTGCGTCGCTGAAAGCGATCGCGTCGTTCGCCGACGTGGCGGGCGAGGTCGCGCTCCCGAAGGGTCCGTGGGGACCGGTCGTCGGCACGATCGTCGACGCCGAAGGCGCGGCGGCGTTCCGCGATCTGATCGAGTCGGGGCGCTCGCACGAGCTGCGCAACACCGACGACAAGCTCGGCGGCTACGTCGCCTACGCGACGCCCGCGGTCGACTACATCGACGCGCTGCGCCAGCGCGCGAAGCTCAACGCCGCGCTCGAGCGCGCGATGGACGGCTACGACGCGATCGTCTCGCCGACGCTTCCGACGGTGACGTACCCGATCGGGATCCCGTTCGAGAAAGCCTGGCCGAAATATCCCGGCGCGACCTCGCTGATCTCACCGGGAAACCTCGCCGGCCTCCCCGCGATCGCGATGCCGAACGGCATGGGACCCGAGCACTTGCCGACGTCGATCTCGTTCCTCGGCCGCGCCTGGGGCGAATCGACGCTGACCTGGCTCGGCACCCGCTACCAGCGCGCGACGTCCTTCCACACGAAGCACCCGCCGCTCGTCACGCAGGTGCCTGCGTGACGCTCAGCGTGCGGCGGCTGCGCGCGTTCGGCGGATCGCGAGTGCAATCGCCGAGGCGAGCGACAGCATCGTCGCGCCCAGCAGCACGCCGCCGATCAGATCGGTCGGGTAGTGCGCTCCGAGCGCGAGCCGTGACCAGATCACGCTGCAGCCCCAGAGAAACGCAAGCGGTGCGGCGACGAAGCGGACGCGGTCGGGGAGATCGCTCTTCCAGATGAACCACGCCCACGTCCAGTACACCAGCAGCGCGAACATCGCGTGGCCGCTCGAGTACGAGTACGTCGGCTCGTGGATCAGCGTCCAGTACTCGGGGCGCGGGCGCTTGAAGACGTTCTTCAGCACGTCGCTGAGCTGCCAGGTGACGAGCGTGGTGACGAGCGCGTAGATCACGCGCGGGCGCCAGGCCGGGTACCGGATCGCAACGAGGATCACCACGATCGCCAGCGCGACGAGCGCCGGCCACCAGCACGACTCGGTGAAGAGCAGCGCGAGACGCGGCGCCTCGCCGGCGAGCGCGCGCGCCGGCACGTCGATGCCGAACGGCGGGCGGTGCGAGACCGCGATCCCGAGCAGCGCGTAGAGGACCGCGAAGAGCGCCGCGAGCGCGACGCGGCCCGCGATCGCGCGGCCTGTGCCGGCGCGCGTCACCCCGCGAACAGATCCGTCTGCGCGGGGCGGCCGAAGCGGTCGGCGAGCCGTTCGAGATCGGCCGGCGACTCGACGATCACGTTGCGCGGCTTCGTCCCTTCGTTGGGGCCGACGATCCCGTACTCTTCGAGCTGGCGCATCAGCCGCACCGCGCGCGGGTGGCCGATCGAGAAGCGCGCTTGCAGCGCCGCGGTGGAGCCGACGCCGGGATCGCCCTTCGCGACGCGCGCGTCGAGCAAGAATTTCGCGGCGTCGTACCACAGCTCGTCGGCCTTGCGCTCGCCGCCGCTACCGCGCTCGTCGTCCTCGCGGATCGGCGTGATCTCCATCGCCTTCGCGCCCTCGCCTTTCGCCTGGCGCTTCCAGAACGCGACGAGCCGCTCGATCTCCGCGCCGGTCACGAGCGCGCCCTGCGCGCGAACCGGCTTCGGCGCGTCGATCGGGAGATAGAGCATGTCGCCGCGCCCCAGCAGCCGCTCCGCGCCGCCCATGTCGAGGATCGTGCGCGAGTCGACCTGCGAGGAGACCGCGAACGCGATGCGCGACGGGATGTTCGCTTTGATCAGCCCCGTGATGACGTCGACCGACGGCCGCTGCGTCGCGACGACGAGGTGGATCCCGGTCGCGCGCGCGAGCTGCGCGAGCCGCATGATCAGCATCTCGACCTTCGCCGGCGCGACCAGCATCAAGTCGGCCAGCTCGTCGATGATCACGACGACGTAGGGCAGCTTCTCGTCGGGGTACTTCGCGTTGTACTCCTCGATCTTGCGCACGCCGGCCTTCGCGAAGCGCTCGTAGCGCGTGTCCATCTCGCGCGTGATCATCGCCAGCGCGCCGGCCGCCATCGACGGATCGGTGATCACCTCGTTCTTGAGGTGCGGGATCCCGTTGTAGACCGTCAGCTCGACGCGCTTCGGGTCGATCATCAGCAACTCGAGCTGGTCGGGCGTCGCGATGCACAGCAGCGAGGCGATGATGCAGTTCAGGCAGACCGATTTCCCCGCGCCGGTCGCGCCCGCGACGAGCAAATGCGGCATCTTGCCGAGCTCGCCGGTCACCGGCTTTCCGGTGATGTCCTTGCCGAGCGCCATCGTGAGCGGCGGGACGCTGCGCGGGATCCCGTCGAGGATCTCGCGCAGCGCGACGATCGAGACGGTCGTGTTCGGGATCTCGATCCCGACCGCCGACTTGCCGGGGATCGGCGCC
>DATAQE010000100.1:0-11148 GCA_036264835.1 Candidatus Elarobacter sp.
CAGCGCGCGCACGATCGTCCCCGGCATCGCGCCGATGTACGTCCTGCGGTGCCCGCGGATCTCGGCCTCGTCGCGCACGCCGCCGACCGAGAGGCGCACGAACTTGCGGCCCATCGCCTTCGCGATCGACTGCCCGAGCGAGGTCTTCCCGACGCCCGGCGGCCCGACGAAGCACAGGATCGGCCCGGTCAGCTTGTTCTTGAGCTTGCCGACGGCGAGGTACTCGACGATGCGGTCCTTGATCTTCTCGAGATCGTAGTGGTCCTCGTCGAGGATCTCGCGCGCTCGCGCGATGTCGATCTGGTCGCTCGTCGAGACGCTCCACGGCAATTGCGCGAGCCAGTCGAGATACGTGCGGATCACGCTGTACTCGGGCGAGGCCGTCGGGACTTTCGAGAGACGGTCCAGCTCCCGGTCGGCCGCCTTCTTGACGTCCTCCGGCATGTTCGCCTCATCGATCTTTTTCCGAAGCTCGTTCGCTTCGGCTTGCTGCGGATCGGTCTCCCCGAGCTCTTCCTGGATCGCGCGCAGCTGCTGGCGGAGGTAGAACTCGCGCTGATTCTTCTCCATCTCGCGCTGGATGTCGGACTGGATCTTGTGACCCAGCTCGACGACCTCGAGCTCCTTGGTGATGAGCATCGTGAGCTTGCGCAGCCGCTTCGCGGTGTCGCGCTCCTCGAGGATCGCCTGGCGGTCCGCCGTCTCCAGCCGCATGGTGCTCGCGACGAAGTACGAGAGCAGGTTGGGATCGGAGATGTTGTTGACCTCCATCTCCATCTCGCGCGGCGCCTGCGGCAGATAGCCGAGCAGCTTCTGGAACAGCGAGCCGAGATTGCGCTGCATCGCGACGAGCTGGTCGCCCTCGCGCGTGATGTCCGGCAGCTCGGTGAACGTCCCGGCGAGATACGGTTCGGTCGCGACGAACTGGTCGATGCGGAAGACCGGGCCGCCGGCGACGATGCAGCGCAGCGTGCCGTCGGGGACCTTCAGCATCTTCTGGATCGTGCCGATCGTGCCGACGCGGCGCAGATCGTCCGGACCGGGATCTTCGGTGTCTTTGTCCTTGAGCGCGACGAGGCCGATCTGCTTCCCTTCGCGGAGCGCTTCTTCGACGAGCTGGATGCCGGGGCGCTTCACCACGGCGAGCGGGATCACGGTGTTCGGAAACAGCACCGCGTCCTGCAGAGGGAGGATGCCGAGGATTTCGGGCGCCTTGTCGGGCTTGGGCATTACGAGGTGGTCCTTCTGACCGTCATGCGGATCTCGGTCCGCACGATCGGGTACTGTTTGGTCGGCGCGAGCGGGAGACGGATCGTCAGGATGCCGTCGCGGTAGATCGCGCTGGCGCCGTCCTCACGAACGGGCACCGGGAGACGAATCTGCTTGAGGAACTGCCCGTACTGGATCTCCTTGCGGAGCAGCGACGCTTCGCGAGCGACGTCGCGCGGAGCGCGCGCGCCGGCGATCGTGAGATACTCGTCGCCGATCGACACCTGCAGCGAGTCGGCCTCGGCGCCGCCGAGCTCGATGACCACCATGATCGTCGCCTCGTGCTCGTCGAGGTAGACGTCGGTGTTCGGCTCGAAGCGGCCGTGGGCACCGCGGGGTGCGAAAAGCCGATCGAACTCCAGTAGCTCGTCATCGCGGTGTCTCACGCGCGAACGGGTCCTTTCATTAGCACTCGTCTCAACACTCTGCCAGCCATCGGAGTTGCCGCTTCCGTCGCATCTCCCCTCCAATCCACACCGTCCACAAGGGCGTGTGTAAAGTAATGTGACGTTAATGGAAGCAAGCGCACGAGTGGGCGGGCGCAAACGGGGACCGCGATGGGGACGACGAAAGTCGTCGGCGCCAACTCTTCCGGAGTGCTTACGAGCGTCATGGACACCACGCTTTCCAACCAGTCCGCCGGGACCGATCTGATCCGAACCGGGCTGGTGGACCGTGTCTGGGCGGCCCGCCCGGCGATCGTCTCGCTGGTCGCGCCGGCCGGCTTCGGCAAATCGACCTTCGTGCGGCAATTGCTGCGGGGCGTGGAGTCCTCGGCGATCTGCGACTGCCGCGGCGTCGCGTCGGACGTCGACCTGGCGCGGCGGCTGCTCCCGGCCCTAGCCGACGAGACGCCCGAGCGGAGCGCGAGCCTCTCGCAGAGCGAGACGATGCTCGGGGACGGCCACGGCTCGGCGGCGGACCGCGTCGGCGTCGCGCTGGCGGCGTGGCGGACGCGCACGCAGCCCTCGACGTTCGTCTTCGAGAACAGCGAGGACGCGATCGCCGACCCGGGCGCGCGGGACTTCCTCGCCAAGCTGCTCGGCAGCCGGCCGGACGCGCGGACGGTGATCGTGTGCTCGCGGGAGTCGCTGCGGATGCACCTCTCGCGCTTCGCCGCGCCGCACGAGATCCTCACGCTGCGCGCGAACGACCTCGCCTTCGGACCGGAGGAGATCGCCGCAATCTTCGCCGCGACCGGCGCGAGCGAGGAAGCGGTCCGGCGGGTCGCGGCGATCTCCGCCGGCTGGCCGATCGCGGTGCTGCTGCTCGCGCGCTTCGCGCACGAGCGCCGGCTCGAGGCGCTGCTCGACAAGCTCGACGACGTCGCGTACGAGGAGCTGCACGAGTACCTCGCCGATCAGGTCCTCGGCGACGCGCCTCGAGCGGTGATCGACGGAATCCTGACCTGCGCCGCGATCCCGAGCCCGACCGAGCGCGATCTGCGTCTCGCGATCGGGAACGGCGAGCCGCTCGAGACGTTCGTCGCGTTCACCAAGACCTCGCCGTTCGTCACGCGCAACCCCGACGAGACGTTCGCCGTGCACCCGCTGGTCGCGAGCACGCTGCTCGAACGCCACCCTGCGCGCGTCGACGAGCTGCTCGCGCCGGCCGCCGCGGCGTACGCGCAGGCCGACGAGTTCCAGCGCGCCGCCGAGATCCACCTCGCGCGCGGCGACCAGCAGGCCGCCGCGGACGTGCTCGAGCGGATCGAGATCCTCGACGACGAGCTGCCGCCGCCGATCGCGTACTCGCGCGTCGTCGCCTCGCTCGACCGCGCGGTCGTGCTGCGCTGCCCGCGGCTGTGGTCGGTCACCGCGCTGATGCGCACGTTCACCGTCGACTCGCGGCTGCTGCTCGACGAGGTGGAGTCGGTGTGGGCACGGCTTCCGGCCGACGCCGACGCGCAGATGCGCATCTACCTGTACGTGTTCCGCGTGCTGATGCGGAGCTACGTCGGCGAGTTCGAGAGCGCGCTCGCGCTGGTCGACGACTTCCGCGCGAAGATCGCGGCGCCCGACGTCCCGGTGACGCGCATCCACGCGTACCTGCTGTTCCTGCGCTCGCTGATGACCGCGCGGCTCGGGCGCACGAAGGAGGCCGAGCGCGATCTGGAAGCGGCGTGGCCATTCCTCACCGAGACGAGCTTCATGGCGGGCGGCATGCTGGTCACGCTGGGCGCCGACGTGGCGCGCGTGCGCGGCGACCGCGCGACCGAGCGCGAGCGGCTGGAGCGCGCGATCGAGATCGGGCGCAAGACCGGCTTCAGCAACTTCATCGCGTTCTACGAGAGCGAAGCGACGTTCGGCGCGTGGCTCGCCGGCGAGGACGCGGACTTCATGCAGCATGCGTTCGCGCTCGAGAGCGAGGTGAACCGCGAAGGCGTGCGCGGCTTCGCGTTCTTCTCGGCGTGCGCGCGCGGGCACGTCGTCGAGCCGCAGCCGGCGGACCACGCAAAGTGGGTCGCGTGCGGGCACCTGATCGCGGCAGCGAACGCCGAGGACGACGCGACGGCGCTGCGCTACGCCGACATGGCACGTGACGCGGGCGCGAACAGCAAGTCGCCGTTCGGCCAGGTGCTGGCGGCGCTCGCGGTCGCGGAGCTGAACCCCGCACGCCGGCGCGCCTTGCGCGCGGAAGCGGCGGCGCTCGCGAGCCGGATCGACTCCGCCGAGCTGCACGAAGCGATCGAGGCGATCGGGCGCGGCGAGAACGCGGGGTTCCTGGAGCCGTTCCTGCGCCGCTACCGCCGCGCGGCGGACGGCGAAGCGCCGCGCTCCGGGCTGCTGGTCGAGCTCGTCACGGGGCGCGTGGTGCGCGACGGCGAGCCGGTGACGCTCGCGGAGCGCGAGCACGCGCTGCTCGCCGCGGTCGCGATGCGGCCGGAAGCGCTCTCGCGCGACCGCCTCACCGACATGCTGTGGCCGGATCTGGGCGACGGACCGGCGCGCAACGCGTTCCACGTCTGCCTGCACCGGGTCAAAGCGCGCGTCGGCGACGACAACGTGATCGTGCGGACGCGCGAAGGCTACCGGCTCGGCAGCGAGGTGCGCGTCGACCTGTGGGAGATCGACCGCGCGCTCGCCGCGCTGCGCACCGACGAGCCGCTCGACGCGCGCCGGCTCGCCGGGATGCGCGAGGTCAACGAGCGGCTGCGCGCGTCGCGGCCGGCGAAGTTCGAGTCGTGGGAGTGGTTCGAGCCGATCGAGCGGCACCTGCGCGAGCTGCGCTGTGAGGTCGCGCAGGCGCTCGCGAAGCACGCGCTCGACGAAGGCCGGCCGCAGGACGCGCTCGCGTACTGCCACGAGATGATCGCGTACGACCCGTGCGATGAGCCGGCCCGCGAGATCGCGATCAAAGCGTACCTCGCGAGCGGCGACCGCGCCGCGGCGCTGCGCCACTTCCGCCAGTACCGCGACGTGCTCGAGAGCGAGCTGCAGTGCGAGCCCTCGGAGTCGCTCGCGGAACTGGTCGGCGCGACCGTCTAGCGCGCGCTAGTCGCGGACGCTGACCGTGAAGAGGTAGTCGGCGGCGACCGGTTTGCAGTTCACGATCGCGGTGCGGAATTGGGAGGCACGCGTCTTCTCGAGTGCGAGCCCGTTCAGCAGCGGTGACGTCGAGCGGAGAACGCGGGTGCCGGTGATGTGCGAGGACGCGTCGAGCGCGACGACGACCGTCACCGTACCGCCGTGCGCGCCGAACGGGATCTCCGAGTTCTGGATCGGCGCGGCGTACAGCGTCGTCGCGGGATAGCGGGCGGCGATGCAGGCGTCCGCCGCGGGCGGCGTCGTCCCCGGCGTGCAGCGCTCGACGCTGTACGCGAACCAGCCGCCGTCCTTGGCGTAGGCGAAGGTGCGGCGGAAGTCGCCGCCCGGGATCGCCTCCGCCGTCATGCGAACCGCCACGCCGTCCGCGTTCTGACCCTGTACGATCCAGGTGTCTCCCGTCCACGGGATCGCGTCGCCGCTGAACCCGCCAAGTCCCGTTTCGACGTGCCAGCGCTTGAGGGCCGGGTCGAAGACGTAGCGGTCCTCGAACGCCGAGTGCTTCCCGTTGCGCTCGACGTCGTCGTGCGCGGTGATCGTGTCGCCTTGGCGCGCGCCGGTCTCGCGGACGAGGACGCCCTCGACGTTGCGGCACGCCCACGGCCCGGCGAACGCGTTCACCCGGTCACCGCTCGGCGCCGGCACCTGCGCGGCCGGTTCAGGCGTCGCGGCGACCAGCGTGACGAAGGCCAGCACGCCGCACGCCAGCTTCTGTTTCAACGCTCGCATCCCAACGTGACGGTTACCCGAAATCATCGCACACCGGTCACACGGCGGAGCGGTTCTTGACCATGAACTCTTGCCAGCCGGAGGGGCCGATCGAAAGATCGCCGCGGAACGGGTAGTCGAGCTCGAAGATCAGCACGAACATCGCCGCGATCATCCCCGCGACGACGCCGGTCATCAGCAGCTGCGCCCGGAATCCCGCGCTGCCGACGAGGTAGCAGAGGGTGACGATCGCACCGGCGCCGATGAGCAGGATCGCCCACTCGAACGCCGAGACGCCGCTGTCGTTGTCGGCGAGCCGCTGGTGCCGCGCGTCGTGGAGCGCACCGAGATACGCGAGCGCGGCCGACTGCGCGTTCGCGGCGCCGGCGTCGCGCGGGCGGAAGCGCGCGACGTCCTCGAACGTCCGCGTCAGCAGCGACTCGGCGCGCGGGCTCGTCCCGCCGTTGCGCATCGCCGGCCACTCGTCGTCGACCATGAGCGTCGCATAGCCGACCACGTCACGGCGGACCCGCGGCCCGAGCGGCGCGGGCAGGCCTTGCGCCGTGTGCCAGAGATTGTCGGCGGCCGCCGCTTCGACGGAGACGCGGTGGCGCGTTCCGTCGAATTCCTGCCACACGATCGCGATGATGAACGCGAGGGTGACACCGAACAAGCCGCCGACGACGCCGAGCACGATCCCCGCGACATCGTTGTACGCATGGAAATCGACCGCGGGAAACGCACGCCGCACCGCGACGTGCCCCGCGACGGCGCCGCCGGCCGCCACGGCGATCGCGAGCCCGAGCAGCAGCCACGCCGGAACCGCGTAGAGCGCCGTCATCGCGCGATCACGCTCAGTCGACCTCGCGCGCGTTCAGGTCGACCAGCGCGCCGTTGACGCCGCTGCCGCGGTCGCTCGCGAGGAACGCGAGCGCGTCGGCGACCTCTTGCGGCGTCGCTGCGGCGGCGAAATCCTCCGCGCTCAGGTAGCCGCGCGCCGCGTCGGTCGCGACGCCGCCGAGGACCAGCGCGTTCGCGACGATCCCGTCGGCCTTGTGCTCGCGCGCGATCGCCTGCATCAGCACGTTCACGCCGGCCTTCGCGACGCCGAACAGGCCGCGGCCGGGCGCCGGATCCTTCGACGAGCCGGCGGTGACGACGACGATCCGCCCGCGCGAGCGCGCGCCCTCGCGATACGGCTGCGCGAGCATCGCGCGCAGCGCCGGGACGGTGAGGTTGTACGCCACTTCGGTGAACGCGCCGAAGTTCGCGCGCAGGTCGTCGAGCGATGAGTCGACGAGCGGCCGGAATCCGAATCCCTCGCCCGCGAGGCTCACGACCGCGTCGACGCGGCCGAAGCGCTCGACGCACGCATCGACGGCGGCCTGCGCCTGCGCCGGGTCGCCGAGGTTCGCCGCGAACGGCACGGCGACGGCCTGCTCCGCATCGTCGAGGATGTCGTCGACCGTCGCGCTCGCGCGCTCGGCGGAGCGCGAGACGACGAGGACGCGCGCGCCTTCGTGGACGAGCGTCGCGAGCGTCGCGCCGCCGACGCGCCCGGTCGCGCCGGCCAGAACGATCGCGTCACCTTGCAGCAGCATCACGCGGCGCTCGGGACGGCGGCCTTGCGCCGCTTCTTCGCGGGCGCGGGGGGCGCGAGGAAACAGTCCGCGGCGTGGTCGTTCACGACGCCGACGGCTTGCAGGAACGCGTAGCAGATCGTCGAGCCGACGAACCCGAAGCCGCGCTTGCGCAGATCCTTGCTGAGCGCATCCGAGAGCTCGGTGCGCGCGGGCACCTCTGCGCTGGTGCGCGGCCGGTTCACGACCGGCTCGCCGCCGGTGAACGCCCAGAGATAAGCATCGAACGAGCCGTGCTCGCGCTGCAGCGCGAGGAACGCCTGCGCGTTGCGGATCGACCACGCGATCTTCGCACGGTTGCGGATGATTCGCTCGTCGGCGAGCAGCCGCGCTACGTCGCGCTCGCCGAAGCGCGCGATCTTCACCGGATCGAAATCGCGATACGCCCGCCGGTAGCCCTCGCGCCGGTTCAGGATCGTCGACCACGACAGACCCGCCTGCGCACCTTCGAGGACGAGGAACTCGAACAGGACGCGGTCGTCGTGGACCGGCGTCCCCCACTCGCGGTCGTGGTACTCGATCATCGCCGGATCGCTCCGGGCCCAGGCGCAGCGCGTGACGGTCGCCATGAGGCGCCCTTCGCGCCTACGAGCGCGCCGGGCCTGCGCGCCGGTACGCGCGCTCGTCCTCGACCGCGAGGTCGTCGGCCAGCGTCGCGCGCAGCGCATCGAGCGCCGGCTGCGCCGCAAGACACCAATGCGACAGAACATCGACGAACGCCGTGACTTTCATAGAACGGTCGTTCGCTACGAGGTCGGTGCCGGGAATGCGCGCTTCCGCCCAATGAGGACGGAACGCCTCTTCCCCCGAACATCGTGCGACCTTCCTTTCCGGAGACGTTATGCTGCGGCCGTTCTTTCTTTTGATCGCCATCTCGGCTCTGGCCGCATGCTCGGGCGGAGGCGGCGGGGGCGCCGCACCGCCGCCTCCGGGGGTCACGCCGTCGCCCGGCGCGACGGCGACGCCGACCGCATCGCCGAGCCCCACGCCGACGCCGTCCCCCACGCCGCTCCCGGCGGCCGTCATGGCGATCGGCTACGGGAACAACGCGCCGCAGGCGATCGCGTTCTTCACCGTCGGTCAGACGACGCCGACGCGCACGATGACGATCGCCGGCTGCTGCTTCTGGCAGCTGCAGTATGACGCGCAAGGCGATCTGCTCGTCGCCGACGACACGCAGGTTTCGATCTACCCGCCGGGCTCGTCAACCGCGTCGCGCACGCTGCCGCAAGGCGGGTTCTCGATGGTCGTCGGCTCACAAGGCGATGTCGCGGTCGGCGGATACAACATGGGATCGACCGTCGCGGTCTTCCCGAACGGCTCGACGACGGGCAGCTATCGTGTCCCGGGCCAGCCGGCGTTCCAGTCGCTCGCGTTCAGCCCGACCGGCGAGCTGGTCGTTCCGCAAAGCGACGGCACGGTCAAGACGTTTCCGCACGGCTCGACGACCGCGAACCGGACGTTCGCGGTGAACGGGATCGCGCCGAGCGGCGTCAACACGACGAGGGTGGCGTACGATCATCACGGCAACCTCGCGCTCTCGCTGTTCCCGTTCACGTCGATCAGCGTCTACGCGCCGGGATCGACGACGGCCGCGTACTCGATCACGGGCTTCACCGAAGCGCGGGCGTTCCTGTTCGATCTCACCGACCGGCTCGTCGTGAGCGAAGGCGCCCTCGGCACGAAGCTCTACGGCCCCGGGTCCGCGACGCTGGTCAAGACCTACACGGGCGTCGACGCAGGCCAGCTCGCCATCGACGTCGCGGGCGACCTCCCGTTCTCCGCGATCACCGGCCCGTCCGGCGTCATCATGGCGAACGGCACCGTCATCTCGGTCGGAAATATCCCCAACCCGTTCACCGTCGCGACGTACCCGTCGGGGTCGCCCTAAGCCGGACGAAACGAAAGCGCCCCCGGATCACTCCGGGGGCGGGGCGGCGCGAACGCGGCCATCACGGCGCGCCGAAGAGACCCCAATCCGTCAGGATGTAGCGCAGCCCAAGGCTCGACGCTTCGGCGAAGGCGTCCTCCGCCGTGTCGACGATGGGCGCGCCGGGGCCATTGAACGAGGTGTTGAGGAGCACGGGCGGGGCGCCCATTCGCTCGAGCTCGACGAGCAGCTGGTACAGCAGGCCCGTCTGCGGCGACACATGCTGGACGCGGCTCGACCGGTCGCGATGGGTCACCGCGGGCAAGGCGTCGGTCGTCGCCCGGTGGGTGAACAGCATGAAACGAGACTCGGTGGGGCCCTCGAAGTAGGCGGGCGCACGGTCCCAGAGCACGGCCGGGGCGAACGGTCGCCAAGGCTCCCGCCGCTTCAGCGAATTTGCGGAAGGCCAGGCGGCCCCCGACGCCGGATCGGCGAGGATCGAGCGATGGCCGAGTGCGCGCGGCCCGACCTCCGCGCGACCGCTGCACAGACCCACGAGTTGTCCATCGAGGATCAGCCGGGCGGTTGCTCTGAGGCCGGGGGCGGCAGACAGGGCGAACCGGTGTCGGTCGGCCGCCTCGCGAACTGACGCCGCCGTCACGTCGGCGCCGATGTAAGCGGCCTCCGCGTACGAGCGCGGGCCCGCCGGGTAGGCTCCCACCGCGTCGAAGAAGGCCGCGACGGCCGCTCCGATCGACAAGCCCTCGTCGTTGCAGGCTGGCGGAACCCACACGGGGACATCGAGGGCGGCCTCGAGGGCCGAGTTAGCCGGGCAATTGAGCGCCGCTCCTCCCGAGAGCACGACGGCCTGGAAAGGGAACCCCGCGGCGCGGGCCAGCCCGACGGCGCGCTCTGCGAGAGCCAGCGTGTTCCGCTCGAAGATACGTTGCGCAGACGCAGCCACGTCCGCCACCAGCCTCGGGGGACATGGATCCCAACGGTCCCAGGCGGCGAGCGCCTCCGCGCTTACGCCGAACCGGGCGAGCCAGCGCGAGACCAGGTCGTCAGGGCTCAACCGGTAACCGTCGCTCACATCGCCGTAGCCGCCGACCAGGGCCTGATCGTCATAGACGGGGGAGCCATAGGCGGATAGACCCATGAGCTTGCCTGCGCCGCCCGAGGCGCCGTAACGGCCGAGTCCAAGGCGGTCGGCGACCGCTGTGTAGAAGCTGGCGGCCCATCCGTCCGAAGGCGCGACGACCTCCACCCGCTGCCGCGGACGCCAGAAGTAGATTCCCCCGCCGGCGTAGGAGGGGCCGAGCCCACCGTCGGCCGTGATGATGAGCGCCGGCCGATCGGCGCTCGCGGCCCAGCCGGCATAGCAGGCGTGCAGGAAGTGGTGCTGATAGAGACCCGCACCGTACGCGCGACCGCGGACCACGAGGCGCGCCTCGCGGCGCATGGTCCCGCCGCCCTCTGCACCGGCCGTGAACAGGCCTTCGCCGGCGTGGACGCCTTCCCAGCCGTCCAGCCCGTCCGCCCATCCGAGTCGGATTCGGTACTGGTGATCAGGCGGCAACGTCGCGAGGAAGGCTGCCGCGGAGGTGGGCGACGCCCCGTCGACAGAGAGGTCGATCGCGGGATCGACGAAGATCGGCAACTCCTGGGTCACTGACAGGCCGACCGCCACGTCGTCAGTTTCGGGCAAGACCTCCTCGATGTCCATGGCGGCGAGGCCGATCGCCTGTTTGACGCGCGACCGGCGTTCCTTGTCGAGGAACCGCACGAGGCCGTCCCGGTCGACCAGGGCCGCGCTCGCGTCGTGCCCGAGGTGGAAGCCAGCCGCAAGCACTAGGGGAGCACGTCGACGAAGGCGGTGACGTTCACGCGCACCGGTTCGGCGCGCGTCGCATGCACCCCGCGAACGACAACGGCCCCGGAGATCGCTCTCCGAGGCCGTTCGACTGATCTTCGCGCGGGGCGAAGACTACATCATGTCGTAGCCGCCCATGCCGCCGCCGGCGGGGGCTGCGTCCTTCTTGGGCTCCGGCTTGTCGGCGATCAGCGTCTCGGTCGTGAGGACCAGCGCGCCGATCGACGCGGCGTTTTGGAGCGC
>DATAQE010000132.1:0-40065 GCA_036264835.1 Candidatus Elarobacter sp.
GCGTGCCGGTGCCGGGCTACCGCGCGCGCATCGTCGGTGACGACGGCCGCGAGGTCGAGCGCGGCGAGCTGGGCGAGCTCGAAGTGAGCGGTCCGACGTCGGCGGCATATTACTGGAACAACCGCGAGAAGTCACGCCGGACGTTCTGCGGCGAGTGGACGCGCACCGGCGACAAGTACCGCCAGGACGAGGACGGAAACTTCGTCTACTGCGGCCGCGTCGACGACATGCTGAAGGTGAGCGGGATCTGGGTTTCGCCGAGCGAGGTCGAATCCGCGCTGGTCTCGCACGAGGACGTTCTCGAAGCCGCGGTGATCGGCGCCGAGGACGAGCAGCAGCTCGTCAAACCAAAAGCGTTCGTCGTCCTGAAACCGGGCGTCGCGCCGAGCGACGAGCTCGCCGACGCGCTCAAAGCGCACGTGAAGAGCCGCCTCGCGCCGTACAAGTACCCGCGCTGGATCGAGTTCGTCCCCGATCTTCCGAAGACGGCGACCGGCAAGATCCGCCGCCACGTCCTGCGCGCCGCACAGCACGCGTGAGCGCGGTCCTCCGCGAGGTCGTCGTCGACGGCAAGCGCCTCGAGACCGTGCGCTACGACGGCGATCCCGCGCGCCCGCCGATCGTCATGCTGCACGAAGGCCTCGGCTCGATCTCGCTCTGGCGCGACTTCCCCGCGCGCGTCCGCGAACGCACCGGCTGCACCACGATCGCCTACTCGCGCTACGGCTACGGCCGTTCCGACGTGCTACGCGAGAAGCGCGAGCCGGAGTACATGCACAACGAAGGCGAGGTCGTGCTCGCCGCGCTGCTGCGCGAGCTCGAGATCGAGCGGCCGATCCTGTTCGGCCACAGCGACGGCGCGTCGATCGCGCTGATCTGCGCCGGCGCGCATCCGGAGCTGGCGCGCGCGCTGATCCTCGAGGCGCCGCACGTCTTCGTCGAGGAGATCAGCGTACGCAGTATCGCCGAGGCGAAGACCGCGTTCGAGACGACCGATCTCCCCGCCAAGCTCGCGCGCCATCACGCCGACGCCGCGGCCACGTTCTACGGCTGGAACGAGATCTGGCTCGACCCGCGCTTCCGCGCTTGGAACGTGGAATCGTACGCGGCCCGCGTGCGCGTCCCGGTGCTGCTGATCCAGGGCGACGCCGACGAATACGGCACCACCGCGCAGCTCGACGCGATCGCCGCGCGCGTCCCGCACACCGAGACCCTCCTCGTCCCCGGCGCGGGCCACAGCCCGCACCGCGACGCACCCGAGCTCGTCCTCGACCGCGTCGCGTCGTTCGTCGACCGCATCGGCTGACCGGCAGGGGGCCGCTTCCCCAGAGTGGAGAAGCTGGCACGTCCCTCCGCCGAGCACACCAAGGAGTACGGGATGCCTCCAAGAGTCGCCGCCAATGGTCACCCCTTCGCCGTTCCACCCGCGGAGGACGAGAAGGTCCCCGCGACCGTCGCCGCGCCGGCCGCTGCGACACTCTCCGCCGCGTCGAGCATCGTCTCGCACGACGGACCGCTCACCGTCAAAGCCTACCGCGGCGACGGCTGCATCCTCATGGCGATGGACGTCGAGCAGAGCGCGTGTCAGGGGCTCGCCGGCTTCGCGATCGCGCGCTCGACTGACGGCGTGAACTTCACCTACACGCCGAACCGCCTCAGCTTCAAGCCGAGCAAAGCGGTGCTCGCGGACACAACCACCGAGGTCCGACACGCGAACGCCGAGACGACCGACGTCGCGCCGTACCAGAAGTTCCGCTGGGCCGACTATCCCGCGACCACGGTCCCCGGGCCGTACACGTACCGCGTCGAGGCCATGTACTTCGTCGCCGGCAAGGACCCCGCGAAAGACGACGGCGCGCTCGAGAAACGCGCGGCGGTGACGTTCGCGCTCCCGCTCACCGGGAAGATCTCGCCGCAGTTCGACCTCGCGTTCACGCGTGGCTACGTCTCCTCACAGGCGTTCGCCGAGCGCTACGGCGCGGTGAAGAACATGCGCGCGGACAACACCGTCGACTACGACACGCGCCAGAACGTCCCGGGCACGACGCCGCCGACGACCTACCGCGACATGTACCGCTGGCTCGGCGCCCGCGCGCGGCAGCTGCTGAGCGATTTCCTGGTGCAGTGCGAGAAGGACGGGACCGCGACCGGCTCCGGCTACGACGTCTTCGCCTACGACCTCGACGAGCCGGACTTCATCAAGGTGCTGATCCGCGACGCGAAGTCGGGCTGGCCGATCCGCATGATCCTCGACGACGCGCCGCTGCACACGAAGAGCGGTGCCCGCGAGATCGAGGCCGCCAAGGTGCTTGGGGCCGCGGGCGTACAGGTCAAGCGCGGCCACTTCAAGCGCTACGCGCACGACAAGTGCGTGATCCAGCGCGACAAGGCCGGCGACGCGGTCCGCGTGCTGACCGGCTCGGCGAACTTCAGCGTGCGCGGTCTCTACGTGCAGTCGAACAGCATGATCGCGATCGACGACGTCGAGACCGCGAAGCTCTACGGCCAGGCCTTCGACGAGGCGTGGAACGACATGTCGACGTTCCCGAGCTCCGAGATCGCCTCGCAGTGGTTCGACCAGAGCGGACCGGGGCTGCCGAAGTTCTCCGTCTCGTTCGCGCCGCACCAAAGCGCGAGCGTCTCGCTCGACCGCGTCGCGGCGGCCGTCAAGAACGCGAAGAGCTCGGTGCTCTTCGCGGTGATGGAGCTCGGCGGCGGCGGCGACGTCCTCGCGCAGCTCTCCGCGCTCACGAAGCGGACGGACATCTTCTCGTACGGCGTCACGCAGTCGGCGACGGGCCTCACCTTCACGAAGAGCGGAAAGCCGGGTCTGCTCGTCCCGTTCGGCTATCTGAAGAGCAAGGTCCCCGAACCGTTCCGCCAGGAGTGGAACGGCGGGATGGGCCAGGTGATCCACCACAAGTTCATCGTCGTCGACTTCAACGGCGCGAACCCGGTGGTGTTCTGCGGTTCGTCGAACCTCGCGCAAGGCGGCGAGGAGTCGAACGGCGACAACCTGATCGCGATCGAGGATCCCGCGGTCGCGGCGCTCTACGCGGTCGAGGCGATCCAGCTCGTCGACCACTACGAGTTCCGCGCCGTCCAGTCGCAGGCGACGTCGAACGCGCCGCTGCTGTTGCAAGGCCCCGACGCGAGCCCGGCGTGGTGGGCCGGCTACTACGACGCGAGCAACCTCAAGAGCAAGGAGCGCACCGTCCTCGTCTCCTGAGCTGAGCGCGGCGCGGCGGTGCGGCTCGCGCGCCGCCGCGCTTCAGCGTTCGTGCGCCTCGTGCAGGACCGGGAGCAGCGTGCGCAGCGCGCGGCGCGCGAGCGCGCCGTGGCGGAGCGGTTCGATGACGTCGTGCGAGGGCGGCAGGCCGGTGATGCGGTGCAGCCTCACGTCGGTCTGGTCGCCGTGCGCGCGCCACGCCGCGGCGACCGCGCGCGCGGCGGCGTTGCTCACGCCGGTCTCGCTCGCGTTCTCGACGATCGAGATGCGGCGCGTCGCCGGCGGCGCGGTGCGCGCGAGCCCGGTGAGCCGGACCGCGATCCCGAGCGCCTCGGCGATCGCGCGGGTCGGATAGCGCGGGTAGCCGTGATCGGGCATCAGCCGCTCGCGGCGGATCGGATCCCACCACAGGAACAGGTTCGGGAGCCGCCGCAGCGCGCCGGCGAGCGCCGCGGTCGCGCGCGGCGGGACGCACGCGACGCCGAGGAACGGCGCGATCGCGACGGCGTGGTCGACGTGCTCGTGGTGCGCGAGCCACAGCGCGAGCAGCCCGCCTAGCGAGAACCCGGCGACCGTCACCGAGCCGCCGAGGCCGCGCGCGATCGCGAGCGCCTCGTGCGCGGCCTCGACGAGGTGCCAGCTCCGCAGCTCGCGGAGCTGCGTGGTGAGCCGGTCGCGCGCGCCGTGGCCGGGGAGCCGCGGGACGAGCACCGTGGCGCCGCTCGCGTGCAGGTTCCGCGCCAGCGCGACGCACTGCATCGGGCTCGCGGTCAGGCCGTGCAGCAGCAGCACCGCGCGGCGCGTCGGCCGGCCGTGGCCGAGCAGCATCGTCCCGCCGCGCGCGTGGATCGCCTCGTCGTCGCGCCGCGCGAGCGCCTGGTAGCGCTCGAGCGCCTCCGCGTACTCAGACACGAGGGCCGGGGGAATGCCGGATAGCGTCCATGGCCGGAGGATAGCGCTCGGGGTGCGCCGCGCGCGTCCGTAGAACTACCGAGGTCCCCTATGAGCGCGAAGAACCCGTTCGATCCCCTCGGCGTCGGCGCGGCCTCGATGGAAGTCTGGCGCGCGATGATGACCTCGCCCGGTGCGATGCTCGAAGCGCAGGCCGAGCTCGCGAAGACCTTCGCCGACGCGGTGAAGGGCGACGCGAACGCGGCCGCGACCGCGAAGCCGCCGGGGAAGCCGATCGTCGAGCCGGCGCCCGGCGACCGCCGCTTCACCAACGCCGCGTGGTTGACGAACCCGTACCTCGACGCGCTCAAGCAGGCGTATCTGCTCTCGTGCAAAGCGGTCCTCGACGCGGTCGACGGCGCCGAGGGCATCGACGAGGCGACGAAACGGCGGGTGAAGTTCTTCGCCAAGCAGTTCACCGACGCGATGAGCCCGACCAACGTCCCGTGGTTCAACCCCGACGTCCTCGAGGAGACGGTGAAGAGCGGCGGCGCGAACTTCCAGCGCGGCCTGCAGAACCTGATCGAGGACGCGCGCGAGAACGAAGGCCGTCCGGCGCTGGTCGACGAGTCGGCGTTCGAGGTCGGGAAGAACGTCGCGACGACGCGCGGCAGCGTCGTCTTCCGCAACGAGCTGATCGAGCTGATCCAGTACGCCCCGACGCGGCCCGAGGTCTACGCGCGACCGCTCGTCATCGTCCCGCCGTGGATCAACAAGTTCTACATCCTCGACCTGCAAGCCGCGAACAGTTTCGTGAAGTACGCGACCGACGAAGGACGCAACACCTTCGTGATCTCGTGGCGGAATCCGGACGCCTCGCTCGCCGATCTGACGTGGGCGGACTACATGAAGCTCGGGCCGCTCGCCGCGATCCGCGTCGCGTGCGAGATCGCCGGGAGCGAGAACGCCGACGCGATCGGGTACTGCATCGGCGGGACGCTGCTCGCGACCGCGCTCGCGTTCCTGGCGCGCACGAACGCGAACGTCGTGAACACGGCGACGTTCTTCGCGGCGCTGGTCGACTTCCAGGACCCCGGCGAGATCATGGCGTTCCTCTCGACCGAGGCGCTCGCGCACATCGACGAGCAGATGGCGCAGGACGGCGTGCTCAGCGGCCGCGCGATGGCCGACACGTTCAGCATGCTGCGCGCGAACGATTTGATCTGGGGCGTCGCGGTGAACCGCTACCTGCTCGGCCGCGAGGCGCCGGCCTTCGACCTGCTCTACTGGAACAGCGACGCGACGCGCGTCCCGCGCGCCGCGCACTCGTACTACCTCAAGCGCATGTACATCGAGAACGCCTTGGTGAAGCCGGACGCGCTGGAGATGGACGGCGTCCCGATCGACCTGCGCCGCATCACGCTCGACGCGTACTGCGTCGCGACCGCGGAGGACCACATCGCGCCGTGGCGCTCGGTCTACGCGATGACGCGCCACTTCGGCGGCGAGACGGCGTTCCGGCTCGGCGCGTCGGGGCACATCGCCGGCATCATCAGCCCGCCGCAGAAGAAGAAGGCCGTCTGGTGGGGGCCGGAGCCCGGGACGCCCAACCCGGCCGACCCGGACGCGTGGCTCGCCGCCGCGCCGAAGCACGAAGGGTCGTGGTGGCCCGACTGGACGGCGTGGCTCGCGAAGCGCTCGCCGGAGAAGACCGGTGCGCCGGCCGCGCCGGGGAACGCGGACCATCCGCCGCTCGCCGACGCGCCCGGGACCTACGTCCTGGAGCGCGCGTAGTGCGGCGGAAACGACCCGTGATGCGGGGACGTTCAAATAGACACGATCGCCTCGGAGGCGCCAGCATGCAGTCGTCGTTCGTCCGGAAATCCGCCCTCGCCGCGGCGCTCGCGCTCGCGGCGGTCCCGCTCGCGCCGCTCGCCGCGAGCGCGCAGTCGTACGCCGCGGCGAACGCCGGGACCGGCGTCGCGCGGATCAGCTACGTGCAGGGCGCCGTAGCGCTGCAGCGCGGCGACTCCGACACCTCGACCGCGGCCGTGCTCAACGCACCCGTGCTCGGCGCGGACTACGTCACCACCGGCGCCGGCTCGCGCGCGGAGATCCAGCTCGACGACGTCACGGCGCTGCGGCTCGGCGCGAACGTGCAGCTCCGCTTCACCCGGCTCGACGCGAACGAGCGCGACGTCCAGCTCGCGGAAGGGACGATCGACCTGCGCGTGCTGCGCGCGAACGCCGCGCCCGCGCAGATCGACACGCCGTCGGTCGCGGTGCGGCCGGCGAGCGAGGGCAGCTTCCGCGTGAGCGTCGACGCCGACGGGCGGACGCACGTCGCGGTGCGTTCCGGGCGCGCCGACATCGTCACGCCGCAGGGGACGCGCAGCCTCACTCCGGGGACGACGCTGCTCGCGTACGGCCCCGCCGCGCAGCCCGCGATGCAGTATGAGGCGCTGATCGCCAGCGACGACTTCGACCGCTTCAACGCCGACCGCGACGTGAACGAGCTGCGCGCGCTGAGCGACGCGTACGCGCCGCCCGGCGTCGCGGGCGTCAGCGATCTCGCCGCGTACGGGACATGGTTCAACGACGCGAGCTACGGCGAGGTCTGGGTGCCGACCGTCGTGGGGCCCGGCTGGGCGCCGTACCGTGACGGGCGCTGGGCGTGGGAAGACCGCTACGGCTGGACGTGGATCGGCTACGAGCCGTGGGGCTGGGCGCCGTATCATTACGGGCGCTGGTTCCACCACCCGCATCACGGCTGGGCGTGGGTCCCGTCGCGCGCGGCCGTCGGCTGGAGTCCCGCGCTGGTTTCGTTCGTGACGTTCGGCGGAAGCCCGGGGTTCGGGTTCGACACGATCGGCTGGCTGCCGCTCGCGCCGTTCGAGCCGTTTTACCCGTGGTGGGGGAACGGAACCGCGTTCGTGACGTTCACCAACGTCGCGTTCGTCCCGTACGCGCAACACCGGCACAACTGGTACGAGAACGCGCGTTACGGCGCCGTCACCGCGCTCGACAAGCGCTGGTTCCTGGCGGGCCGTTTCGACCGCGCGACGCGCGTGCCGCCCGACCGGCTGCGCAACGTGGCGATCGTGCACGGCGCGGTCCCCGTCGTGCCGAGCGAGACGAACCTGCGCTACAGCGAACGCTCCGCCGCGCCGGACCTCGCGGTGCGCGCGGCCGGTTTCCGCCGCGGCTTCGCCGGTGACGGATCGGTGACGGCGCGCATTCCGTTCACGCAGCAGCGAGCAGCGTTCGCCGGTGCGCCGCACGCCGCGCCCGTCGCGCAATCGGCAGCGGCGCAGTCGGCGCCGCGCCGTGCGCTCGCGGTGCCGCCGGCCGATTCGTGGGCGCGCTTCGGTGCCGAGCGCGGGACGACGGTCTCGCACGGTGTCACCGTGATGGATGGCACCGCGTCGCAGGCACCGCAAGGGAAGACGGCCGAGACGCCCGTTCGCCGCGGCGCGCACGCGACCGGCGCGTGGTCGCGCTTCGAGGCCTCGTCGCCCGCGTCGTCACGCGCGGAGACGAGCCGCGGACCCGCGGTCGTGCACGACCTTTCCGGCCCGCACGACGCCGCCCCGCGCACGACCGAGTCGACGCGGACGAACGACACGGCGTCCGGAACGACGCGCCGCGCGTACGACGCGCCGCACGCGCAGAGCGTGCAGCCGCAGTACACGGCGCCCGCGCCGCCTGCGCATCCGCAGTACGTTCCGCCGCAGAGTGCGCCGCGCACGACGCAGTCGGGGGCGGGACAGCAAAGCACCCATTCCGGTTCGTCGCAGGGCCGTCACGCGGAATCGAGCTCCGGCTCGCACCACTAAACGCGGATGGAGGACGACGCCGATCTCGCGACGCGCGAGTTCTTGATCAGCGTGCTGATCCCGGCGTGGATCGCCACCGGACTGCTCGACTGGACGTGGCACCGCATGACGAAGATCGAGGAGAACGCGGGCGCGCACGAGTCGCTCACGCATTTCCTCATGGCGCTCGAGTCGGGGGTTGAGATCACGGGCGGGTTGTTCCTCGAGATCGACGCCGGCGTGATCGCCACGATGGCCCTGTGCGCGCTGCTGCACGAAGCGACGGTCGTGTGGGACGTCGCGTACGCGGTGCGGCGCCGCAACGTCCCGCAGCACGAGGACCACACGCACAGCTTCCTGGAGAGCCTGCCGTTCGTCATCGTGGCGTTCGCGGCATTCGCCGCGCCCGCGCAAGCGCTCGCGCTGGTCGGGCTCGGTCCGGAGCGCCCGCGCTTCCGCTTCCGACCGAGCCGCACGCCCCCCGGTCCGCGCGCGTTCGCCGCCTGGGGGCTCGGGTTCATATTCGGGGTCGCGCCGTACATCGAGGAGCTCGTGCGGTGCCTGCGGGTGAAGCCGACGCTCGCGCCGCAGCCCGTCCAGGACTGACGGTCCGCCACCGGTGAGCGCTCGGCGTCAGCTGCGCGTCTATACGATCGGCGTGTACGGAGCGAGCGGCGAGACGTTCTTCGCCGCGCTCGAGGGAGCCGGTGTCGACATCCTCATCGACATTCGGCGCCGCCGCGCGGTGCGCGGACCGCGGTACACCTTCGCGAACGCGGCCCGACTGACGGCGGAACTGGAGCAGCGCGGTATCGCATACCGCCACGAACTCGGCCTCGCGCCGAGCCAGGCGATGCTCGACATCCAGCACCACGCCGACGCGCGCGCGAAGCGGCTGCTCTCCGAGCGCACGCAGCTCGACCCCGCCTACGTGAAGCGGTACGTCGCGCAGGTCCTCGACCGGTTCGACTTCGATGCGCTCGCTGCGGAGCTCGACGGTTTCCGCGCGCCGGTGCTGATGTGCATCGAGCGCATCCCGACGGCGTGTCACCGCAGCCTGGCGGCGCCGCCTCTCGCGCGTGCCCTCGCAACGACGGAGATCGAGCACCTGATCGCGGAGTCCGCCGGGTGACGTGCTGCCGGTACGAGGACTTCCAGCTGCTCGAAGAGCTCGGCCACGCCGAGTCCGTCGACTGGGATCTCGGCACGTGCAAACGCTGCGGATCGTTCTTGCTCCGCCAGTGGTCGGAGCACGCGCCGGCGTCCATCTTCGTCGACCGCCTCACGACCGAGGAAGGAACCGCGTTTCGCGAGTCGCGCGGCCGCGCGCGCATCATGCTGCTCAAGCGCTGGTACGCCGATCACTGAACGGTGCGAGCGGTCCTACGGCGCGCACGACAACATCGTTCTCGTCGAGATCGTCGCCGACACCGTGACCGTCACGGCCCCGCAGCGGTCGGTGCGGAACGTCGTGGCCGCCGCATCCGAGAGCGTGCGCAGCGTCGTGGGCGCGGGGTGGCCGAAGAGGTTGTGTCGTCCGTCGCTGATGACGGCGTACTTCGGGGAGACCGCCGCGACGAACGAAGGCGAGGATGCGTAGGCGGATCCGTGATGGCCGACCTTGAGAACGTCGGCATGCAGATCGCCGCCGGCGCGGAGCAGACGTTCTTCGGCCTGGAACCCCGCGTCGCCCATGAGCAGCATGCGAAAGCCGCGGTACGTGAGGAGCGTGACGACGGAGTTCTCGTTCACATCGTTGTCGCCGTCGGCGAACAGCGCGCCGCACGGCGACACCACCGAGAGCTCGACGCCGTCGCCCGCGGACCAGCGGTCTCCACAGCGGACGACGCGGACGGGGACGTGCCGTGACTGCGCTTCGCGCATGCCGTCGGCGAACGCGCGGCCGCTGTAGCGCTGGCCGCTGTCGGCGATCGCCGTGACGCCGAGCTCGCGGACGATCGGCGCGAAGCCGCCGACGTGGTCGCCGTGCGGGTGCGTGTTGATCAGCAGGTCGACGCGGCGGATTCCCTGGTGCTTCAAGTACGCGAGGACGATGCGTTCGCCGACCAGCTCCGCCGGAGATCGGCCCCCGCGATCCGGGCCATGCTCGAGCCGTCCGCCGCTGTCGATCATCACGACGTGGCCGGCCGGCGTGCGAATGACGATCCCGTCGCCCTGGCCGACGTCGAGCACCGTGATCGTCAGCTTGCCGTCGGGGAGGCGGATGGTCGTCGCGATCACCGCCGCGCTCGCGAACGCCAGCAACAGCACCGCGTGCAGCGGACGGCGAGCGAAGAGCGCGGCCGCTGCGATCGCGAACGCGTCGTATGCGATGATCGCGAACGCGGGCGGCGGCGCCACCCATACCCGCGCGCCGGGCAGCGACGCGACCGAGGTCACCACGCGGAGGATCGCGTCCACGTCGTACGTCGCGAACGTCGCGGCGGCACGCCCGAGCACGGGAAAGCCGGCGCCGGCCAGCGCGGCGATCCCCGCCGCCATGGCGACGCCGGTCGCGGGGACGACGATTGCGTTCGCGAGGATCGCGTACGGAGCGACGACGCCGAACGTCGCGGCGCTCAGCGGCCAGACGCCGATCTGCGTCGCGACCGTCAGCGCGAGCGCCTCGCGAACCTTCTCGGGCATCGTGAAACGCTCCAGCGCGTGCGCGATCCGGCTCGCGAAGAGCACGATCGCTGCAACGCACGAGAACGAGAGCGCGAACGACACGGTCGTCACCGAGGCGGGCCAGATCGCGGCGACGACGAGCGCCGCGAGCGCGAGCGAGTTCCACGAGATCGGCCGCGCCCCGTACGCGCGCGCGAGCAGCACCACCGAGACCATCACGGCCGCGCGCTGCGAGGGAAGATGCGCGCCGCTCAGCCACGCGTACGCGACGACGCACGGGATCGTCGCGAGCGCTCTGCCGGCGCGCGGAATCCGCATCCGCCGCAGCAGCCATCCCGCCAGCGCCGCGATCACGCCGAGGTGCAGTCCCGCCGTGACGAGCACGTGCACCGTCCCGGTCGCTTGGAAATCGTCGCGTATCTCGCGCGGCAGCGTCCCGCGCTCGCCCCACAGCGCGCCCGCGAGCACCGTCGCCTCCGGTTCGCGGACCGCCGCACGCAAACGCGCCGAGAGCGCCGCCCGCGCGCGCGCCGCCCACGTGCGCACGTCGTGCGGATCGGGCGCCGCGCGCGCGACGATCCCGCTGCCGACGAGCTCGCCGGCGAGTCCCTCGCCGAGCGCGATCGCGCGCCGCGACGGCTCGCCGGGATTCCGCGCTTCGTCGAACGGTGTGAGCCGGCCGCGCACGACGAGCCGTTCGCCTGGGACGACCTGCGCGTCGTGCAGGCGCGCGCTAACGACCATTCCTCCGTCGAGCGCGAACGCGAACGACGTGCTGTCCTCGCCGGCGCGCACGTCGCCGACGATCGTTCCGGCGAACCGCGCAGTGTGCGACTCCTCGGTCAGCATCGCCGGATGGCCGTACCACGACGCGACCGCCAGACCGCCCAGCGCGAACGCCGCCGCGAGCCGCCCCGGCCGGTACGCAAACGTACAGACAGCGACCGCGCACGCGAGCGCGGCGAAGCCGCGCGCGTCGGCGGCGACGGCGCTCACGAACGCGAGCGAGGGCAGGAACAGCGGAGCGCGCTTCACGCTCGTCCTTCACGCGCGCCTCCGAAGCGAGCTAGGGGAGAGCGCCGGACGAGCCCGAACCGAGGTGCTCGCATGCGTATCGTCGTCACCGGCGGAGCCGGGTTCATCGGATCGCACATCGTCGACGCGTACGTCGCCGCTGGACACGAGGTCGTCGTCGTCGACAGCCTGTGGTCGCACGGCGGCGGGCGCCGCGAGAACATCCCGGACGGCGTCTCGTTCGTCCACATGGACATCCGAGACGACGCGGGGATCGAGCGCATCTTCGCGGAGTTCAAGCCGGAGATCGTCTCGCACCACGCCGCGCAGCATTCCGTCGCGATCGGCTCGCGCGACCCGAAATACGACGCCAACGTGAACGTGCTCGGGATGCTGAACGTCCTCGAAGCCTCGGTGAAAGCCGGGACGCGCAAGGTGATCTTCGCCTCCAGCGCTGCCACATACGGCGCCGTCGGCACGATGCCGGTCGACGAGAGCTCGCCGCAGCTCCCCGAGTCGCCGTACGGGATCACCAAGATGGTGACCGAGCACTACCTGCGCTTCTTCAAGGCGCAGCACGGGCTCGACTACACGATCCTGCGCTACGGCAACGTCTACGGGCCGCGCCAGGACCCGAACGGCGAAGCCGGCGTGATCGCGATCTTCCTCGGGAAGTTCCTGCAGCGCCAAGGCGTGCGGATCGACTGGGACGGCGAGCAGACGCGCGACTACGTCTACGTGGGCGACGTCGTGCGCGCGAACGTCGCCGCGCTGGCGAAAGGCTCGGGGGAGATCTTCGTGATCGGCACCGGCAAGAAGACCTCGGTGAACGACATCTACCGCACGATGGTCGAAGTCACGGGCTTCGAGGCGCCGGTCACCCACGCGCCGCGCCGCCCCGGCGACGCGCGCGAAGTCTACTTCAACCCGGCGAAGGCGAAGCGCGAGCTCGGCTGGGAATCCCAGGTCCCGCTGATCGACGGGATGCGCACGACGTACGACTACTTCCGCGAGAAGGAACGCACCGCCGCCGCATCCTGACGCTACGGCACCGGATGGACGTCGGTCGCGGCTTGCGGCGGCGTCTTGAACGCGGCGATCTTCAGGTTCGGGTCGGTCGTGCCGCCGTGGTGCGTGCCGGCCGGGATGATCAGCATCATGCCGGGCCTGAGCGCGACCTGTTTGTCGCCGAACCATTCGGTTCCGGAGCCCGACATCACGATCTGGATCTCGTTCGCGTCGGCGTGATAGTGCTTCACGACGGTGCCGACCTGGACTTGCGCGGTCGCGCCGTCGGCGACGGCGAGCATCTTGCTGCGCAGCGTCGGCGAGGCCGGCGTCGGCGTCGGCAGATCGGCGGGCGTCAGGGCCATGAGATCGATGACGGCCGGTTGGAGCGGCGCCGCGGCGGCGCGTGCCGGTTGGGGGAAGTGCGAGACGGCGAGCCCCGCGGCGAAAGCGACGGCCGCGACGGCGGTCGTCCGAAGTGCGGTGTGCGTCATGGCGCGGATTGCGACGTTCCGCCGCTCGCCTCCCGTCGCGAGGCGGGCTGCGACGCGGCGCGCGCGGAGAGCGACGCGACGGCATACGCGACGGCGAAGCCGACGAAGTAGCTGACGTCGCCGAGCCACGGGTACGCCGCCGCGAGCGAACCGGTGAGCCAGGACTGCTGCCAGAAGGGCAATGACGCCGCGATCCCGGCGACCCACGCCGTCAGCGCGTGCGCATCGACACGCCGCGTCGTCTCGCCGCGCATCGCGAGCATCACGCCCGCCCACGGCGCGGCCCACATCGTGAGCAGCCCGAGGAAGTTCGTATAGAGGTGTGCGGTCGAGGCCGGATCCGCGTTGCCGAACGCGAGTGCGCCGCCGAGCACGCCAACCGCGACCGCCGACTGCCAGCGCGCGAGCGTCCAGCGCACGACGGTGAATCCCAGCGCTCCGACGACCAGCGCCGCGACGGCGACGGTCGCGGGCGAAAACCGCGCGCCCGGATCGTTGGCGCGCGCCGCGATCAGCACCGCGGCGGTGAGCGCGGCGAGTATCGCGCCGACGCCGAGCGCCGAGTTGATCCGCCGGCGCACGTCCCACGCAACGAGCGCGGCGAGCGCGCCGGAGTACAGGTTCAAGCAGTTCGCGGAGAGCGTACCGATCAGCACGGTTGCGAGCCCGACGGTCGCAACGACGCCGTTCCCGTGCGCCAGGAGCCCGATCGTCTGGGCCGGGGTCGCGCTCGCTATCCCGGGCGCGCGCGTCGCCGTCACCGCCGCCGCGCCGAGCAGCTCGAGGATCGCCGACGGGACGAACCCCCCGGCGAACGCCCACGCGGTCACCGCGCGCGGATCGCTCGCGCGCGGGAGATACCGCGCGTAGTCGGAGGCGGCCGGCCCCCAGCCGACCGAGTACGAGAACGCCAGCGCAGCCGCGAAGACGATCCCCGCTAGCTCACCGCCGCCGGCGAGCGGCGCGCGCGCATCGAATCCCGCGCCGAGGTTCGCGTAGCGCAGCGTCGTCGCGGCGATCGTCGCGAAACCGATCACCAGCGCGACGCTCGCGAAGCGCTCGAACGCGTGGATCGCGTTATGGCCGTAGACCGCCAGCGTCACCTGCGCGATCAGCACGATCGCCAGCGCGAGCGCGAACCCGACGTGCGCGAGCGCGCCGAGCGCCTGCGCGCCGAAGACGCTGTCGACCGCGAACCAGCCGACGCCCGCGAGAAACGCGAGCACCGCAGGCAGCACGTTGCCGTCCCGCCCGAACGCGAACCGGGAGGCAACCATCTGCGGCAAGCCATAGCGCGGCCCCATCCGCGAGAGCAGCCCGACGACGGTGTAGCCGAGCGCGTTCCCGATCAGCAGGCCGATCGCCGCGCCGCGCAGCGAGGTGCCGTACAGCGCGACGGCCAGGATCCCGATCGCGAACGTCGCGGTCTCCGCGTTCGCGCCGAACCACAGGAAGAAGAGGTCGCGCGGCGTTCCGTGCCGTTCGCGCGCGCCGATCGCGTCGAGCCCGTGCGGCTCGACAGCAACGACGCTATCGCCGTACGGGGCGGGCGGAGCCGGTGAGGTCACTGCTGTGCGCGACCGTGACGCCGGCGTCGCGAACTTCCTGCAGCGCGCGCTCCTCGTCGCCGGGCTGCACGTTCACCGCGGCCGCGGCGTCCTCGATCACGACGGCGTCGAATCCGGCCGCTTTGGCGTCGAGCGCGGTCGCCTTCACGCAGTAGTCGGTCGCGAGCCCGCACACGAAGACGCGCCGCACGCCGTGCTCGCGCAGATCGCTCTCCAGCGAGGTGGCGGCGAAACCGCTGTAGCCGTCGGTCAGCCGGTCCGTCCCCTTGTCGACGACGACGTCGACGTCATCGAGGTTCAGCCGCGGGTCGAACGCCGCTCCGTGCGTGCCGGCGACGCAGTGCACCGGCCACGGGCCGCCGTACTCGGCATACGACGAGTGATCCGCCGGGTGCCAGTCGCGCGTCGCGTAGACGCGCGCGAAGCGCGGTGCGAGCTCGTCGATCGGCTCGAAGATCCGCTCGCCGTCGGCGACGCCGAGCGCACCGCCCGGCAGAAAGTCGTGCTGGACGTCGACGATCACCAGCGCGTCGTCGGGCCGAATCTCATACGTCTCGTGCACGCTCACGGGAGCTCTCCTTACGCCGCCACGATGTTGAGGAGCTTGTCGGCGACGAAGATCCGTTTGCGGACCTGCTTGCCGTCGATCTGCGCGAGGACCGTCGGCTCGCGCATCGCCAGCGCGAACGCGTCGTCCTCCGCAATCCCGGGCGCCGCCTGAATCCGCGCGCGAACCTTGCCGTTCACCTGCACGACCAGCGTGATCTCGCCGACCGCGAGCGCCGCGGGATCGGGCTCGATCCAGCGCTCCAGGTGGACGCTGCGCTCGTAGCCCATCCGCGACCACAGCTCGTCGGCGATGTGCGGCGCGAACGGCGCCAGCACGATCGGCAGCGCGTGCACGACGTACCGCACCGCCGGATCGTCCGCCGCGTCCGGCTCGCGCAGCGCCGCGGTCAGCTGGTTCACCAGCTCGTCGAGCTTCGCGGTGGTGACGTTGTAGTGGAACCGGTGCGTCTCCGTCTCGCTCTTGCCCGACTCGAGCGCGACGTGCAGCGCGCGCACGAGCTCCCGCTGCGTCTCGCCGCGCATCTCGGGGAGCCGGTCGAGCGGCGCCGTGCGCGCGACGCCGGCCAGCGGCTCGGCGGCGCGCCAGACGCGCTGCACGAAGCGCACGCGGCCGACGATCCCCTCGTCGGTCCAGTCCAGCGTGTCCTCGGGCGGCGCGGCTTTGAGCAAGAACAGCCGCATCGCGTCGACACCGTAGCGCTCGACCGCGTCGTCGATCCCGACGACGTTGCCGCGCGACTTCGACATCTTCTCGCCTCGGTAGAGCAGCATGCCTTGATTGAAGAGCCGCGTGAACGGCTCGCCGTCGCCGCTCAGCCAGCCCGCGTCGACCATGAACATGGTGAAGAAGCGCGCGTACAGCAGGTGCAGCACCGCGTGCTCCGCGCCGCCGATGTACTGGTCGACCGGCATCCAGCGCGATGCCTCGTCGCGGTCGAACGGCTTCGCGTCGTTGCGCGGATCGATGTAGCGCACGAAGTACCAGGACGAGTCGACGAAGGTGTCCATCGTGTCGGGATCGCGCGTCGCGGGACCGCCGCACTTCGGGCATGTCGTGTTCACGAACGCCGGGTCGTTCGCGAGGGGTGAACCCTGGCCGGTGAACTGCACGCCCTTCGGCAGCAGCACCGGCAGCTGCTCGTCGGGGACCGGTACCGCACCGTCGGTCGCACAGTAGACGATCGGGATCGGCGTCCCCCAATAGCGCTGCCGCGAGACCAGCCAGTCGCGGATGCGGTAGTTCACCGTGCTGGTCCCGCGACCCATCGCTTCGAGCCGCGCCGCGATCGCGCGCCGCGCGTTCGCCGACTTCATCCCGATGTACTCGCCCGACGCGATGAGCTTGCCGTCCTCGACATACGCTTCGGTCAGCGGCGCGCGCAGCGTTCCGTCGGGCGTGGTGATCACCTGCGCGATCGGGAGCCCGTGCTTCTTCGCGAAATCGAAGTCGCGCTCGTCGTGCGCGGGGACGCCCATCACCGCGCCGGTCCCGTACTCGGCGAGGACGTAGTTCGTCACCCAGATCGGGACGCGCTCGCGCGAAAGCGGGTTGATCGCGTACGCGCCGGTCGGGACGCCGGTCTTCTCCATCAGCTGTGTGCGCTCGAGCTCGCTCTTGCTCTTCAGCGAATCGGCGAACTCTTCGACGCGCCTGCGCGACTTCGGCATCCGCTCGAGGATCTTCGCGACGACCGGGTGCTCCGGCGCGACTGCGACGAACGTCACGCCGAACACCGTGTCGATGCGCGTGGTGAACACCTCGATCTGCGCCTCGACGTTCTCGACGTCGAACGCGAACGTGACACCCTCGCTCTTCCCGATCCAGTTCCGCTGCATCGTCTTGATGCGTTCCGGCCAGCCGTCGAGCCGGTTCAAACCGGCCAGCAGACGCTCGACGTAGTCCGTGATCTTGAAGAACCACTGCGCGAGGTTGCGGCGCTCGACGGCCGCGCCGCAGCGCCAGCACTTCCCGTTCTCCACCTGCTCGTTCGCGAGCACCGTCCGGTCGACGGGACACCAGTTCACCGGTGCCTCGCGCTTGTACGCCAAGCCCTGCTCGAACATGCGGACGAAGAACCACTGGTTCCAGCGGTAGTAGTCCGGCATGCAGGTCGCGATCTCGCGCGTCCAGTCGTAGCCCGTCCCCATCAGGCGCACTTGGCGCTGCATGTTGGTGATGTTCTCGAGCGTCCACGTCTCGGGGTCGATTCCGCGCTGGATCGCGGCGTTCTCGGCGGGGAGGCCGAACGCGTCCCAGCCCATCGGGTGCAGGACGTTGTAGCCGCGCATGCGGTGGATGCGCGCGATCGCGTCGCCGAGCGTGTAGTTCTTCGCGTGGCCGACGTGCAGATCGCCCGACGGGTACGGCAGCATCTCGAGGACGTAGTACTTCGGGCGCGGGTCGTCGTCGCGCGCGACGTAGATGCCGTCGCGCTCCCAGCGCTGCTGCCAAGCGCGCTCGACGGCGCGAAAGTCGTACGTTCTCTCCTCGGGCATGGAACCTTGACTCTACGCCAAGCGCGCGCGCAGGCCTAGTGGATTCGCCTGCGGGGCGTGATGGGCGGGCGTGAAGCAGCTCATCCCCGTCCTGATCGGCGCGGCGGTCGCCGCCTTCGTCCTGCTGCGCCCGCTCCCGCCGCCCGCCGCGACGACGACGGCGGCGGCCGGCTCGTGGTCATCGGAGGCGCCCGCTTCGCGAGGCAAGCACGACCGCCGGAGCCCGCCGCCGCACGCGATGGTGTACGTCGCGGGCGAGGTCGTTCGGCCGGGCGTCTACCCGGTCGGCCCCGAGGCACGGGTGCGCGACGCGCTCGCGCTCGCGGGCGGCGCGAAGCCGGACGGCGATCTCGTCGCGATCAACTTGGCGGCACACGCGAGCGACGGCGACGAGATCGCCGTCCCCGTCCGCGGCGCAGCCGACGCGCCGAGGCCTACCGTCTCCGGCGGCAAGCGGAGACGCCGCCGTCATGGTGCCGGCACGTACGGTGCAGGCGTTGCGGACGGGGCACACCGCTCCGCGGGACACGGCAAGCACCGCCGTTCACACGGGCCCGGCGGTGCGCCGCCCGCCGGCCAAGTGGACATCAACACGGCTGACGCCGACACGCTCGCGACGATCCCGGGGATCGGCGGCGGGCTCGCGGAGCGAATCGTCGCGTTCCGCGAGCAGAACGGCCCGTTCGTCTCGGTCGACGAGCTCCTCGACGTCGCAGGCATCACCGAGCACCGCCTCGACGCGATCATCCCATACGTGGTCGCCCGCTGAGATGCGCCGAAAAACGCTGCGCCGCATCCTGCTGCTATGGAGCGTCGGGCAGATCGCGGCGCGCATGTTCCTCGAGCACGTCGCGACGGTGTGGCTGCTCGGCAGCGCGCCGTTTCTCGCCCACCTGGCGATCGCAGAGCCGGCCCGCGGTTACGGATGGATACCGAATGATCTGTATCTGTTCTTCATGGTCGCCGGCGGTACGCTAGCGATGGAGGCCTTCCAGGACCGCCGGCGTCGTGCCCCGTTTCGTACCATGGCCGGCGTCGCGGGAGCCTTTTCCTTTTCGGCCGGAGCCTGGGCCTACGCCTCGTTGGAGGCGGGAACGTCTCCGATCGACGGCGTCTTGAGATCTTCGGTATACGTCGGAATCGCGGGATTGTCAGGTATCGACGTGATCTATCGGATTCCGAAGATGATTGGAGATGCAATGAACGAGCACGCAAGAGAAGGGCCGCGATGAGAATCGCCGATTACGTCTTGTTGACTCTGCTTGCCGCCAGCTTTGTGGCGTCGCTGGCCGGCATCGTCATCGGGCTCTTCTTCGGCGGCGTCAAGCAGCAGTTCGAACTGGGGCGCCAGATCTCGCGTGAACGGCACCGGCGGCAGATCAACGAGTCGCGCTAGTGCCGAAGCGTGCGAACGACGTCGTGCGCGACGGCGGCGATCGCGGCGTCGCGAGCTTCGTCGGGCGCCTGCACTTCCGCAAAATAGACGGCGATCACGAGCGGGGCGCCCGTCCGCGGCCAGAGGATCGCGACGTCGTTGCCGGCGGTGTCCGTGGTGCCGGTCTTGTCGCCGACCGCCCAGTCTCGCGGGACGCCGGCGCGGATGCGAGTGAGGCCCGTGCGGGTGGCGCGCAGCCAGCCGAAGAGCGTCGCCTTCGAAGACGGTGAGAGGACCGGATCGCGGACCAGGCGCGCGACCAGCGTCGCCATCGCGAACGGTGTCGTCGTGTCGCGGACGTCGCCCGGCGTCGTCGTGTTGAGCGCCGGTTCGGTGCGGTCGAGCCGCGTCACCGTATCGCCGAGGCTGCGTACGTAGGACGTCACGCCGGACGGGCCGCCGAGCGTGCGCATCAGCAGGTTCGCCGCGGTGTTGTCGCTCTGTTCGATCGCGGCCGCGCACAGCTCGGCGATCGTGAGCGAACCGCCACGCGGATGGCGCCCTTCGGCCGGGCTGTACGCGAGGATCTCGCTCGCGCGAAACGCGAGCTTGCGGTCGAGTCGTTCGAGGCCGCGGTCGACGCGCGAGAGGACCGCCATCACCAGCGGCAGCTTGAACGTGCTCGCCAGGGGAAACCGCTCGCGCTCGCGCCGTCCGATGCGGCGCCCGTCGCGCAGGTCGATCGCGCAGACGCCGAGCCGTCCGCGTCCGAGACGCTCTTCGCGCGCGAACGGCGCCGCGACCGGTCGTGCAGCGCTGGTCGCGAGCAGCGAGAGAAGAAACATCGGGCGGTCCATCTCGGACGCCGAGTTCGTCAGGGTGGGCCCGGCGGCTTCCCGGGGTAGGAAGCAGCAATGCTGCGGACGGTGGTGGTAGGGCTGGCAATAGCGGCGACGACGCTCGGAGCGCTCGCCAGCGCGGCCGACGCACCCGCCGACGAGTACTTCGGTCCGTTCAAGTACAGCGCGATCTCGGTGCGCACGAAGATCGACGCGCTAGGACGCTCGTACCGCGAGCGCTGGGCCGACGACGCGTCGCTCGTCCACGACGCGCTGATGATCGAGAGCTCGTACAAAGTCTGGGCGCAGCGCTATCCCAACGACCACTGGCTCGCGCCGACCGCGTTTCACCTCGCGCAGCTCTATCAGGAGATCCAGACGCAGGACGCACGCAATCACGCGCGCGCCATGTACGCGTACGTCGCGAAGGCGTTCCCCAACACCAAAGAAGCGCACTACGCGCGCCTCCGCCTGCAGCAAGGCTTCCCGCCGCTGCGGCCCGAGCCGCCGGTCTCGCCGACGCCCAGCCCCTACGGCCCGTCCGGCGGCGCATCGCCCGCGGCCTCGGCCGCGCCGGCGGCATCGCCCGCGCCGGCGACGCCGGGCGCACCCGCATCGCCCGGGCCCGCCTCACCCGCGCCGGGCGCGTCTCCCGGCCCAGCGAGCCCGCCGGGCTCCGCGGCGCCGGCCGCTACGAAACCGCCCGCAGCGTCCAGTCCGGCGCCGTCCGCCTCACCGCACCGTTAAGCCGGCCGCGCGCCCCGAGCGCTTCGGCTACCAGCCTCCGCCGGAGTCGCCTCCGCCGCCGCCGGAATCGCCGCCGCCCCAGCCACCGCCGGAATCGCCGCCCCCGAGCCCGCCGCCCGAGTCGCCGCCGCCGGAATCCCAGCCGCCGAAGCTCGCGTTCCCCATGTCGGCCTGACCGGCATCGCTCTGCCAGCCGCCGGCGTCGGACGCGGTTCCGGGGTCGACACCGCCGGCCGTCCCGGCGAAATCGCCGCCGCCGCCGATGTTCCGGTTTCCGCCGAACAGCTCGTTCCCGAGCCACGCGCCGCCGAGCCCGCCGAGGAGCCCGCTCCAGAAGCCGCCTCCGCCGCCGCCGTATCCGTAGCCGGGGCCGCCGTACCCGGGCCCGTAGCCCGGCCCGCCGTAGCCGGGGCCCGGTCCGTACATGCGCGGTCCGGCCATGGCGCGGAAGATCCCGCGAATCACGAAAAAGATCACGGCGAGGATGATGATCCACCAGATCCAGCTCATGCTGAAACCTCCGGATGACTGCTGGTTGCGGGGCGTCGCGTACACCGGTTGCCGGTTGCGCGTCGCGTTCAGCGACGACAGATGGCTGCGATAGGTGTTGATGATCAGACCGACGCCGGTCTCGATACCTTCGTCGTAATTCCCTTGCCGCAGCGAGGGGCGCATCGCGTTGCGTATCGTTTGGAGGCTGCCGGCCGGGAAGAACCTGCTCGCGGCTTTATCCGGGACGATGCCGTCCTGCTTCTCCGCTTTCGCGAAGAAGAGCATCACGCCGTTGACCTGCTGCTGCGCGAACGCCTTTTCGGCGGCGCTCTGCGGCGATTCGCCGTTCAGCGAAGGCGTCGTCACGACGACGACCTCTTTGCCGGTCTGCGCGTTGAAATCGCCGATCTGCTGGTTGAGCTGCGAGACGGCGGCCGGCGAGAGCATCTGCGCGTCGTCGACGACGTAGCTGCTGCGCGCGGCGAACGCGGGAGCGACGGTCGCGGCGAGCGCGATCGTCAGGGCGGTGACGGCAGCGATCGCTGCCTGCGGTTTCATCGGTTGGCGGTCCTCCGGATGGAAGTACCCGTACCCGGCCGGGAAGTTGCGGTCAGTGAGCCGTGGTCACGACGAGCGCGACGCCGACCGACGTCAGAACGAAGATCGCGAGCAGCACCCAGACGAACGCCTTGATCCAGACGCTCCCGAAACGCGAAGGCCGCCGGTACGGTTTCGGCCTCACTGCGCCTCCGCGCGCGCCTCGGCGACCCGGCCCCACAAGCGCTCGAGATTGTAGAACTGCCGCTGCTCGGGCGTGAAGACGTGCACGACGACGTTCCCGAGGTCGATCAAAATCCACCCGCCGTCGGCATGTCCTTCGACCCTCGCGCGCAGGCCGGCCGCCTCGGCGGCATCGACGATCGCGTCGGCGATCGAACGTGTCTGGATCACCGAACGCCCGGTGACGACGACGAACGTGTCGGCGACGATCGTCCGTCCGGTGAGATCGAGGATCGCGACGTCCTCGGCTTTCTTGTCTTCCGCGGCTTCGCGCACCAGTGCGACCAGATCGAGCTCAGGCAGTGGTTCGTACCTCCAGGTCCATCACGTTGTACCGCCGGGCGGCCGCGAGCGTATGCGGCGAAACGGCCAAACCGCGGCTCTTCAGATAGGCGATCGACGACGCGAGCACCGCGCGCATCGCCGCGTCGAGATCGCGGAACGCGAGCGCCGCGAGCTCGGCGCGGTCGGCGAACTCGCGTCCCGGTTCCAGCCCGTCGGCGAGATAGACGACCGCGTCCAGCGGACTCATGACCGCGTCGGCCAGCGTGTGTTTGCGGATCGCGGAGAGCACCGTCTCGTCGTCGATCCCGAACCGCTCGCGCGCGAGCTCCGCGCCGAGCCGCGCGTGCAGCACCACCGGGTTCGCGCGCTCGAACGCGTCGATCGCCATCCCGCGCTCGGCGCACTCGCGCAGCAGCCGCTCCGCGGAGTACAGCCGTGCGAGATCGTGCAAGATCCCCGCGAGCCGCGCGCGCAGCGCGTCGACGCCGTGCACGACCGCGAGCCGCTCCGCCATCCGCGCGACGCGGACGATGTGCGCGGCGCGATGGCGCTGCGCGACCTCCTTGCGCACGGTGCGCGCGATCCGCGCGAACCGCACGCCCGCGCCGGGACGCGCGTCCGGCGCCATCAGTGCCGCACCTCGCGGTAGACACTCGCGCCGATCGTGCGCCCGCCGAGCTTCGCTGCCGCGTACGAGTCGCTCGCGAGCCGCGTGACGAGCTGCTGGTCGAACGCCGGATCGTCGCTCGGCACGACGACGCTGACCTTCTTCACGACGCCGCCGCGGTCGAGGTCGAGCCGCAGTACGGTCGCATTCGGCCCGCTCCCGTCGGGCACGCCGGTGTGCCGCAGCACCGGCGCGGTGAACGGAAAACGGCTCTGCACCGGCGTCGGATCGGTCAGATACCCGAGGCGGAGCAGCGTCGCGCGGTCGCCGAGCACCACGTGCGCGAGCGCCGAGGTCTTCGGGTCGAACACGAGGACGACATCCGAGTCGGCGGTGCGGCGGAAGACGCGGAAGTTCGTGCCGTCGGTCTCCGCGTCGGCGGCGAGCTCGTCGCGCGCGCCGGTCGAGGTCGTCGTGCCGAACGTCAGCGTGTGCGTCGTCCCTTCGAGGTCGACGGCGTAGCGCGTCCCGGCCGGAAACGCGAGATCGACGGCGTGGATTGTCGCGTCGTCGTCGACGATCGCCGAGACGCTCGCGCTGGCATCGCCGAAGACGACGTGCTGCCCGTCATCACGTGTCGCGACCGACGCCGGCGCGCCGTACGCGCGCACGAGCGCGGCGAGCGGGCGGTGAAGGATCTCCGCGGCGGGCGGTGCCAGCGTCGCGAGGATCATGCGGCGCCGAGCGGCGGGCGGCGCGCGATCTCGGACTCGAGCGCCGCGCGCAGCACGCGCAGCCGCGCACCGTACAGCTCGCCCTTGAGGTTCCCCGCCCACATGACGAGCGCGTTCTCGCCGTTGTCGCTGTAGTAGCCGCGCCGCGTCGAGACGGTCGTGAAGCCGTACTTGCGGTAGAGCTTCTGCGCGACGTCGTTCGACTCGCGCACCTCGAGCGTGATCCACGCGGCGCCCTGAGCGATCGCCTCGTCGAGCAGCTTCAAGAGCATCTCTTCGCCGAGCTTCAGGCCGCGGTACTCGGGGTGGACGGCGATCGTGGTGATGTGCGAGTCCTCGAGGATCACCCAGATCCCGCCGTACGCGACCACCGTCCCGCCGAGCCGGCCGACGAAGTAGTGCGCGAGCTTGTTGTCGCGGATCTCGTTCGAGAACGCGTTCGCCGGCCACGACGTGCTGAACGAGAGACCTTCGATCCGCAGCACCGCGGGGAGATCGGCCTGCGCCATCGGCTCGATCGTCATCGCGCGCGGCGAGTCCGAACCGGCCGGGAACAGCTCAGCCTTCACGGCGGCTCTTCGGCTGCGTCACGGCCGGCGCTTCGCCGTAGTCGGGCGCCAGGGCGTGGAGGCTCGCGCTCGGCGCCCGGCTTCGGGCGAGCTGCAGGATCGCGACGGCGGGGACGTCGGCCCTTGGCGGGAGCGCTCGCACGACCCAGCCGCGTTCGGCGATCTCCGAGAGCACGTCCTCCGTATTCCCGGCCACATGGACGACGCCCGGCTCCCCCGCGAGGAGCCGGTCGAGCACCTCGGCGGTCGGACCGCAGGCCATCTCAGCCCTATCCGGGCCGGCCGCGGCGGCGTACCGGCGGAAGCGGGCGCAGATGACGCCCTTCCGGCCACGGACCACGGTCAGCGCGGGGAGCGGCGGGTCCTCCGGTTCCAGCGCGTCGTACGAGGAGATTCCGACGAGCGGCACGCCGCTTCCGTAGGCCAGCGACTTCGCGTACGCGACGGCGATCCGCACCCCGGTGAACGACCCCGGACCCAGGCCGACCGCGAGCCGGTCGAGGTCGCGAAGCCGCAGGCCGGGCTCGCGGAGCAGCTCTTCGATGCGGCTCAATCCCACCTCGAGGGCGTCGTGACGCCCGGTCGCGACGGCGCGAGCGCGCGCGCCGTCGTCCAGCGCCGCGGAAAACCCGCCCAGCGCCGCGTCGAACGCGAGGATCTTCACCCCGGCCGGCCGACCCGCACGGTCCGCGGTCCCTCGCCGACGCCTTCGATCGCCACCTCGATGCGGTCCGGCGGAAGCCACCCGGGCGCGCGCTCGGGCCACTCCACCAGCGCGATCGCGTCGCCGCCGAAGACGTCGTCCAGCGCCAGGTCGGGCATCTCCGCGGGCGGGTCCTCGATGCGATAAAGGTCGACGTGCTCGACCGGCGGTACGCCGTCGTACCGTTGGCGGAAGACGAACGTCGGGCTGCTGACCGCGTCGTCCGAACCGTGCAGCGCGGCGACCACCGCGCGGACGAAGGTCGTCTTTCCTGCGCCGAGCGGGCCGCGCAAGGCGACCACGTCGCCGGGACGCAGCGAGCGGGCGAAATCGCGCGCGAACGCTTCGAACGCGCCCTGCCCGTCGAGGACGATTTCCCTTGTGCTCAGAATAGCGTTAGGTGCTCTTGCGCATGAGCGACGTCCTCGTCGGGATCGTCGCCGGGGCCGTCTGTTCCGTGGTCGCCGCGGCGTTCGAGGGATCGATCCTGATCTTTCGCTTCTTCTCGCTCGACCGCGTCGGCAACGGGCTCGGCAGCAGGCTGCTGCTCATCGCGCTGGTCGGAGCGATCGTCGGCGGGATCGTCGGATTCCTCGTCGGCGCGCTCTTCAAGCAACGCGACCCGGCCGCCCGGTGACGAACCCGTCCGCCGCGGCCCATCTCGCGGAGATCGACGCGCGCTACGAGGCGCACGCCGCGGCGCTCAGGCAGCACGCGGAGATCGCGGCCGACGCCGTCGAGGAGGCCGCCTCGCAGCTCGCCGAGCGCCTTGAACCCGAACCTGACACACCGTAGAAAGAACCCGTGAACCCCATCGATTCCCGCTTGTCCGCCGTCGCCGTCGAAGACGAGATGCGGGAGAGCTACCTCTCCTATGCCATGTCGGTCATCGCGTCGCGCGCCCTTCCGGACGTCCGCGACGGCCTCAAGCCCGTGCAGCGCCGCATCCTCTACGCGATGCGCGAGATGGGCCTCGACCCCTCGAAACAGCATCGCAAGTGCGCCGGTGTGATCGGTGAGGTGCTGAAGAGCTTCCACCCGCACGGCGACTCGTCGGTCTACGACGCGCTGGTCCGCATGGCGCAGGACTTCACGCTGCGCTACCCGCTGGTCGACGGCCACGGCAACTTCGGCTCGATCGATCCCGACCCGCCGGCCGCGTACCGGTACACCGAGGCGCGCCTCGCGCGCGCGGCGCTCGACATGCTGGCGGACATCGACAAGAACACCGTCGCGTTCGTCCCGAACTTCGACAACCAGACGGAAGAGCCGGTCGTGCTGCCGGCGCGTCTGCCGCAGCTGCTGGTGAACGGCAGCTCGGGGATCGCCGTCGGGATGGCGACGAACATCCCGCCGCACAACGTCAACGAGATCTGCGACGCGGTCGCCGCGGTGATCGACAACCCCGGTCTCTCCGACGACGAGCTCGACGACAAGATCCTCGCGATCGTGCAAGGCCCGGATTTCCCGACCGGCGGGAAGCTGCTGGGCAAAGAGGCGATCCGGCAGGCGTACAAGACCGGCCGCGGTTCGGTGATGCTGCGCGGCAAGGCGGAGATCGTCGAGGACAAAGGCCGGCACCGCATCATCATCAGCGAGGTGCCGTTCCAGGTCTCGGTCAACCGTATCCTGGAGTCGATCACCGACGCGTACCAGGACAAGCGGATCACCGGGATCACCGCGCTCCACAACGAGTCCAACCGCAAAGGGATGCGGATCGTCGTCGAGCTGCACCGCAGCGCGACGCCGCAAGTCGTGCTGAACCAGCTCTACAAGCAGACGCCGCTGCAGTCGAGCTTCGCGTTCAACATGCTCGCGCTGGTCCCGGTGAAGCGCACCGGCCCGATGGAGCATACCACCGGGACCACCGCACCGCTCGAGCCGCAGGTGCTCTCGCTGCGCGAGATGCTCCAGCATTTCATCACGCACCGCCGCGAAGTCGTCCGCCGCCGGGCCGAGTACGATCTCGGCAAGGCGCGCGACCGCGCGAAGATCCTGCGCGGCTTCCGCATCGCGCTCGACAACATCGACGAAGTGATCTCGATCATCCGCGCCAGCGCGACGGTCGACGAGGCGAAGTCCAACCTGATGCGGCGCTTCCCGGTCCCGGAAGGCGTCGATCCGAACAGCGATCCGGTCGACCTGAACGACGAGATCGCGCGCGGCCTCGACGAGATCCAGGCCGCCGCGATCGTCGACATGCGGCTGCGCACGCTGGTCGGCCTCGAGCGGCAGAAGATCGAGGACGAGTACAACGGGCTGCTCGCGACGATCCGGGATCTGGTCGACCTGCTCGGCTCGGAGAAGCGAATGCTCGGCGTCGTCCGCGACGAGACGCTCGACGTCGCGAAGCGCCTGGGCGACAAGCGCAAGACGCCGGTCGAGGCGCTCGAGGGCGAGCTCTCGATCGAGGACATCATCGCCGACACCGACGTCGTCGTGACCGCGACGGTCGGCGGCTACATCAAGCGTGTCTCGGTCGACACGTTCCGCCAGCAAAATCGCGGCGGGCGCGGCGTCATCGGGATCTCGAACTTGAAGAAGGAAGACGTCGTCCGGAACTTCTTCGTCGCGACGACGCACCAGTACGTCCTGTTCTTCACCAACAAAGGCCGCGCGTTCCGGTTGCGCGCCTACGAGATCCCGGACTCGACGCGTCAGGCCCGCGGGACGGCGCTGGTAAACCTTCTGCAGCTGCCGCCGGGCGAGCTGGTCACCGCCGTGTTCCCGGTGCGCACGTTCGACACCGGCGAGTATCTCGTGATGGTGACTCGCCGGGGGATCATCAAGAAGACCAAGCTCGACGAATTCGAGAACGTCCGCCGCAACGGGCTGATCGCGATCGGGCTCGACGAAGGCGACGAGCTGCTGGCGGTGGACCTCAGCACCGGCGAGCGCGACGTGTTGCTGGCGACACACGACGGGATGGCGGTCCACTTCAGCGAGAAGGATGTCCGCCCGATGGGGCGTCCGGCACGCGGCGTCAAGGCGATCACGCTCGCGCCCGGCGACGAAGTCGTCGCGATGGACATCGTCGAGGACGACCGCAACGAAGTGCTGATCGTGACGTCGCAGGCATTCGGGAAACGGACGCCGATCGAGGCGTACCGGCATATCTCACGCGGCGGCAAGGGCGTGAAAGCGTTCGCGAAGGAGAAAGAGATCGGCAACGTCGTCGACCAGATTCTGGTCTCACCGGACGACGAAGTGCTCTTGATCACGAGCGGAAACCAGGTGATCCGGATCGCCGTCGGCCAGATCCGCCGCGCCGGCCGCTCGACGAAGGGCGTCCGCCTGCAGCGTCTCGCCGAAGGCGACGAGGTGATCGCGGTCGCGAACCTCGGCCAGCAATCGAAGCGCGTCGCCGACATCACCGGCGAGGAGCCGCCGAAGCCGTAGGACTCACTTCGCGTTCGAGAGGAGCGCTTCGACGCGGTCGCCGACGTGCGGCGCGCTCTTCCCGGCGATGGTGGCGATCACGAAGCGTTTCGTGAGCTCGACGACGACGAGCTCGGCGGGCTGCGCGTACGGCTTCCCCGCCGCGTCCGCGTAGGCGCGCAACACCTGGTTCTGCGAGAACTCGCCGGTGTTGGTGACGTAGACGTTGTCCCCGTCGACGTTCACGACACGCGCTATTCGTGCGTTCCGCGAATCGGCCGTCGTCGCGGCAGGTGACGACGACGGCGCGACGGTCGCGGACGCCGCGATGCCGGCGGAGGATGCGGGAGCGCCGAGGACCGGCGGCGCGTGCGCGAGCGTCGTGCGGATCGCGCTCTCCCATGCGCGCTCGGCGACCGCGTCGGCGTCGCCGGGCGCGGCTTGAGGCAGCGGCTCGCTCTCGATGCGCACGACTTTCGTGGCGGAGACCGTGCCGGCCGTGCAGTCGCGCACCGTGAAGCGCGCGACGCCATAGAGACGATCGTTCTCCTGCGCGAGCCCCGGCAGGCGCACTGCACGGTCGAACGTCGCGAAGACGGCGAACTGCGCGTGCGCGGCGCGGCAGCGGGCCTCGTCGGGGAGCGCGGTGCCGTCCTCGGCCGTCACGCTGCGCGCGCCGACGTAGTCGGTCGCGAGCCGCCGCCAAACGGCGGCCGGCATCGTGCGGTGCGCGGCGTCGCCGACGTCCGTCACGAGCAGCACCGGGACGGGCGCGGCGACCGCCGGCGCGACCGAAGCAGCGAGCACCGAGGCGGCGGAGAGCACGGAAGCGGCGGCGACCGGAACCAGGCGCACGGCCGAACCTTCCGTCCCGAAACCGCCGCTCCTACGGCGGGGTCCGAGGAGGTGGAGGTACGAAACCCACTGTTATGAGCGCTCTCCCCGACGTCACCGAAAGCACCTTTCAGACCCAGGTGCTCGGCGCCGACAAACCCGTCTTGGTCGATTTCTGGGCCCCGTGGTGCGGCCCGTGCCGGATGCTCTCCCCGATCGTGGAGAAGGTCGCCGGCCGCCTGGGCGACCGCGTCACGTTCGTCAAGCTGAACACCGACGAGAATCCGTCGGTCACCGGAGAGTACCAAGTCTCCGGGATCCCGGCGCTGATCCTCTTCAAGGGCGGACGGGCCGTCGACCGGATCGTGGGCTTCGTGCCCGAGCAGACGATCGTCCAGATGCTCGACAAGCATCTCGCCGCGGCGTCGTAATCACTGCCTGATCGCGGCACGGCCGCCGGGCTTCGCGGCCTCCCGGCCGTCCATCGGGTCCTCGACGAACCGCGCGTTGCGCGGTTCGTCGCGCTTCTCGGGGCGCCGGTCGTGAAGCAGCACGTCACCCGCGCGCTCGACGACGCGCGCCTTCGTGCGACGCACGGGGACGGCGCGCACGGCGCAGCGGCCGAAGCGGTCGCGAGCGCGGTCGTCGCGGACGTCGTCGAGCGGCTCGCGAGCGAGTCGCGGCGCGGGCTCGCCGGCGTGCTGAACGGCACCGGGATCCTGCTGCACACGAACCTCGGCCGCGCGCCGCTCGCGCGCGCGGCGATCGACGCGATCGCGGACACGGCGGGCGGCGCGTCCAACGTCGAGTTCGATCTCGACGCCGGCGCGCGCGGCTCGCGCTACGACCGGCTCGCCGCACTGCTGCGCGCCGCGACCGGTGCGGAGGCGTCGCTGGTCGTGAACAACTGCGCCGCCGCGGTGCTGCTCGTCCTCGACACGTTCGCGCGCGCGCCGGACGGCTCGCCGCGTGAGGTCATCGTCGCGCGCAACCAGCTGATCGAGATCGGCGGCGGCTTCCGGCTCCCCGACGTGCTCGCGCGCAGCGGCGCCACGCTGATCGAGGTCGGCGCGACGAACAAGGTCCGGCTCGACGACTACGCGCACGCGCTAACGCCGCGCACGGCGCTGCTGCTCCGCGCGCACCCGTCGAACTTCCGCATCGAAGGGTTCACCGAGGACGTCTCCGGCGCCGAGCTCGTCGCGCTCGGGCGGCGCGCCGGCGTTCCGGTGCTCGAAGACCTCGGCAGCGGCGCGCTCACCGACCTGCGCGCGTACGGGCTCCCGCCCGAGCGCACGGTGCAGGAGGCGGTCGCCGAGGGGATCGACCTGATCGCGTTCTCCGGCGACAAGCTGCTCGGCGGACCGCAGGCCGGGATCGTGGTCGGCCGCACCGCCGCGGTGCAGCGCCTGCGCGCGAACCCGCTCCTGCGCGCGCTGCGCGTCGGAACGCCGACGCTCGCCGCGCTCGGCGCGACGCTGCGGCTCCATCTCGATCCGTCCGCACGCGAGACGATCCCGTTCTACCGCATGCTGTCGTTCTCGCTCGACGCGCTGCGCGCGCGCGCCGCGGCGATCCGCGAGCGTCTACGGGCGTTCGACCTGCGCGCCGAGGACGTGGACGGCTACGCGGGCGGCGGGACGCTCCCGCTCAGCGCGCTCCCCTCGGTCGCGCTCGCGTGGCGCCCCGCCGCCGGCGACGTCGACGCGGCCGCCGCGCGCCTGCGCCGCGGGACGCCGCCGGTCGTCGCGCGCGTCGAGGGCGAGCGCGTCTTGATCGACCTGCGCACGATCCCGCCCGAACGCGACGGAGACTTGACGGCGGCGCTCGAAGCCGCGCGCTGATGCACGTCGTCGGGACAGCCGGGCACGTCGATCACGGGAAGTCTTCGCTCGTCCGCGCGCTGACCGGGACCGATCCGGACCGCTGGATCGAGGAACGGTTGCGCGGGATGACGCTCGACCTCGGTTTCGCGCACCTGCGCTACGACGACGGCGTCGAGGCGGGGATCGTCGACGTCCCCGGGCACGAGCGCTTCCTTCACAACATGCTGGCCGGCGCGGCGGGGATGGAGCTGCTGCTGCTCGTCGTCGCGGCGAACGAAGGCGTGCGCCCGCAGACCGTCGAGCATCTCGCGATCCTCGATTTCCTCAACGTGCGGCGCGCGATCGTCGTGCTGACGAAGCGCGATCTCGTCGACGACGCGTCGCTGGCCGAAGCGGAAGCCTCGGTGCGCGAGGCGGCGCGCGGGACGTTCGCCGAGCACGCGCCGGCGATCGCAGTGTCGTCACTGAGCGGCGAAGGTCTGGACGAGCTGCGCGCCGCGATCCACGAGGCGCTCGTCGCGCTGCCGCCGCGGCCGGCGGACGCGCCCGCGTTCTTACCGGTCGACCGCGTCTTCGCGCTGCCCGGCCGCGGCACGATCGTGACCGGGACGCTGATGCAAGGGACGCTGCGCACCGGCGGCGCGCTGCGGCTCGACCCGCCCGGACGCGACGTGCGCGTGCGCTCGCTGCAGGTCTTCGGCGGCGCGCGCGACGTCGTCGCGGGCGGGTCGCGCGTCGCGGTGAACGTGCCGGGCGTCGAGGTCTCCGAGCTGCGGCGCGGCGCGGTGCTCGCCGAAGAGACGTTCGCTCCGAGCGCCTCGCTGCGCGTGCGGTTCCGCGCGCTCGACCCGTCGGCGGAGGGCGGAACGGACGCGCACGCGATGCTGCGGCGGCGCACGCACGTGCGCGCGTATCTCGGCGCCGCGGAGATCCTCGGCACGCTGGTTTTCGAGCACGGACCGCCGTCCGACGGCGAGCCGGCCGACGCGACGCTGCACCTGCGGCGCGCGACGACGACGTATCCCGGGGAGGCGTTCGTGGTGCGCGCACTCTCGCCGAAGACGCTGCTCGGCGGCGGCACCGTCGGCGCCGCCGCGAGCGACGTGTCCGACGACGAAGTCGACGCCGACCACGCGCACTCGCCGGAGGTCGACGCGATCGCGCGGGTCCTCGCCGAAGCCGAGCTCGCACCGCACACGGTCGCGGAGGTCGCGGCGCGCGCGAACGTGCGCGAGGAGCGCGCGGCGGAGATCCTCGCCGACCTCGCCGACCACGGCGCCGCGCGACGGCTGCAGAAACCGCTCGCGTACGCCGACGGGCCCGCCGCGGACGCGCTCTCCGCGCGCGTGCACGAGTCGCTCGCACGCCGCGAGACCGAGTCGCCGTGGACGCTCGGCACGACCTCGCTCGCGCTCGCGCGCGAGCTCACGATCGACGAGCAGCTGCTCGTGCGCTTCCTCGCCAGCGACGTCGAGGACGGCCGCATCGTCGCGCGCGCGGGCTACTACGCGACGCTCGGCCACCGTGCGCAGCTCACCGCCGAGCAGCGCGCGTTCTTCGAGCGCGTCGTCCCGGTCGATCCCGCGCAGCCGCTCGTCCCCGCGCCGCTCGAAACGGTCGTCGGCGAGCTGCGGCGTGCGCGGATCCCCGGGCTCGCGCAGGCGTTCGACACGCTGCTCGCGACCGGCGCGCTGGTGAAGGTCGGCGCCGACGTCTACCGCGGGACGCAGATCGCCGAGATCCACAAGCGGCTCGAGCTCGCGATCCGGCGCGACGGCCCGATCACGATGGCGCGCTTCCGCGACGCCGTCGGCACGACGCGCAAGTACGCCGTCCCGCTGATGGAATGGTTCGACGCGACCGGCGTCACGGTCCGCGACGGCGACGTCCGCGCGCTCCGCTCGCGAGCGGCAGCCGCGTCGTGAGCGGCCTCGAGAGCACGGCCGCGACGGTCCTCGACTTCCGCGCGATCGCGGAGGCGATCCCGCAGATGGTGTGGACCGCGCTCCCGGACGGCTCTATCGACTACGCCAACGGCCAGCTCTACGGGTATGCGGGTCTCGAGCGCGGCGTGCACGGCGGCGTCTGGCGCTGGGACGACGTCGCGCATCCCGACGATCTCGCGAAGCTGCTCGCCGCGTGGCGCGGTGCGGTCGACGAGGGCGAGCCGTTCGAGGCCGAGACGCGGCTGCGGCGCGCCGACGGCGCGTACCGCTGGTTCATCGTGCGCGCGAGCGCGATGCGCGACGCGGAGGGCACGGTCGCCCGCTGGTTCGGGACGTGCACGGACATCGACCATCTGCACGCCGTCGCGGCGCGCGACGCGTTCCTCGCGCGCGCCGACGAGCTCTTCGCCGTCGAGCTCGACGCGCAGGCGATCATGCGCGCCGTCGCGCGCGCCGCCGTCGCCTCGTTCGCCGACTACGTGCTCTTCGATCTCGTCGGCGACGACGGCGTGCTGCGCCGCGCGGCGGTCGAGCACCGCGACCCGCGGCGGCGCGGGCCGTTCCAGCGTTCGGTCGGCGAGGTTCCGCCGCTCGATCATCCGGTCCATCCGATCGCGGCGGCGTGGCGCAGCGGCGAGAGCGTCCTGGTTCCGCGCATCGATGCGACGTGGTGGGAACGCGCGGCGGCGGACGAGACGCACTTCCGGCGCATGCGCGACGAGCATCTCTCCTCGCTTCTCACCGTCGTGATCGAGGCGCGCGGGCGGTGCTACGGCGTGCTGACGTTCTGCCGCAGCGGCGGCTCGGATCCGTACGGCGACGGCGAACTCGCGACAGCCGAGGATCTCGCGCGCCGAATCGGCGCGGCGCTCGAGAACGCGCGGCTCTTCAACGAGGCGCGCGCGGCCGCCGAGGCGCAGCGGCGGATCGCGGAGCGCGAGGCGTTCTACGCGCGGCTCGGCGAGGCGATCGCGGAGACGCTCGACGTCCGCGAGACGCTCGACGCCGTCGCCGCGCTGCTGGTCCCGCAGTTCGCCGACTGGGCGGTCGTGAACCTCATCGACGAGAACGGCGCGCTCTACCTCGCCGCCTCGCACCACCGCGATCCCGAGCTCGACGCGCGCACGCACGAGCTGCTGGAGGTGCGCTATCTCACCGGCGACCCGCGCGCCGGTTCACCGGCCGTCGTGCGCACGAAACGCCCGATCGTCTACGAACGGTTCTCCGAAGACGACCTCGCCGCCATCCGGGGACCGCACCGCGCGGCGGTCGCGTCACTCGGGATCTCGTCGTCGCTGATCGTGCCGATCGAGTTCGGCGGCGCGGTCCGCGGGACGCTGACGATGGTCTACGACCGCACCTCGAAGCGGCGGTATACGCGGGGCGATCTGCCGTTCTTCGTCGAGATCGCGCGGCGGCTCTCGCCCGCGATCGGGAACGCCGAAGCGTACGAGCGCGAGCGGCGCGTCGCGCGCACGTTCCAGGCGGCGGCGCTCACCACCGAGCTGCCGCGCATCGCGGGCATTTCGTTCGACGCGCTCTACGAAGCCGGGCGCAGTGAGGCGCTGATCGGCGGCGACTGGTACGACGCGTTCCGCGTCGCCGACGGCCGCGTCGTCGTCTCGGTCGGCGACGTCGCGGGGAGCGGTCTGGAAGCGGCCGCGACGATGGCCGCGATCCGGCAGAGCCTGCGCGGCGCGGCCGCGATCAATCCGGATCCGTCGGTGATGCTCGATGCCGCGGACCGGGTGCTGCGCTCGCAAGTCCCCGAACGTTTCGTCACCGCGTGGGTCGGCGTGCTCGATCCGGTCTGGGCGACGCTCGCGTGCGCCGGCGCCGGCCATCCCGCGCCGCTCTGCCGCACGTCGCGCGGCGAGATCGTGCGCCTGCCGGCGGAGGGTCTGCCGCTCGGACTGCGCGAGCGCGGCGCCGACGTGACGAGCCACCTCGACCTCGAAGAGGACGAGACGCTGCTGCTCTACACCGACGGCTTGATCGAAGCGGGTCGCGACATCATCGCCGGCGAGCGCGCGCTGGCCGATGCGTTGCGCGAGGCCGACGTCGAGAGCGCGCCGGCGCAGGCGATCCACGAAGCGGTGCTGCGCGGCGCGGGCGCGAGCGACGACGTCGCGCTGCTCGTCCTCGCGTTCCGCCGCTCGCTGCTCGCGATCGGCGGCGACCAGTGCGCGCTGCGCTGGACGTTCGACGTGGGCGATCGCGAGGCCGCCGCCGCGGCGCGCGAGGCGATCGTCGCCGCGCTCGAGCGGCGCGGCCTCCCCGAAGTCGACCGCACGTTCTCGGAGCTCGTGTTCGCGGAGCTCGTTGGCAACGTGAAGCGCTACGCGCCCGGCGCGATCGACGTCGCGCTCGATCTCAGCGACGAGTACGCGGTGCTGCACGTCGTCGACACCGGCGCCGGCTTCCAGCACAATGCGCGCCTCCCGACCGACGCGCTCGCCGAGAGCGGCCGCGGGCTGTTCATCGTCTCGACGATCGCCGAGGAGTTCACCGTCACGCGCTGCCCGACCGGCGGCGCCCACGCGCGCGCCGTGCTGAAAGGCCGCCTCGGCTGAGCCGCACGCACGTCCTGCACATCCCGAAGACTGCGGGCAGCGCGTTGCGCACCGCGCTCGGCGCCCTCCCGGACTCCTGCGGCGTCACGTTGCACGATCACTTCACGCGCCTGGCCGACGTCCCCGCGGGCGCCCGGGTCGTCTTCACCGTCCGCGACCCGGTCGCGCGTTTCGTGAGCGGCTTCAACAGCCGGCTGCGCAAGGGGCTCCCGCGCAATTTCGCCGAGTGGACGCCGGTCCTCGAGGAAGGCTTCGCGCGGTTCCCGACGCCGAACTCGCTCGCAGAGGCGCTCTCGGATCCCGATCACCTGCGGCGGCGTCAAGCGCAGCTGCTGATCGCGAACATCTTCCACGTCGCGACGCCGCTCTCGTACTGGCTGGGCTCGGTCGCGTACCTGCGCTCGCGCGCGGATGATCTGCTGCTCGTGATGTGGCAGGCACGATTCGACGAGGATTTCGAGACGCTGAAGCGATCGCTCGGGCTGCCGCCCGAGACGCGGTTACCGCGCGATCTTGCGGGCGCGCACGCGACACCGCCACAGTTCGAGACCGCGCTCAGCGCAGCGGCGGTCGCCAACCTGAAGGCCTGGTACGCGGGTGACTACGCGCTCTACGAAGCGGCGCTCGAGCTGCGCGAACGGATCCTCGCCCGCTCAGACTGACACGCGCGCGCGCAGGTGGCTGAGGATCGCATCGCGGCTCTCGGAGAGATGGCGCGTGAGCACGTTCACCGCGGCGCCGGCGTCGCCGTGCGCGAGCGCGTCGACGATCGCTTCGTGCTCGTCCCACACCGCTTCCGGATACATCTCGACCTGGAAGTACGCGTGCATCACGCGCATGATCTGCGACCACTGCGCGCCGAGCGCCGCGACGAGATGCGGGTTGTCGGACGCTGCGGCGATGTCCGCGTGGAAGTCGCGGTCCAGCTTGAAGAGCGCCGGCAGGTTGCTCGTCGCGATCGCGCGCCGCGCTTCGGCGTGCCGCGTCTTCGTGATCTCGCGCAGGTCGACGAACCGCTCCGCCGCGCGCCGCAGCGCGAGCGACTCGAGCGCGAGCCGCAACTCGTACAGATCGACGACGTCCTTCGGCGCGAGCGGCCGGACGATCGCGCCCTTGTTGGGGCTGATCACGACCAGCCCCTCGCCTTCGAGCCGCCGCAGCGCCTCGCGGAGCGGGATCCGGCTGATCCCGAACGCCTCGGCCAGCTCTTCCTGGAGCAGACGGGTACCAGGGGCGTACCGCCCGGTCAGGATCGCCTCGCGGAGCGCGTCCACGAGGCTCTCGAAGCGCTGCTCCGGCGCCCGCGGCGCGCTCATGGCCATATCTTTGTATACACCCGGCACGAGGACTTGACCTCTCCGATCAGAAGATTGTATACAATCTAGCGGAGGTACCCGACGACCGTGCAGACCCCCGAGAAGACCCTAGCCGACGAGCTCCGTGAGTGGGAGCAGTCCACGCTCCAGCCCTTCGTCGCCCGCCGGCCCGAGTCGCGCGAGGTGTTCCGCACCCTCGGCGGCGCGCCGCTCGAGCGCGTCTACACCCCCGACCACGTCGCCGACGTCGACTACATCCGCGACGTCGGCTTCCCCGGCCAGTTCCCGTACACGCGCGGACCCTACCCGACGATGTACCGCGCGCAGCCCTGGACGATGCGGCAGATCGCCGGCTTCGGCACCGCCGACGACACCAACGCGCGCTTCCGCTATCTGATCGCGCAGGGCCAGACCGGCATCTCGACCGACTTCGACATGCCGACGCTGATGGGCTACGACTCGGACGACGCGCGCAGCGAAGGCGAGGTCGGGCGCGAGGGCGTCGCGATCGACAGCGTCGACGACATGCTCGATCTCTACGCCGGGATCGACCTCGAGAAGATCTCCGTCTCGATGACGATCAACCCGTCGGCGTGGATCCTGCTCGCGATGTACCTCGTCACCGCCGAAGAGCGCGGGTTCGACTGGAAGAAGCTGTCCGGGACGATCCAGAACGACATCATCAAGGAGTACGTCGCGCAGAAGGAGTGGGTCTATCCGCCGCGTCCCGCGATGCGCCTCGTGCGCGACTCGATCGTCTTCTCGGCGAAGAACTTGCCGCACTACAACCCGGTGAACGTCAGCGGCTACCATGCGCGCGAAGCGGGCAGCACCGCGATCCAGGAGGTCGCGTTCACGCTCGCGGCCGGGATCGCGTACGTCGAAGAAGTGGTGAAGGCCGGGATCGACGTCGACGACTTCGCGCCGCGGCTCTCGTTCTTCTTCGTCTCGCAGATCGACTTCTTGGAAGAGGTCGCGAAGTTCCGCGCCGCGCGCCGCGTCTGGGCGCGCGTGATGAAGGAGCGCTTCGGCGCGAAGAAGCCCGAGTCGATGCGGTTGCGCTTCCACTGCCAAACCGCCGGCGTCTCGTGCACCGCGCGCGAGCCGCTCAACAACATCGCGCGCACCGCGATCGAGGCGCTCGCCGCCGTCTGCGGCGGCGCGCAGTCGCTGCACACCAACGGCTACGACGAGGCGCTCTCGATCCCGAGCGAGCCGGCGATGAAGATCGCGCTGCGCACGCAGCAGATCATCGCCGAGGAGGTCGGCGTGCGCGGCACGATCGACCCGCTGGCCGGCTCGTACGCGATCGAGCGGCTTACCGCCGACATCGAGAAGGGCTGCTTCGACTACTTCGCCGAGGTCGACAAGCGCGGCGGCGTCGTGGAGTGCATCGAGGACAACTACTTCCAGATGGAGCTCGCCGACGCGGCGTACGACCTGCACCGGCGCAAGGAGCGCGGCGAAGTGCACTTCGTCGGCGTGACGAAGTACCGCGACGACAGCGGCAACCCGGCCATCGAGTTGCACCACGTCGACGAAGCCGCCTCGAAGCGGCAGCTCGACCGGCTCGCGAAGACCAAGGCGAACCGCGACCAGGACGCGGTGAAGCGCGCGCTCGACGAGGTCGTCCGCGTCGCGAAGACCAACGAGAACATCATGCCGGCGACGATCGCGGCCGTGAAGGCGCGCGCGACCGGCGGCGAGATCATCAACGCGCTGCGGCCCGTCTTCGGGACGTACGTGGAGAAGCCGGTCTTTTGATCACCCACCGCGTCCACCGCGACCTCGCGCGCGCGATCTCCGGCGTCGAGAACGGCATCGTCCCGTTGCCGTCGGCGCTGGCGACGCTGCGCGCGCAAGGTCACGGCAACGGGCTGCACCGCGCCGAGGTGATCGGCGTGACCGGCCCGCCCGGCGCGGGGAAATCGACGCTGGTCGACCGCCTCATCGAAGGCTTCCGCGCCGAAGGCGAGAGCGTCGCGGTGATCGCGGTCGACCCGTCGTCGCCGTTCACGCAGGGCGCGGTGCTTGGCGACCGTGTGCGCATGCAGCGCCACGCGAGCGACGCCGAGGTCTACATCCGGAGCATGGCGTCGCGGAACGCGGGCGGCGGTCTCGCGCCGGCGACGCGCGACGCGGTGCGGCTCGCCGAAGCGGCCGGGTTCGACGTGATCATCGTCGAGACGGTCGGCGTCGGCCAGGTGGAATTGGAAGTCGTCGCGGTCGCGGACCTGATCGTCGTCGTGACGGTTCCGGCGCTCGGCGACGGCGTGCAGGCGATCAAAGCCGGTCTCACCGAGATCGCCGATATCTTCGTCGTCAACATGGCGGACCGGCCGGGCGCGAACCGCACCGCGGTCGACCTCAAGCACATGGTGCGCGAGAGCCACCGCGAGATCACGGTGCTGCAGACCATCGCGCAGGACGGCAGCGGCGTCTCGGAGCTGCTCACCGCGATCGTCGCGAAGCGCGGTGGCGACGACTCGAACGCCGTGCGCGCGGTGCGCTTCGAGGTCGTGCGCCAGGCGCGCGACCGCGCCGTCGCTGCGGCGCTGGCGGCTTTGGATTCACCCGACGCGGGCGCCGTGCTGCAGCGGCTGCGCGACCACGACATCACTCGCAACGACGCGATCGACGCGTTGCTCACGATCCTCGGAGGACCCGTTCATGCCCATTAAAGTGCTCGTCGCGAAGCCCGGCCTCGACGGCCACGACCGCGGCGCGAAAGTCCTCGCGCGCTCGCTGCGCGACGCGGGGATGGAAGTCGTCTACACCGGCCTGCACCAGACGCCGGAGATGATCGTCAACGCGGCGATCCAGGAAGACGTCGACGTCGTCGGCGTGAGCATCCTCTCCGGCGCGCACATGACGGTCTTCCCGAAGATCATGGACCTGCTCAAGGAGCGCGAGGTCGAGGACATCGTCGTGCTCGGCGGCGGCGTGATCCAAGAGGACGACGTGCCGAAGCTCAAGGCGATCGGCGTGCGCGAGATCTTCAACGCCGAATCCTCGACGCAGGACCTGATCAGCGGGATCGAGCGGATCGTCGCCGAGTACGGCCGCGACCGCGCGCGCCGCGAGGCTGCGGGGGCGCGATGACGACGAGCGCCGAGACCGTCGCGCCGGCGCGCTGGGCGCAGCAGTGGCCGCCGGTGTACGACGCGTCGAACCGGCCGCCGAACGATGCGCAGTACTGGGACCGCGCGCGCGAGACGATGTCCGAGGACGAGCGCAACGCCGTCATCCTCGGCAAGATTCAAGCGGTGATGGCGTGGGCGTACGAACGTTCGCCGTTCTACCGCGAACGCTGGCGCGCCGCCGGTCTGGAGCCGGGCGACGTGAAGT